>CAYMMT010000022.1:0-27470 GCA_964391555.1 uncultured Rhodobacterales bacterium
CGCCTTCGAAGCTGTTGGCGTGCCGACCGCCACGGCTGCTTCGGTTGCCCGCGCCCTGGTTGGTGCGGAGGCGGAAGGGCAGGTGGGTCACGGGTTTTCGCGTCTCGCCGACTATGCTGCACAGGTACAAAGTGGGAAAATTGACGGAAAGGCCGATGTCGTCGTCGAGAAACTGGCACCAGCCGTCCTGCACGTGGATGCCGGGCTTGGCTTTGCCTACCCGGCGCTCGATGCGGCTCTAGACAGGGGTGTTCCGCTGGCGCGGGAGCAAGGCATCGCCCTGATGGCAATAGGAAATTCCCATCATTGTGGCGCCCTGTCCCAACAGGTCGACCGTCTGGCCGAGGCCGGGTTGGTCGGGCTGATGGTTGCCAACACACCAAAGGCCATCGCCCCCTGGGGCGGGTCCGAGGCTCTCTTTGGCACCAACCCGATCGCCTTTGCCACCCCTGTTGCCGGGGGGGATCCGCTGGTGGTGGACTTGTCGCTGTCGGTTGTTGCCCGCGGCAAGGTCATGGCGGCCAAGAAGGCCGGGCGTCCGATTCCAGAAGGTTGGGCGCTGGACGCCTCCGGCAACCCGACGACGGATCCCGAAGCGGCACTTGCCGGCACCATGGTCCCGATGGGTGAGGCCAAGGGCAGTGCGCTGGCGCTCATGGTCGAGATCCTCGCCGCCGCCCTGACCGGCAGCGCCTTCAGTTCCGAGGCCGGGTCCTTCTTTCATGCCGAGGGCGCCGCGCCTCGCGTGGGTCAGACCCTGATCGCGATCGATCCGAAAGGTCGGGCCGACTTTTCGGTGCGGGTTCGTACCCTATTGGACGACATAGCCAACACGCCCGGCGCCCGTTTGCCCGGTGCCCGCCGCCGCGCGGCCCTGACCGCGGCAAGAACCAACGGGATCAACGTGCCGACCGAGTTGGTGGAACACGCCCGACACTTGGCGGGATCGGCCTGAGATGCCCGTATCCCGCTTTTCGAAATAGGAGATTCCCAAGTGTACAATTCGATCCTGATCCCCGTAGCGCTTGACCACGAACCGCTGGTCAAAAGCAAACTGGCAACGGCCCGGGGCATGCTCGCACCGGGTGGGACGATCACGCTGTTGACCGTGCTCGAGCAGATCCCCGGATTTACTCAGGAGTTCGTCACGATCAAGTCGGAAAACCACCTGACCGACAAAGTGATGGCCAACCTCAAGTCGATCGCGGGTGACGCGGCGGATATCGATTGCAAGATCACCACCGGGAAACCCGGCGTCCAGATCACTGAAATAGCCCAGGAAATCGGAGCCGGGCTCATCATTGTCGGGGCCCACAATCCGTCTGCGATTGATTATTTCCTCGGGTCGACCGCGTCGCGCGTCGCGCGCCGGGCAAATTGTTCGGTCTTGATCCTGCGCGGAGACGACTAGAGACCCGCTCCGGGGCAGGCGGGCCTCGCCGTTCGATCGGGCCATGTCTCATTGGCCTCACTCGATGGACGGGCATTTCGCGCAATGCCTATTTTGGCTTTGCCATGGCCCTTGTGTTCGTTAACCTCCGCTCTGCAACTTTGGGTGGAGTAACCAATGAACGCGCCGTTTACGCAAGATACCCGGCCGGGCCGCCTTTCGACGATTCTGGGCAAGGACGAATTGGTCCTCACTGGGTTCGAGGGGCGCGAGCGGCTCAACGACCTGTTCGATTTTGAGGTGTCTTGCATCGCCGCGGCATCGGACGTCGACTTCGACAGCCTTATTGGCACCCACGCAACTGTCGACATTTCGACCCTTCAGGGTGGCGAACAGGCCTTCGACGGTATCGTCACCGAGGCGCGCTGGACGGGACTCACTGATCACGGCGACGGCTATCAACTACGGCTTCAGCCGTGGTTCTTCCTCGCCTCGCTCCGTCGCAACCAGCGGATCTTTCACAACAAAAGCGTCATCGAGATACTCGAAGAACTCCTCGGGGCATACGCCGATGTCGGCAAGACAGAGACGCGCCTGAGTCAGGACTATCCCGAGCTCGAATACACCGTTCAGTACCGCGAAAGCGACATGGACTTCGCGTGCCGAATGATGGAGCGGCACGGGATCAGCTACCATTTCGAGCACAAGTCAGGCGACCACCTCATGGTGCTGTCGGATGATGCGAAAGAGCACATCGATATCGGGGCACGGCCCTACAAGCCCCATGCCGGACACCATATGCGCGAAATCGGTCATGTTCGGCGCTGGGCGCGTGCACGGCGCATCACCACGGGGACGATCCGGCTGACGGACTACAATTTCAAGACGCCGACTGCAGCCATGGAAGTGGATCGAACGGGGGATGCCGGTCACCCGCAGGGTGCGATCGAGAGCTACGATTTCCCCGGGGACTACCTCGAGGCCGGGCGCGGCAGCGTGGTTGCAGACCTCAGGACCAAGTCGGAGCGGGGGCAGTCCGATCGTTTCGAGGCGGACGGGGATGTCGTGTCCTTGCGGGCCGGGTCACGGATGACGTTGGAGGGCGACGCTGTGCCCGGTCACGGGGCCGAGTACCTCTGCCTGTCGGCGACGCATCTGTTCCGGGCGAATGCCTATAGATCGTCGTCCGAAGTCAGTGACGAAGATGCCTACGAAGGGCACTATGTGATGATGCCGTCGGACCGCCCCATGGTTCCGGAACGGAAGACACCGCTGGCCACGGTCCGGGGTCCCCAGACCGGAACGGTCGTGGGCGACGGCGAGATCGACTGCGACGAATACGGTCGTATTCTGGTGCATCTGCACTGGGATCTCGACAAAGCCCATACCATGCGCTGCCGGGTCTCGCAGAACTGGGCCTCGAAGGGGTGGGGCGGCATGGTGATCCCGCGCATCGGCATGGAGGTGGTCGTCGAATTCCTCGAAGGTGACCCCGACAAACCCCTCGTCACCGGATGCGTCTACAATGGAAAAAATGACCCCCCTTACCCCCTGCCGGAACACAAGACGAAGTCGGTTTTCCGTTCTGATACCCACCAGGGGGGCGGGTTCAACGAAATCACCTTCGAGGATCAGTGCGGAGAGGAGAACATCTCGCTGCACGCCCAGAAGGATCAGACACTCAAGGTTCTCAACAACCGCTCCAAGCGCGTCGACAACGATCAGGTCGAAAGCGTTGGCCGCAACAAGGCCATCAGCATCGGCAAGAACCATCAGGAGAACATCGGCGGATCGATGAATCTCAGCGTTGGGTCGTCGGGATTTGGCCTTTTTGCAGCGCTGGGCGCCGTTGCCGCGGCGGGCGGACAGGACGCGCTTGCCGGTGCGGAAGCTGTCGGGGACAAAGGCGTGTCCGGCTTTGTCGGCGCTGTCGCCCAAGTCGGAGCGATGACCGAGTCCCTGACAGGTGGAAAGGCGTCGGGTTTCGCCGGAGCGGGCAACCACAAGGCTATCGCGGGGGCCGAACAGGTCGCGACAGGGTCCTCGTTTGGCGCGCTCCTGTCGTCCACAATGCCGATGTCCGGCGTGATGAACACGGTGGTCGAAAAGTTCGTGTCCGACACGATCGGCCTCGCGCGGACAGAGCAGATTGGGGCCTACAAGAACACGTCCGTTGGCCACACCATGACGGTCAACGTCGGAACCGAGTTCGTGATCAATGTCGGCAAATCCAAATTCGTGATGGATAGCGACGGAAACGTGACGATCATAGGAACGAAGTTCAATTTCACGGCGTCTGGCAACGTCCAGATCAACGGCAAGGTCATCGACCTGAATTGAGGCTTGGCGGATGAGTTCTCCAAAAGAAGGCAGTCGGGATATCGCCGACGGAATTATCGTCAGCACCACGCCGGACGTGTGCAAGACACCCGTCGGCAACTCCATGGTGCCGATCCCCTATTCGATCACGGCAAAGCAGGCTGATGACGCGAATACCGTCACGTCGGTGCGCATGACGGGCAAGCGCGCGCACAACATGGCGTCGATCGTGACCAAATGCACCGGCGATGCACCAGGCACCGGGAAGGGGATCAAGTCGGGTACGACAGAAAGTGTCTGCCACCCCAAAACCCATTCCGGTGCCGTCCGGATTCGGGGGGAATGGGCGATCCGCCACAACGATGTCTGGGAGATGAACAACCGAAATACCATCGGCAAGCTCGTCTACGTCAAATCGATGGAGGTGGATCCCGAGACGCCGGCAATCCGCCTCGCCCAAAGCCCCTACGATCACGGCTAGGATCACGAATGGCGCAGGCGCTCGGCATCTCCTATCCGGCCGGGACGGCGGGCATCAGCCTTCCCTCTGCCGAAATTGCGACCGGCATCCTGAACCGGATCGCCCGCACGGGAGGCTGGGTCCTGCGTCGGGCGGGTGGTGCAATCACGCTGATACTCACGCCAACGGCTGTGGCTGACGGAACACCGTTTGGTGCGATCACATCGGTCCTGACCGAAGATCAGGGCCGCTGGCTCCGCGACGTTCTGGATGCCACCGGCGCCGACCAGATGGCGGTTGGTCAGGACCTGGTCAACAACCTCGCGGTCTGGGAGCACGCCAACCCGGGTGAGGCGCCTCCGGCGTCGCTCTACGACGATGTCGCCGATCGTGCCGTTGCCATGGCGGCACCCAATTCGGGGCCGACCGAGGACAATGTGCGCATAACCCGCGTGCTCGAGACAACTCTTGGCGCCTGCGCGGCCTTGGCCTGCCCGCCGCCGGTTGACGGATACGGAGGCGGCGCCCATGGCTGCACGAGGCATCCCACCGGCGACGGGCTGGACAGCCATCATATGCCCGCCGATTCGGCCTCGCCTTTACCGCGCGATATGGGGCCGGCGATCCGTATGGACCCGGCCGATCACCGCATGACTTCGTCCTATGGCGTCGGCGCGACGGGCCCTGCCGGAGCGCTGGCGCAACGAGGGCAGGTCCTCGCGGCCTTCAACCTCGATGCCGCCGAGGTTGAGAGCCGGTTTCCCGGCAAGTATACCGCATCCATTGCCCAAGCCCGGGCCTATGCCGAGTGCCTGAGAGCCCATGGCATGGCCCGATAGACCGAAAGGAGCCTGACATGGACGACCATTGGGAAATCCAGCCACATCAGGGGATTGGCCCGATTGCCTTCGGTATGAGTGAAGAGGCGGTCCTTGATATCGGGGCTGAGCCCTTTGGTGAGGTCGAAGCCGCGGGGCCGGTTGGCCAGCAAAGCGATGACGAGGCCTACCGGATACTGGTCGAAACCATGGGCGAAGAGGCCGCCAGGGAAGCGATGGGGGTTCTAGCTGCCGATGGGATTTCCTTCAAGCCAACCCGGCGGGTCAATTTCGTTTCCGGCTTGATGCTGGACTTCGTCGAAGACGAACTTGACAGCATCATGTGCCACAGCGCGGCCTCCGATCTGCATATCTCGGGACAGCGCTTCTTTGGCGTTGATCCGGTGCCCGCGCTGCGGCGATTGCAGACGTTGAACGAGGCGCCGCCCCTGGTGAAAGGGTCCGATTGCCATTTTCGCCAGTTGAACTTGACCGCCTTCGAATGCCTGGTTCTCTTGCCTGCCGGTATGTTCCGGGCGACTGCCGAGGGCACGGATGAGGCCCTTCAAAAGTCTGTTGGCTGGTCACGGGCGCCGCGCCAACCAAACGAGGATTTTTCGGAACACACCGAAGTGGATCTGGGGGGTTGAGGCGGAAATGGTCCGCGTGTTCGGACATCGCATCCGACCAAGCGGCAATCGCAGTGTTCCGGGATTTCGTGTAGAAAAAGTGATAAGAGATGCTTCAGGCCAACAATACACCCTTGCCGGCGCTGGGATTTGAGCAACTCCGCCCCGATGGACGCAGCATGGCGGTGGTTACGGCCCGGGCACGGGTGCGCATCGACCCTGACGGGTTGCAGTTTCTTGATCCGAATTGCGAATTGGTTCTGGCTGATGTGTTCGTCGATGACCCGCACAAGTCGGACATGATCGCCTGCAACGATTTGATCCCGTTCAAGCCCATGTCCGACCTGACGTTGCGAGGGGCGATCATTTCGGACAAACCGCGCAAGAGCCTGGAAGCCTCAGTCATGATCGGGGATTGCACGGCGCAACTCAGGGCACGCGGCGCGCGCACTTGGATCCATGACGAGAAATGGCAGATGACGGATTCCGACCCCGTTGACAGGGTCGAGCTGAGCTGGACGCGAGCTGCCGGGGGGCGCGTGATTGGCCATCCGGATGGGGAAGTGGATGCCCGCAATCCCATTGGCCCGGGTGTCTTGCACAAGGACTACACGCCCACAAATCTGGAGTTCGAGGCTCCCCAGATCGACAGCGGCGCCGCGCCTGTGGGCAAGACGCCGTTCCGCTCCGTCGTGCCGCAGGGGTTCGGTTTGGTGCCGCCCTGGTGGGAGAGCCGAAGTGCATTTGTCGGAACCTACGACGACGACTGGAAAGAGAACGTTCACCCGCGGTTGCCGGTGGATTTCGACTATCGGCATTATCAGGTCGCCCCGCCTGAATTGCAGCTCGACCATTACCTCGAACCCGGCATGACGATTACGGTCGACGGGATGCGACCCGAAGGCCGGTTTTCGATGTCGATCCCTGATATGGTGCCATTCGCGACCTACAACTTCAGTGACGGTCGCACGATCGAGGTCCGATTGAACCTGGATGGCTGCCATCTCGACATGTCGGGCGAGACGGTCCGGTTCGATCTGACCTGGCGCGCCTGGGTCGAACTCTGCCCGAGTTTCAGCCACATCGACCTGAATGTCGAACGGAGCGCTGCGCTGGAAGGGCGGGGCGTCCTGAAATCCACCGAAGACGGCGTGGCGCAACCCTAGCGCCGGACTTCCGTCGCGACGAACTTTTCGCCAATGAATTCGCCGGAAGTCTTAACTGCAGATTTCCCTGTTGACAGAAATGGAACGTTCCAGTTATTGATTTGGAACGTTCCAGAAGCTGGGGAGGATGTCGGGTGAAGTGGGCGCTGATCGGTGCAAGCACCATCGCAAGAGAGTACGTGATCTCCGCCATCCGGGCGCAGGCAGGCCACACCGTCCATAGCCTCGTGTCGGGCTCTGCCGAGCGCGGCGCGGCCTATGCAGCCGAGACCGGCATCCCACATTCCGGCACCGATCTGGACGCCACCCTGGCGGACCCCGATATCGGCGCGGTCTACATCTCGACCACCAACGAAAAGCATTTTCCGCAAGCCATGGCTGCTATCGCCGCGGGCAAGCACGTGCTGTGCGAAAAACCGCTCGCCATGACGCTGGACGACGCGGTCACGATGGTTCGCGCGGCCGAGACGGCGGGTGTCACCTTCGCGACCAATCACCATCTTCGCTGTTCCGGCAGCCACCGCGCAATCCGCGCTCTTTTGGCCGAGGGCCATATCGGTCGGGTGCTGTCTCTGCGGATATTTCACGCCGTCCATCTTCCGCCACACCTCCAGGGCTGGCGCATCAACGACGCGGGCGCCGGTGGCGGCGTCATCCCCGACATCACCGTGCATGACGCCGATGTCACCCGCTTTGTCCTTGATGAGGACCCGCAAAGCGTTGCCGCCCAAATGGCGGCATCGGGGATGGGTGACGGTGTTGAGGACAGTGTGATGTCGGTGTGGACGATGCCGTCCGGCGCCATGGTGATGGCTCACGAAAGCTTCACCCATCCCTTTGCCGGGTCCGGCCTCGAGGTCCATGGCACCGACGGGTCTGTCTTTGCCTCTGGCGTGATGACGCAACGGCCGGTCGGTCAGATCGAGTTGGTCAATGGGTCCGGCCGTGTTGCCGTCGATTTCTCGAACCACGATCTGTATGTTCAGGGGCTAAGTGATTTTGCAGCGGCAATCCGTGGAGAGGGGAAGCCCGCCGCAACTGGTTGGGACGGTGTCAAGTCGCTGGCGGTGGCCCACGCGGTCCGTGCCTCGGCCAAGTCCGGCCAGAGCGTTGTCGTCGATTATGGCGGTGCGCCATGAGCAAGGTTGTCTCTGCCGCCGAGGCCGCGGGCCGCATTGCGGATCAGGCGGTCATCACTGTCTCGTCCTCATCCGCGCTCGGCTGCCCGGATCTGGTGCTCAAGGCCATTGGTGCACGGTTCGAGACCGAGGGACATCCCCGCGACCTCACCACGCTCCATCCGATCGCGGCGGGGGACATGTATGGTGTTGGCGGGATGGAATACCTTGCCCGGGACGGCCTGCTGAAGAAGGTCCTCGCCGGGTCCTACCCCTCCGGACCCTCCAGCCTGCCCATGCCCGAGATCTGGCGCATGATCGTCGAAGACCGTGTCGCTGCCTACAACGTGCCCTCGGGCATCATGTTCGACATGGCCCGCGAGACCGCGGCGCGGCGGCCTGGCGTGCTCACGCAGATCGGCCTCGACACCTTCGCCGACCCGAACCGCGAAGGCTGTGCAATGAACGCCCGGGGTGCGGCGGAGCCGATCGTGCGGCGGGTGGAATTCGATGGCGATACCTGGCTGCATTTTCCCAACATCGTGCCGGATGTCTGCCTCCTGCGGGCCACCACCGCCGATGAGCATGGCAACCTGACCTACGAACACGAGGGTGCCTATCTTGGCGGGCTTGAGCAGGCGATTTGCGTTCGCAACCACGGCGGGCTGGTCATTGCGCAGGTCAAGCGCGTGACCAAGCGCGGTTCCCTGCGCCCTCATGACGTGCGTGTGCCGGGGCATCTGGTGGACCTCGTGGTGATCGACCCGGAGCAGAAGCAGACGACCGAGACGCCCCATGACCCAGCAATCTCGGGGGAAATCCAGCGCCCTTGGGACAGTTTCACCGTGCCGGACTACGGGATCGAAAAGGTCATTGCCCGCCGCGCCGCGATGGAGCTGCACACCGGCATGACGGCGAACCTCGGATTTGGAATCTCGGCCATGGTGCCGCGTATCCTGCTGGAAGCCGGGCAACCCGAAGCGGTCACTTGGGCCATCGAACAGGGCGCGGTCGGTGGCATGCCGCTGACCGATTTTGCCTTCGGCTGCGCGTCGAACGCAGACGGCTTTGTGCCGTCCCCTCAGCAGTTCATCTATTTCCAGGGAGCCGGGTTCGACATGTCGTTCCTGTCCTTCCTTGAGGTCGACGTCGACGGCAACGTGAATGTCTCCAAGCTTGGCAAGAAACCGTATCTGACCGCCGGTTGCGGCGGATTTGTCGACATCACAAGTCAGGCGAAAAAAATCGTCTTCTCCGGCTGGTTCGAGGCCGGTGCGACGGTCGAGGTGGACGACGACGGCGTGACGGTCGCTGCACCGGGCAAGTTCACCAAGATGGTGGACGAGGTCGAACACGTCACCTTCTCGGGTCGCCGGTCGCGAGAGTTGGGCCAGGATGTCCTCTACATCACTGAACGCTGCGTGATGCGGCTGGGAGAGACCGGCCTCGTCGCGACCGAGATCATGCCCGGCATCCACGTTGAGCGCGACATCATCGCCGCTTCCCAAGGACGCGTCAGTGTCGCGGAGAACGCAGTGGAAATGCCCAAGAGCTTGCTCACCAAAGGCGCGATGGAGTGGGCGCAATGAGCCAAGTGTCGCTTCAGATAACGGATGGTACGGCGCTGTTGCGGCTGGAGAATGTCGCCAAGATGAACGCCTTCACGATCGCCATGCTGGACGATCTGGAGGGGCACCTTGTTACCATCGAACGGGACACCACTGTCCGCGCGGCCATCGTCACGGGGGACGGTGAGAAGGCCTTTTGCACTGGCGCGGACATCAATGCCTGGGGTGATTTGACCCCTGCGGAATTTGCCCGCCACTGGGTGCGTGACGGGCACCGGATCTTTGACCGGCTGGCGCGGTTGTCCAAGCCGACGATCGCGGCGCTTAATGGCCATGCTTTCGGCGGCGGCCTTGAATTGGCGGCGGCCTGCGACCTGCGCGTGATGACCCCCCGCGCGACCCTTGCCCTGCCAGAGGCGCGGGTTGGGATCGTACCCGGCTGGTCCGGCACGCAGCGACTGACCCGCCTGATCCCTGAGCCTATGGTCAAAGAAATGGCCCTCTTCGGGCGCCGGATTTCATCAGAGCGGGCGGTGGATTGCGGATTTGCCGCCGCCATCGCCGACGATGTGCTGAGCGTCGCTCGGGAAATGGCCTGCGAAGTTGCAGCCCTGTCGCCGCGGGCCACCGAGATCTCCAAGAACATGATCCACGCCGCCGTCGGAGAAGACCGCGACGCCTCGATCGAGGCGCTTGGCTCTGCTGCAATCGCCGCCACCGCAGACCGCGCCGAAGGGGTCGCGGCCTTCCAGGAAAAACGCAAACCCGGTTTTGAGGGCACCTGAATGAACGACCTGACAATCATCACTGACGCAGAGATCGCGATCCCGGCAGAGCCCGTCGCCCTGCGTCATTTCATCGATGGTGTCTGGGTCGACAGCGCTGATGGGGCTGTGTCCGAGCGCATCTCGCCCTCCCACGGTGTGGTTGTCAGCCGCGCTGCCAAAGGAGGTGAGGCCGAGACGGAAGCGGCCATCAAGGCCGCCCGGACGGCCTTTGACGACGGGCGTTGGAGCCGGATTTCGGGCAAGGAGCGCGCGGCGATCCTCCTCAGGGTCGCCGATCTGATCGAAAAACACACGGAGCGCCTGTCGATCCTCGAGACCCTCGAAAGCGGGAAACCCATCAGCCAGTCCCGGGGTGAAGTAGGCGGCGCGGCCGACCTCTGGCGCTATGCCGCCGCGCTCGCTCGCACGACCCACGGCGACAGCCATAACACGCTGGGCAAGGACATGGTCGCGATGGTGTTGAAGGAACCCATCGGTGTCGTTTCCATCATCACGCCCTGGAACTTCCCGTTCTGGATCCTGAGCCAGAAGCTGCCCTTCGCTCTTGCCGCCGGCTGCACCTGCGTGGTGAAGCCCTCCGAGATGACACCGGGTACGACCGCGCTTCTGGCCGAATTGCTGGTGGAGGCCGGGATGCCTGCGGGCGTCTGCAACATCGTGCTCGGCCACGGGATGCCGGTGGGCAGCCTCATGACCTCCCATGCCGATGTGGAAATGATCACCTTCACGGGCTCCACAGCCGTCGGAAAGAGGATATCCGAGATTGCGGCGGGCACGCTCAAGAAGGTCGCGCTGGAGCTGGGCGGCAAGAACCCGCAGGTTGTTTTCCCTGATGCCGATTTGGAGGACGCTGCCGACGCGGTGGCCTTTGGGATGCATTTCAACGTGGGCCAGTGCTGCAATTCGTCGAGCCGGGTCATCGTGCACGAGGATATCGCCGAGGCCTTCATCGCAAGGGTTGTGGAGTTGTCGCGCAAGGTCGCCTACGGCAACCCGCTGAACCCGGAGACCCAGGTCGGAGCCATTGTCACGGCGGAACATCAGGCCAAGATCGACGTCTATGTCCAAGAGGCCCGGGCCGAGGGGGCCGATGTCAAGCTCGGCGGTGCGCCGCTCGACGTCGATGGCGTCGGGTCGCAGTTCTACCAGCCCACGGTCGTGACCGGGCTGACCTCCGATATGCGGATCGTGCAGGAAGAGGTCTTTGGCCCCGTGCTTTCCGTCCTGACGTTCAAGACCCTCGATGAGGCCATCGCGCTGGCCAATGATAGCGTCTATGGCCTTTCTGCCGGGGTCTGGAGCAAAGACGTCCACACGTGTCTCTCCTTTGCGCGCCGGGCCGATGCCGGAACTGTGTGGACCAACACCTGGATGGACGGATACCCGGAGGTCGCCTTTGGCGGGATGAAGCAATCCGGGCAGGGACGCGAAATTGGACGATACGGCTTTGAAGAATTCCTTGAGGTGAAATCGGTCGTGATGCGCGTTGGGCGCACACGCGCACCTTGGGTGAATGACACCTGACCTCGGTCAGGGAACGAAGGAAGAAAGACAGACGCAAATTCCAGGGAGGAAACCCATGCGTATGATGAAACTGACCGGTGCCGTGGTGGCGCTTTTGTCGACAGGATCGCTGGTGCATGCCGAAGCGCATTCGACCGGTGTCGAGGTGTTGCACTGGTGGACCTCGGGTGGTGAAGCCGCCGCGCTGAACGTCCTGAAGGGCGACCTTGAGGGCCAAGGTGTCGGCTGGACCGACATGCCCGTTGCAGGTGGTGGCGGCTCTGACGCCATGACCGTCCTGCGGGCCCGGGTGACCGCGGGCGACCCGCCCACCGCCGTGCAGATGCTCGGTTTTGCGATCCAGGACTGGGCCGCCGAAGGCGCTCTGGCCAACCTCAATGATCTGGCCGCCGAGCAGGGGTGGGACGACGTGGTTCCCGCCGCGCTCCAGAACTTCTCGAAGTATGAGGGCAACTGGGTGTCGGCTCCGGTGAATGTCCACTCCACAAACTGGGTCTGGGCCAACACCGCGATCATGGAGGAACTCGGCATCGAACAGCCGACCACGTGGGACGAGTTCGTGGCAGCCATGCAGGCAGCGCAGGACGCCGGCTATGTCGCCCTGGCCCACGGCGGTCAGGCCTGGCAGGAAGCCACTGTCTTTGATTCCATCGCCATGGGCGTCGGCGGCCCTGAATTCTACAAGGCAGCCTTTATCGATCTCGATCCCGAAGCGCTCGGCGGCCCCGAGATGGTCGAAGCCTTCAAGCGCATGGAAACACTGCGTGGTTTCGTGGACGAGAACTTTTCGGGTCGTGACTGGAACCTCGCGTCGGCCATGGTCGTGAATGGCGAAGCACTGTTCCAGATCATGGGTGACTGGGCCAAGGGCGAATTCGTCAACGCCGGTCAGACCGCGGGCGAAGAATTCCAGTGCTTCCGCGTGCCCGGAACCGAAGGGACCGTGACGTTCAACTCCGACCAGTTCGCCATGTTCAACGTGACCGATGAGTCCGCGATGGCCTCTCAAGTCACCATGGCCTCGTCGGTCATGAGCCCGAGCTTCCAGGTGGCGTTCAACACCGTCAAGGGCTCCGTGCCTGCGCGGACCGACATCTCGGACGAAGAGTTCGACGCCTGCGGCAAGCTTGGCATGGCTCAGCTGGCTGAGGCGGCTGCCTCCGGCGGTCTCTTTGGCTCCATGGCCCATGGCCACGCCAACCCGCCGGCTGTCCAGAACGCGATGTACGACGTCATCACCGCCCATTTCAACGGCGAATTTGACGCCGAGACTGCTGCCGCCGAGATGGTTCTCGCCGTCGAACTGGCTCAGTAACCACTGACCTCTGGCGCGCGGGGACCCTCGCGCGTCAGACCTCCACCACATCATTTCGTGACAGGGAGAGCGACCATGGCCAGCGCCAAATCCGTCGATATGCGCACCCGAATGCAGGAATTCCTGCCAAAGCTGGTGCTGGCGCCGTCCTTCGCGCTGGTGCTCCTCTTTGTCTACGGCTTCATCGCATTCACCATCTACCTCAGCTTCACCGACAGTCGGATGTTGCCGAGCTACGGCTGGGAGGGGTGGGAGAACTACTCCAAACTCTTCCGCATCCGCGAATGGGATACGGCGGTGACGAACCTTGCGATCTTTGCCTCGCTCTACATTGTCATCTGCACGTTGATCGGCCTGATGCTGGCGATCTTTCTCGACCAGAAGATCAGGGGGGAGGGCGTTCTGCGGCCCATCTTTCTCTACCCGATGGCGCTGTCGTTCATCGTGACCGGAACCGCGTGGAAGTGGTTCCTCGACCCCGGCATCGGCATTGAAAACACCATGCATCTCTGGGGCTGGGAAAGCTTTGAATTCGGCTGGATCAAGGATCGCGACATGGCGATCTATACCATTGTCATTGCGGCGGTTTGGCAGACTTCGGGCTTTGTCATGGCGATGTTCCTTGCCGGCCTGCGCGGCATAGACAACGAAATCCTCAAGGCCGCCCAGATGGACGGAGCCTCGAACTTCCAGCTCTATCGCCGGATCATCATCCCGCTTCTGCGGCCTGCCTTCCTGTCGGCTTTCGTGATCCTCAGCCATCTCGCGATCAAGTCCTACGACCTTGTCATCGCGCTGACCGGAGGCGGGCCTGGCAACGCCACGGCGGTGCCTGCGACCTTCATGTATTCCTACACTTTCACCCGAAACCAAATGGGGATCGGGGCGGCCTCGGCGGTGATCATGCTGATGACCATCGCCGCGATCATGGTGCCTTACCTTTACGCCGAACTGCGGGAGAAGAAGTGATGTCAGTTGCTACTCAAGACAACGCCGCTTCCGTTGGCCGGGTGGGCCGGACCTTCGTCTACCTGATCCTGCTTCTCTTCGCGCTCTTCTATCTGCTGCCGTTCTTCATCATGGCGGTGAACTCGGTGAAGCCCTTGGGAGAGATCACCGGCGGTAACATGATGGCCCTGCCCCAGGAATGGACGATCGCGCCGTGGCTTTCGGCCTGGTCGACCGCTCAGATCGGGGTCGAGCCGACGGGCCTGCGGCCCTATTTCTGGAACTCCATTCGCATGGTGGTGCCCGCGGTGGTGATCTGCACGATCATCGGCGCGCTCAACGGCTACGTCTTGACGAAATGGCGGTTCCGGGGCGACACGATCATCTTTGGCCTGATGCTCTTTTCCTGTTTCATCCCGTTCCAGATCGTCCTGATCCCCATGGCGCGGATTCTCGGAATTCTGGATATCGCGGGCACGACGACCGGCCTTGTCCTCGTCCACGTGGTCTACGGCATCGGCTTTGCGACGCTTTATTTCCGCAACTACTACGCGGCCTTCCCGACGGAATTGGTGAGGGCGGCGCAGATCGACGGAGCGGGGTTCTTCCAGATCTTCTACCGGATCCTTCTGCCCTCCTCGGGGCCGATAACCGTGGTCTGTGTCATCTGGCTTTTCACCAATATCTGGAACGATTTCCTCTTCGGGGCCTCATTCGCCTCCGGGGATGCAGCCCCGATGACCGTGGCACTCAACAACCTCGTATCGTCCTCCACGGGGGTGAAGGAATACAACGTCCATTTCGCCGGCGCGATCCTTGCCGCGCTCCCAACTCTTCTCGTCTACATCGTCGCGGGCCGCTTCTTCGTGCGTGGCTTGATGGCTGGATCGGTCAAAGGATAATCCCATGGGTTTTCTCGATATCAACAACGTCACCAAGTCCTACGGAAACGTCGAAGTCCTGCACCGGGTCGACATCGCGGTGGAAGAAGGGGAATTCCTGGTCCTCGTTGGCCCATCGGGTTGCGGCAAGTCCACGCTGCTCAACATGATAGCCGGCCTGGAGGGGATCACCTCGGGCGAGATCTCCATCAAGGAACGCGTGATGAACGGGGTCCACCCGTCCAAGCGCAACATCGCCATGGTGTTCCAGAGCTACGCGCTCTACCCAAACATGTCCGTGGCGCAGAACATCACGTTCGGGCTGGAAATGCACGGCACGCCAAAACCCGAGCGCGAAAAGGCGCTGAAGGATGTGGCTTCGCTCTTGCAGATCGACCACTTGCTGGATCGCAAGCCCGGCCAGCTTTCGGGCGGGCAACGGCAGCGGGTGGCGATGGGCCGTGCCCTGGTGCGGGATCCCGATGTCTTCCTGTTCGACGAACCGCTTTCAAATCTCGACGCCAAGCTGCGTGTCGACATGCGCACCGAAATCAAGAAGCTGCACCAGAACCTGCAAACCACCGTGGTTTACGTGACCCATGACCAGATCGAGGCGATGACCCTCTCGACCCGGATCGCGGTGATGTTCGACGGCTATGTCCAGCAGCTGGGCACGCCGAAAGAGGTTTACGACACCCCCGAGAATGTTTTTGTTGCAACGTTCATGGGCAGCCCGGCGATGAACGTGGTGCCTGCGAAAGTGGAGATCGTCGATGGCGTCCCCCACGCCGTTGTTTCCGGCTCCGAAGGGGCCGATGTAAAGCTGGCCTTTGCGCAGCAGAACCTCGCCGACTGGGCCGGCAGGAATGTCCTCCTCGGCATCCGTCCCGAGGCCATTACCGATCCGGAAGCCGCGGACCGGGATTCCAACCTCATCGTCCCGTTCCGGAACCGAGTCGGTGTCACGGAGCCTTCAGGCGCTGACACCTTTGTCACCATGACCATGGGCGGCATGGACGTGATCGCGCGCATGCGTGCCGATACCACCGTTCAGGCGGGAGAGTTGTTCGAGTTTGCGGTCAACATGGAAAAGGCCGTGGCCTTCGACCCGCAGACCGAGGCGCGCATCAAACCGTAAGTGTCATGGCCGATTGGGACATCATCATTATCGGGTCCGGAATGGGCGGCGCGACGCTCGCGACCTCCCTCGCCCCTTCTGGCGCCCGCGTCCTGATCCTGGAGCGGGGGGAGCGGCTTCTGCCGTCGGCCCTGGATCGGGACGCGGATGCAATCTTTCGCACCGGTCATTTTCGCCCTGACGAGATGTGGCTCGACGGCGATGACCGGCCCTTCAGCCCGGGAAACTACTACATGGTCGGCGGCAATTCGAAGTTCTATGGCGCCGCATTGATCCGCTACCGGGCGGAGGATTTCGCCCCCCTGCGCCATCAGGGCGGCCGCACCCCCGGCTGGCCGATCGACTACGACGCGCTTGAGCCGTTCTACGGGCAGGCCGAGGCGCTTTACGAAGTCCGGGGCCTTGCGGGCGAAGATCCGACCGAACCGCGCCGGTCCGCGGCTTACCCCCATCCACCGGTCCCCGATGAGCCCGAGATCGCGCGCCTTCGTCAGGCGTTGATTGCTCAGGGTCTGCATCCGTCATCGGTCCCGCTTGGCGTTGACGTCGCGCGTTGGATGAGCGGCGGGAAGACCACGTGGGACGGGCATCCTGACACGGTGGGCGGCAAGATGGATGCCGAAGATGCCGTGGAGGCCGCACTGGCTCATTCCAATGTCGAACTCCGCACCCATACGCGCGTCGATCGCATCATCGCGCGTCCCGACGGAGAAATTGAAGGAATTGAGGTGACCGGCCCCAACGGATCGGAACGGCTCACGGCGAGACTTTATGCCTTGGCCGCAGGGGCAGTTCAGTCGGCGGCCCTGCTGTTGCGATCAGCTTGCGAGGTCTTCCCAAGCGGTCTCGCCAACCGATCCGACCAAGTCGGACGAAATTTCATGAACCACAATTGCTCTGCCGTACTGGCCCTCCATCCGTTCCGCAGGAATCACGCCATATACCAGAAGACATTGATGTGTAACGATTTCTACCTAACCGGCGGCCCCGACGGCACGCCTCTCGGCAATATCCAGATGCTGGGAAAGATCACCGGACCGATCCTGAAGGCCACGACGCCTCTGCCGGTCTTCCTCGCCAATTGGATCGCCGCCCGGTCGATCGATGTCTATGCCATGTCCGAGGATCTCCCGAACCCGGAAAGCCGGGTGACCCTGAAAGGCGACCAGATCCGTCTGGATTGGAAACGGTCGAACTGGACCACCCACCTGGCGTTGGTCGCGAAGCTGAAGTCGCTCCTGCGCAAGTCCGGGTTTCCGATTGTTCTGAGCAAGGCTTTCGATCGTCGCACGCCGTCCCATCAATGCGGCACCGCCCGTATGGGCGAGAATCCAGAGACCAGCGTCACCGATACCTATGGACGTTGCCACGATCACCCGAACCTCTTCATCGCAGACGCCTCCACCCTGCCGACCTCCGGCGCGGTGAACCCGGCCCTGACCATCGCGGCCCTTGCGCTTCGCACCGGTCGACACATCCGCGACACGCACTTTGCCGCCGCTGCGGCCCCGGCCTGAGGAGGCCAGACATGAACCATGACAGCTACGACTTCATCGTCATTGGGGGCGGTTCGGCCGGCTCGGTGGTCGCTGCGCGGCTCACCGAAGATCCGAACGTGGAGGTTCTGCTTCTTGAAGCGGGCGGCCGGGACCGCCATCCGTTTTATCACCTGCCCGCCGGTTTTGCGAAGATGACCAAGGGCATCGGGTCATGGGGTTGGGACACAACTCCGCAAAAGCACATGAAAAACAAGGTGTTTCGCTACACCCAGGCCAAGGTCATCGGGGGCGGGTCGGCGATCAACGCGCAGATATACACCCGCGGAAACGCCCGGGATTACGATGACTGGCGGCAGATGGGGTGCGAGGGCTGGTCCTACGAGGACGTGCTGCCCTACTACCGGAAGGCCGAGGACAACGACACCTACGACAATCGCTATCACGGGCAGGGCGGACCGCTCGGTGTCAGCCAACCCTCCGCGCCGCTCCCCATATGTGACGCCTACTTCGATGCCGCCAAAGAGATCGGGATCCCTCGCAACCCCGACATCAACGGAGAGGTGCAAGACGGCGTCTGCTACTACCAACTGACCCAGCGCAAGGCCCGTCGATCATCCGCGGCCATGGCTTACCTCGCCCCCAACGCGCGGCGCCCGAACCTGACTGTGCGCACCGGTGCCCAGGTCCATCGGATCGTGGTGGAGAGCGGTCGTGCCACGGGGGTCGAAATGCGCGACGGCAGCCGCCTGACAGCCCGGTCCGAGGTGATCCTGTCGTCGGGGGCCATCGGCTCTCCACGGCTCTTGCAGCTTTCCGGCATCGGTCCCGCGGATGATTTGCAAGACCTCGGCATCACGCCCGTCTACGACCAGCCGCAAGTGGGTGAAAACCTGCAGGATCACCTTGATCTCTACTGCATTTCCGAGCTCTCCGGCCCGTACAGCTACGACCGGTATGCCAAGCCGTGGTGGGCGGCGATTGCCGGTCTGCAATACGTCCTGACGCGGAAGGGCCCTGTGGCCTCGTCGCTCTTTGAAACCGGTGGCTTCTGGTATGCCGACCCCGACGCCCGCAGCCCGGACATCCAGTTTCACCTCGGCCTTGGCACCGGGATTGAGCACGGCGTGGCGGCCATGCCCAATGGCGGTGTGACATTGAATTCCTGCTACCTGCGGCCGCGTTCCCGTGGCAGCGTTCGCCTTCAGTCCGCCGACCCGGCCACGGCGCCGCTGATTGACCCCAACTATCTCCAGGACCCGCAGGATCGGGCGATGTCCATCCGGGGCCTGAAGATCACGCAAGAGATCATGGCCCAGGGACCGCTCAAGAAATACGTGCTTGCAGAGCGATTGCCGGGTCCAGACGTGAAGACCGATGAGGACTACTTCAACTTCATCTCCGAACACTCGAAGACCTCGCACCATTGCGCCGGGACGTGCCGCATGGGGTCGGACGCGCAGGCGGTCGTGGATATTCGATTGCGATTCAACGGTATCGATGGGCTGCGTGTCGTCGACAACTCCATCATGCCGACCGTGATCTCATCCAACACCAACGCCGCAGCAATCATGATCGGTGAGAAAGCCGCCGACATGATCCGCGAAGACCATGCCACAGGAGCCGCCGCATGATCCGCCATATCGTTCTGATCAAGTTCCGCCCCGACGTGAGCGACGATCTGATCTTTGAGATTTTCGACGAACTCGCCGCGATCAAGGGCAAGGTCTCGGGCCTCATCGACATCCGCTCCGGCAAGAGCGAAAGCCCCGAAAAGATCGAGCGCGGGTACATGCACGGGTTTACCGTGGATTTCGATGGGTGGGAGGCTCTGCAAGCCTATCAGGACCACCCCGATCACAAGGCCGCCGGGGGGCGCCTTGTCGAAAATGCGGTCGGCGGGATCGACGGTATCCTCGTGGTCGATATCGAAGTCTGAGCCTTGGACCGCCGCCCCACCATAATCGACGTCGCGCGCCATTCCGGCGTGTCGAAATCGACGGTCAGCCTCGTGCTGCAGAACAGCCCGACGGTGAAGGAGGAAACACGCGCTCTGGTCCGTGCCTCGATGGCGGAAATCGGGTATGTCTACAACCGTGCTGCGGCGACGTTGCGCAGCGCGACGACCGGCCTTGTTGGCCTCGTCATCAACGATCTGAGGAACCCGTTCTTTGCCGAGTTCGCGACCTCTCTTCAGATGAAACTCTCCGAGGGCGGGTACGCGGCGGTTGTCGCCAACACGGACGAAGACCTTTGTGTCCAGTCCCAGGTCATCGGGGCGATGATCGAGCATGGCGTATCGGCGATCATCGTGTCGCCGGCCTACGGCGACGGCGACGGCGGCTTTGACGCAATCAAACGCGCTGGTGTTCCGACGCTGCAGGTGTTGCGACGTGTGGACAACGACCAATACTCGTTTCCCTTTGCCGCGCCGAATTACCATGAGGGGAGCCGCGCGGCGACCGAGCATCTCTTGCGGACCGGCGCGCGGCGCATCGCGTTTGCGGGCGGCCTTGCGGGCCGGTCGGTGACGGTCCGGCGAATGCAGGGCTACCGGGATGCGCTGCAGGCAGCGGGATTGCCGGAATTGATCCTGACCGGGCGATCGACCCGCGAGTTTGGACGTGACCTCGCCGAGCGGCTGGTCCGCGACCACGGCGAAATCGACGCGGTTGTCTGTTTCAACGACCTCGTCGCGCTGGGCCTGTTGACCGGATGCCAGAAAATCGGGCGCGAGGTCGGCGCCAATGGCCTCCGCATCATGGGATTCGACGACATCGAAGAATGCGCCCACGCCTGGCCGCCGCTGTCTTCGGTCCACTGTGACATTGCGCGTTTTGGAGAGCAGATCGCCGAGCATATCCTGACTTGGATCGGTGAGGGCAATGCCCCGAAAGCGGAGTGGCTCAGCCCCGTATCCCTCGCGATTCGCGCCTCAACCGATACGCCGCCCGACTGACGAACCCGGAGCCCTTTGCCGTGCTGACGCAGATCTCACAGGATATTCTCGACGCCCTGACCGACGTGGACATGCCCAGATTGCCGCCTGTCCCGGAGCCTGCCTCCGGTCTTCAGGTCGGGCGCCACGAGATACCGGTCTTTGAGGCCGATGCAGCAGTGGTCGGCAGTGGCGCCGCGGGTCTGCGCGCGGCGGTTGAGGCGCGGCGGCGCGGTGTGCGGGTGGTGATCCTGTCGCAATCCGCATGGGGCGGAACCTCCGCCTGTTCGGGGTCCGACAAGCAGACACTTCACACGGCAAACACCGCCGACAAGGGCGACAACTACAAGGAAATGGCCCACTCCATCCGGGCTGGCGGAGCAATGGACGAGGACACGGCCTATATCGAGGCCGTGGGGTCGGGGCGCGCCATGGCGAGCCTTCAGTACCTGGGATTGCCCTTGCCCCAGGATCCCCTTGGCGGGACGTTGCGCTACCAAACCGACCACGACGAGGTCGGCCGGGCCACGAGCTGCGGCCCGCGCACCTCGCGCCTCATGGTTCAGGTCCTTGCCGAAGAGGCCCTGAGACTCGAAATCCCGTTTCACAACCTCACCACGGCGGTTGAAATCCTGCGAGACGACGCTGGCCGCGTCACCGGTGTTCTGGCCATGCGGAACCGCGAGCAGAGTGACGCGAACCCCTATGGCCTGGTCTTTTTTCGGACACCGACACTCGTGCTGGCAGCGGGGGGACCGGGCGAACTCTATCGGGACAGCGTCTTTCCCAACGGCTGTTTCGGGTCTCTCGGTTTGGCGCTCGAGGCCGGGGTAGAACTCGTCAACCTCACCGAGAGCCAGTTCGGTATCGGCACACGTCGCGAGGGGTTTCCCTGGAACCTGTCAGGAACCTACGTGCAGGCGATGCCGCATATCTATTCTGTCGATGCGGGCGGCGAAGAATACCATTTTCTCGCCGACTACTATCGAACCACGCAGGAAATGGCCTCCAACATCTTCCGCAAGGGATATCAATGGCCGTTCCACGCGTCGCGGATGCTCGATTTCGGGTCAAGTCTCGTTGACCTTGCCATCTTCCGGGAATCCGCTCTGGGCCGCAGGGTTTTCATGGATTTCAATCGCAATCCACAACCCGTCCCGGGGGATCAGCCGTTCAGCATCGAGCGGCTTGACGACGATGTCGCCGTATATCTTGGCACCGCGGGTGCCAGTCAGGAAATGCCCATCGACCGGCTGCGCCATATGAATCCCCTCGCGATCGAGCTTTACCGCCGCTCCAAGATCGACGTGGCGCAGGAGCCGCTCGAATTTGCGGTCAACAATCAACATATGAACGGCGGGATCGCGGTGGACATCTGGGGCCAGTCCTCGGTTCCCGGCATCTACGCTGTGGGCGAGGCGGCCGGGACCCATGGGGTGACCCGGCCTGGCGGAGCGGCGCTGAATGCGGGTCAGGTATTCGGTACGCGAGCGGCGGAGCATCTTTCGAAGCGTCCCGGGTCCCCCCTCGTGACCGACGGATCAGCCGAGGTCGGCGCGGCCGTTGCCCGGTTGGACAAATTGTTCAGGTCCGACAGCCCCCATACAATCGACGTCCTGCAAACCACGATTCAGGCGCGCATGAGCGAGCACGCGGGGCCATTCTGTTTTCCTGACGAAGTCGCCTCAGCACGGCAAGCGGCCCGCGCGCTCAACATCGCGATCGGCGAAAGGGGCCTTGCCGTGCCACGCCCGAACCAGCTGTCCCGAGCGCTGCAGTGGCGTCAGATGGCACTGGCGTCCGAGGCCGTCCTGACAGCGCTTGACCACTATGTCTCCAGCGGTGGTGGCAGCCGGGGCGCGCGTGCGATCTGTGATCCGGAGGGCTCGGCGGTTCCGGATTCCCATTCCGGCCCCATTGAGGCGTTCCGCTTTCGCGAGGAGACTTCCGAGCATCGGGATGAACAGCTTTGCGTCCGTTACGATGGTGGGGACATGGCAATCCGAACCCGGCCCAACCGCAGGTTCGACGAGGCCGCAAAGACCTTTTTCGAACGCGACTGGCCGGCCTGGCTAACCGGCGAGATCTACGGTGAGGGATCGCAATGAGCCGGCCAAACCTTCTCTGCATCGGGGAGGCGATGATCGAGATGGCGCCGCTGGGCGGCGGACAGTACAAGCGCGGATTTGCAGGCGATACGTTCAACACGGCCTGGCACATGGCGCAAGTCCTCGGTGACCGGGCGGAGGTCGGGTTTGTCACCCGGGTGGGAGCGGACGCGATATCGGACACGTTCGTCAATGGCCTTGTCGCTGATGGCTTGAACGCACGGGGAATATCGCGGTCGCCGACCCGGACCATGGGCCTCTACATGATCGATCTCGATGGGGTGGAGCGATCCTTTCAATACTGGCGCAGTACCTCCGCGGCCCGCAATCTGGCGGATGATCCGGAGCGCTTGACGCGGGACATATCGGGCGCTGATATCATTCACCTGTCGGGGATCACCGTGGCGATCCTGGATCCGGACGCGCGCGGCGCACTTCTGGACGCGCTGCGGCTGGCGAAAGGGCAGGGGGCCCGCGTTTCATTTGATCCCAATGTGCGTCCGGCGTTGTGGCGCGATCTTGAAGAAACGCGAGAGGTGTTGCCGGACTTTCTGTCTGTCGCGGATATTCTTCTGCCCAGCTTCGACGATGAAGCTCGTGTGTGGGGCGACGGCGGCGCACGGGACACGTTGAACCGGTTGAGCGCTTTCGGGCGGGCGGAAATTGTCGTTAAGGACGGGGCGGGTCCTGTTCTCTTGTCGGCGGGCGGCGGCGCATCGGAACTGGATACGCCCAGGGTTTCGGGCATCCGGGACACAACAGGGGCAGGTGACGCTTTCAACGCCGGGTACCTTGCGGCGCGGGTTCTGGGTCAACAGCCGCGCGATGCGGTGCGATCGGCTCAACACCTCGCCGCGATTGTCCTGAGATTTCCCGGTGCCCGCGCGGACAAGGGCTCTCTGGCTGAAATGGCCATCGTCAAACCGTTGCCAGACACCTGAACCGGTGCATCCCACCGAATACGTTGGCCGCTGGTCACCGGAACCGAAACGGCTCATCGGCGTCGAGATACATGCGTGGCTGCCGCTCCCGCCCGTCAGTCAATCCATGCGCGGCAAGCTCACCATGGATGCGCTTGTCGACGTCGTCCACGAACCGGTCGAACGTCAACTCATCGCGGATCACGCGGGCAACGTCCTGCGCAATCTGGAACCGGTGTTGCGACAGGAGTTCCCCGATCCAGTGACGTGAGATTTCGGCGAACATGCGCACCGAAGTCATCAGCAGCGCGCGTAGCCGCTCCGGATCGAGGGCATTCTTGTCAAGGCAATCGAGCGACCCGTGTTTCATCGATTCCACGGCGACATCGGTGCGCATCTGCGATGAAACCATTACCACGGCGGCCCCGAAATTGGTTGGGTGGCCCTGCACCATCCGCTGCGCCTGCAGGCCGTCGCCCTTGGGCAGCAGGTAGTCGACGAGGACGATGTCATAGGTGCCGTCGTCCAGTGCCGCTGCAAACTCTTCCAGATCGGTGGCCGGCGTGACGTTCACGGGAAGACCGGTGTCCTTGCAGGCGCGCTTGATACGGGCCTGATCAAAGCTGCTATCATCAAGAACCAGCACTTCGAACGTCGGACGATCCGCCCGGTGGACATTCTCGGTTTCCTGCCAAGTCGTGGGCCGGCCCGACAGGTGTTTTTCTACAGTCATTTCAAGCCCTCAGCTTCGGATCATTCCCCGTGCGTGGTCAGACCGGGTCTTACGTCCTGTCGGGTTTAGGATTTCTCAACAACGTGCCGCCAAGCTGACGCGAACTAGGTTCGATTTTCCGGAAAAAATCGGGATCTGTCGGAATCGGGTTCGAGAAAGAGGCAGAAATGATGACGGCGACCAGGGTGCAGCTCTCCGAGACCGAGAGCTTCCTTTATCATGTGACCCACGACCTGAAGGCCCATACCCGTGCCCTTCGCGAAATACCGACCTGGCTTGCTGAAGATCTCGCCGCCAGCAACGTGGCCCTGCCGGATGACGTCGTCGAGCACCTCAGCCGTCTTTCAAGTGCATCGGCAGGATTGGACCGGATGTTGGACGCACTGACCGAGTTGTCCCGCGTCGGTCGACTGGCGGACCCGCCTGACGCGCATTCGGTCGCGCACCTTGCCCAGGACGTCTGGAACAGCGTTCCCGGTGTCGCGGCGGCACGACTGAACATCGACGGTGACGCAATTGTCCGGGGACCGGAGAACGACTTTCGCCGCCTCCTTTCGGCATTGTTCAGGAATGCCGTGCAGCACAATACGGCCGAGGAACCGTCGGTCAGGGTCGCCATCTTTCCACGGGACAACCGCGTTGATATCTCCATCTCGGACAACGGACCGGGGATCGAACCGCGGTTTCGCCAGCGCGTGTTCGAGGCGCTACAGACCTTGCAGCCCAAGTCGGCCACGGGTTCTGCCGGGATCGGGCTCACCGTTGCGCGCAAGGTGGTAAGCCAGCACGGCGGTCAGATCGGGATCGCTGACACGGCCAGCGGGTGCAGGGTGGACTTCGATTTGCCGAAAGCCTGATCCCCGCGATCCCAGTCAGAAAACGGCGTCAGCTTTCCACGACCGGCAACCCGACCGGCCGGGCCTCACCATGAATGAGGGCATCGATGTGTTCGAGGTGATCGAGGCTCAGGGGCTTGTCGAGATAGTCGCGAACAAGCCCGCTGGAAAACGCCCGGTCACGGTCATTTCCCAACAAGGACGTGGTCAGCATGATGATCACGCTCGACGCAAGTCCGGGCCCGAAGCGGGTCGTCGCTTCCTGGAGGAATTCGAAGCCATTCATCCGTGGCATATTGATGTCCAACAGGATGACGTCGATCTTTGGGCGGTCCCGTTGGCCGAGAAACTCCAGCGCGTCTGCGGCCATGGCGAAGCTGTGTACCACCCCCACCCGACCGGACCGCGCGATCAGGCGGCGATATAGCCGCTGATCGATTTCGTTGTCGTCGATGATCATCAAGTGCTCGATCATGATCGAAAGTCGTCCGGTTCGATGGCTGTTTCTCCACCCATATCTTGCCGATGGTCGACCCCGCTCTGTTGATGTGGCGGACGGGTGTCACCAGACGCCGAGCCCCTGAGCCCGGGCCTGTTCTTTGCCGTTCGCAATTCGTGGATTGGCGCTACCAGGCTGAATGTCACGCCATGGATCGTGCTTGTTCCGCAATGGGAATGCATCGAAACTGCACGAGGCCCGCTACGGGCGTCGTGGGTGTCCGTTTTTGGCGCCGGTTTCGCGGCATTTGTTGTCAGGATTGGGCCAGGCATCGGGTGTGATCTTCAACCAAAATCCACCCGACACCTAAGTCGACAAGGTGAGGATTTGGTTACCCGGAGCGCAACGCCCGCCCATCGGAGGCAAAGAAGTGGCAACTCTCGGGGTCGAACACGAGGCCGACGCTATCCCCGGGACGAAGATCGGTCGCTCCAATCACGCGGACCGTGATTTGCCCCGCTGGCCCCGCATCGACAATGACGAAGGTATCGGCTCCCAGGTACTCCAGCACGTCCACCGTGGCATCGAGCGCGCCCTCACCAGCGGCCCCGATGGTGATGTGTTCGGGGCGGATCCCGACCTGGGCCGTTCCATCGGGCATCGCGATCCCGCGCAGGGCCTCCGCAGGAGCAACGTTCATCTTCGGCGAGCCGATGAATTGGGCGACAAAGAGGTTGGCCGGGCGGTCGTAGAGTTCCTTCGGTGATCCGACCTGAGCGATGCGACCGAATTCCAAGACCACGATCCTGTCGGCCAGCGTCATGGCCTCCACCTGGTCATGGGTCACGTAGATCATGGTGGCGTTAAGGCTCTGATGAAGCTTGGCGATCTCGTAGCGCATTTCGACTCGGAGCGCTGCGTCGAGGTTCGAGAGGGGTTCGTCGAACAGAAACGCCGTCGGGTCCCGGACGATTGACCGCCCGATGGCCACACGCTGTCGCTGGCCGCCCGACAGGTCCTTGGGACGCCGGTCGAGGTAATCCGTCAGCTTGAGAATGCGCGCGGCTTCATCGACCTTTCCGGCGATTTGATCCTTTGGCATCCCCGCAGATTTGAGAGGAAAACCGACGTTATCGCGGACCGACATATGCGGGTAGAGTGCGTAGGACTGGAACACCATGGCGAGCCCGCGCTTTGACGGCGGTTCGGCCGTCGCGTCCCGGTCGCCGATGATCATCTGGCCGCGACTGGTTTCCTCCAGGCCTGCGATCATGCGAAGCAATGTGGACTTGCCGCAGCCGGATGGGCCGACGAAAACGACAAACTCGCCCTTCTCGATTTCGAGGTCCACGCCCTTGATGACCTGAGCCTCGCCGTACCATTTTTCCGCGCCTCTCAACTCGATTGATGCCATGGCTCAGCCCTCCTTACCGGCTTTGGGACTTACCCACGTAAGCCAAATCGCTGCAGTCCAGGTGAAGTCGCCGCCGCCGCAGGGCGTACCGTCCACCGGGTCGAAATATTCATAGAAACCGCTGGTGCGGATCACCTCTTCCGTCTCTCGGCGGAGCCGCTCGGCCGCGTCCGGACGAGCCGCCTCCGCAAAGCCCATGGCGATGAGGGAATTGACAACCGGCCACATGGGGCCTCGCCAATAACGCCGCGGTTCAAAGGTGTCCGAAGCCGGGTCGGCGGACGGAATGCCATACCGTACCGCGTCCCAGGCAGCGTCCATCCGGGCATCCATTCTTGGGTTCTCGATCCCGGCGTAGAGATAGAGAAACGCCGCGCTCGACAGATTTCCGGCCCAGTCGCCGCCGCGTAGATCGCGCGCATCGTAGGCCCCGAGAGTCTCGTTCCAGAGCTGGTCGATATTGTTGGCGAGGGCGGCGGCCCAGCCTTCGATTTCGCTCACATCCTCCCCGAGGGCGCGGCCCA
>CAYMMT010000023.1:0-27412 GCA_964391555.1 uncultured Rhodobacterales bacterium
GACGCCAAGGGCGCTGCCGATCGCGCCCGCCTCGAAGCCGAAGAGGCCCTTGAGGACTGACCTCGGAATGGGGTCATTCCGATCTCAACCTAAGCGGTAGTTCCGCCATCTTGCGGAGCTGCCTCACCCTTGAAAAACCCAGACAGGATTGCTTGGGTTTGCTCTTTCGGATTCAAGCCCGCGACGCGTTTGTTGTCGTTTTCGGCCAAGTTGGTCCACGCTGATTCATCTGATCATCCAATAGAATCAATAATTAGATCACGTTCTCCTCGTCGAGGGGGATAACGACGCCTGTGAGATCCCTGCTGCTACGGACCATGTCACCCCACGCTGACCCAACGACAGTCGACACAATTTAGAGTTGACGGCGCTACCGGTAACAAGTGTATTTCGACTATGTCCTTGCGATCCGGCATCGAGCTTCAGACCAAACAACTGGGGGCGCTCGCGCCCAACGGGTTTTTCTTTGCTCTTCACATCCGTTTTGCGATGCCGCTGCTGAACCTGCAGACCTATCCCAAGGAATGGATCGATCTATATACAGAGGAGGTTTATGCGCTTCGCGACCCGATCATTGCCTGGGGCTTCTCAACGGTCGGAACCGCACGGTGGAGCGAAATCAATATCCCGGACCCGTTCGATATCCTCGGGCAGGCGCGGGAATACGGAATGGAATACGGCGCGGCCATTGCCTGTGGGCCAATGAAATCAAGAACGATCGCGTCAGCCGCCCGAGCAGACAGGGAATTCACGAATGAGGAAATCGCGGAAATCGCGAGCATCATTCGTATGCTGCACAAGATAACGGAGCCCCCTCGGTCCCTGACCGATGCACAAGTCGAGGCCCTGAAGCTGATCGCCGAAGGGGACCGTCACGCAGCAGCTGCCGCGAAGCTTGGTATCTCCGAAAGTGCGCTCAAGGCGCGCCTGGTCGGGGCCCGCAATTCCCTACTTGCGAGAACGACCGCAGAAGCAATCCAGCGAGCCAAGGATTATCGGCTGCTCTGACGGGTCTCTGTCGAGACCGCCGCAGGGTCGGTGAGACCATAACCTTGCTGGAGGACGTCGACATGCGAGCGACCACACTTTCATTTGCCAATCTACACAACCATGGCGAGCTTTTTGCCAACGTACTTCGCGCAAGACGTGAATCGTTCATTGTGCGCCGAAACTGGGACCTGCCCGAAACCATGGGCATGGAATATGACCAATACGACACCCCGGCCTCGCGCTGGCTGGCGGTCCACGATGATACCGGCCACGTCTTGGCCGGCGTGCGCTTGACGCCCACAACGCATCGATGTGGGTGCTACAGCTACATGATCCGGGACGCGCAGCGCGGGTTGCTCGGTACCATTCCCCAGGACCTCCTCTACGACGAAGCGCCGGTCGATCCGCTGATCTGGGAAGTTACGCGCGGGTTCGTGACGGCCAACCTGCCCGCGGCCCAGCGTCAACGGGTTCGGCTGCAACTTGTCCTTCAGATGCTGCGGACATCGCGCGAAGAAGGGATCAGCAAGATGGTCGCATTGTTGCCGTCGAATTGGCACCGCTGGGCGGCGCGCTGCAAGCTCGACATGGCGGCGGCGGGGCGCAACATGGAGATGGGCGGCATCGATTATCAGGCAGTCTGGATCGACTTTCAGCAACAGCTTCACTGAGCCTCCTTGCGCGCTTGGAACTGCCGGGGGCGCGGCGTAGGCTTCGCCCATGGCTGATCTGTTCGACACCGCCGCGCAATCGTCCGATGAGGGCGACGGGGGGCCCAGACCCCTGGCAGACCGGTTGCGTCCGGCCAGTTTGTCCGAGGTCATCGGGCAACCGAAGGTCCTCGGGCCGGATGCGCCGCTGACCACAATGCTGGCGGCGGGCAACTTGTCGTCGCTGATCCTTTGGGGTCCGCCCGGTGTGGGCAAGACCACGATCGCGCGGCTGCTCGCGGCGGAAACCAACCTGCACTTTGTCCAGATTAGCGCGATCTTTACCGGCGTGCCCGATTTGCGGCGGGTGTTCGAAGAGGCCAAGCTTCGGCGACAGAATGGCAAGGGCACGCTGCTTTTTGTCGATGAGATCCATCGCTTCAACAAGGCGCAGCAGGACGGGTTCCTGCCCCATATGGAAGACGGAACGATCGTGCTTGTGGGAGCAACGACCGAGAACCCGTCATTTGAGCTGAACCGTGCCTTGCTCAGTCGGGCGCAGGTGCTGGTGCTGGAACGGCTGACGCTGGCCGACATGGAGCTTCTGACCCAGAGGGCCGAGGCGGCGCTTGGCAAGGCGCTCCCGCTGGACGGCCCGGCACGAGAGAGCCTGCAGGAGATGGCCGATGGCGACGGACGGGCGCTGCTGAACCTTGTTGAGCAGGTTGCGGGCTGGAAGGATGAGGCGCGGATCGACACCGCGACTCTGGCCACCCGGCTGACACGGCGGGCCGCGCAGTACGACAAGTCCGGAGACGAGCACTACAACCTGATTTCGGCCCTGCACAAGGCTGTGCGCGGGTCCGACCCCGACGCGGCGCTCTACTGGTTCGCGCGGATGTTGTCGGGGGGCGAGGACCCCCGATACCTTGCCCGCCGGATCACGCGCATGGCGGTCGAGGACATCGGCCTCGCCGACCCGCAGGCGCAGCGGTTCTGCCTGGATGCCTGGGAAATCTACGAACGGCTGGGGTCTCCGGAAGGGGAATTGGCGCTGGCCGAAGCGGTGGCGTATCTGGCGCTCGCGCCGAAATCGAATGCCGGTTACGTGGCCTACAAGTCCGCGATGCGGGCCGCGAAAGAGACCGGGTCCGCGCCGCCCCCCAAACATATCCTGAATGCCCCGACGGCGCTGATGAAGGATCAGGGCTATGGCAAGGGATATGCCTATGACCATGATGCCGAAGACGGGTTCTCGGGACAGGACTATTTCCCGGAAGACATGGCGCGCCAGCACTTCTATGCACCCGTGGACCGGGGCTTTGAGCGGGAACTTCGGAAGCGCGTGGACTATTTCTCGAAACTTCGCGCGACCCGCAAGGAGTGATCGGCCCGGGGCTCTGCCCCGTCCAATTGACGGGCAAGCGGATTCCCGGGGATCATTGAACGCCACAGAAACCCCGAGGCGTCGATTGACTCTGGGCGCGGATCGTCCCACCTAGCCGTCCATGATCACGACCCTTTTTCAGGTGGCTTTGGGCGGCGCGATTGGCGCGGCGGCGCGGTACGCGACGGGCGTGGGTGTGGCCCGGGTGTTTGGCGTGACCGGCTTCCCGCTGGGCGTAGTGACCGTCAATATTGTGGGGTCTTTCCTGATGGGGCTGCTGGTGGTTTGGCTCGCACGCCGGGGCCTGTCCCACCTGAACCCGTTTGTGATGACCGGCATTCTGGGGGGGTTCACGACCTTCTCGGCGTTTTCGCTGGAGGCTGTGACGCTCTATGAACGGGGCGCAACGGGACAGGCTGCGCTGTACGTGTTCCTGTCGGTCACCTTGTCAATCGGGGCCCTGTTCGCGGGCCTGTGGCTGATGCGGGGGCTCGGGTCGTGAGTGGCGTGCAAACCCTGACGGTTGAGCCGGGTGAGGCGGATCAGCGCCTGGACCGCTGGCTGAAACGGCGGTTGCCGCAGATCACCCAGGGCCGGATCGAGAAGGGCTGCCGTAAGGGTGAGATCCGGATCGACGGGGCAAGGACCAGGGCCTCTGACCGGGTCGCGGTGGGACAGAAGGTTCGGGTGCCGCCGCTGCCCGAGGCACCAGCCCCGAAGCCGGATCGCGCGGCAGTGTCCCCGACAGACGCAGAGATGATCCGGGCGGCGGTCCTCTATCGCGACGACCACATCATTGCCCTGAACAAGCCGCCCGGTCTTCCGAGCCAGGGTGGCAGTGGGCAGACCCGCCACGTGGACGGCCTGGCCGAAGCGCTGCGGTTCGGGCTTGAGGAAAAGCCGCGACTGGTCCACCGGCTCGACAAGGACACATCCGGCGTCCTGCTATTGGCGCGGTCGCGGTCGATTGCGGCCGATCTGACAGCCGCAATTCGGCACAAGGAAACCCGCAAGATCTACTGGGCCGTGGTCGCGGGCGTCCCGCATCCGTATCGGGGAGAGATCAAGTACGGTCTTGTGAAGGCCGGCGGCGGCAAGGGGCAGGGCGAAAAGATGCGCTGCGTGATGCCGGACGAGGTGGTCCGCGTCGATGGCGCCAAGCGCGCGCATACCCTCTATTCCGCACTTTACCGCGTCGCGGGTCGCGCGACCTGGGTTGCGATGGAACCGATCACCGGGCGAACGCATCAGCTGCGCGCCCATATGGCGGAGATCGGTCATCCCATCGCCGGCGACGGCAAATACGGTGGTGGAAGCCAACAGAACCTCGGCGATGGTTGGGGTGCAAAGATGGGTGGCATCATCTCGGGCAAATTGCACTTGCATGCCCGCTCGATGTCGGTCCTGCATCCCGTGACGCGAAAGATCCTGACCGTGACCGCCCCTCTGCCGTCCCATATGCGCGAGACGTTCGACACGTTCGGCTGGACCGAAGACCTCGCACCGATCGATCCGTTTGAGGATTACGGATGACCGAGTGGAAGGCAAAGCGGTTCTGGGACAACGCGGCGGTCTCCGAAACCGACGGCGGTTTCGGTGTCGGACTGGATGGACGCCCCGTGCGCAGTCCGGCCAAGACACCCTTGATTGTGCCGACATTGGCGCTGGCCGAGGAAATCGCCGCCGAGTGGCAAGCGCAGCACGACGTCATCGACCCGAGAACCATGCCGTTTACCCGCTCTGCCAATGCCGCTCTGGACAAGGTTGCCCCCCAGTTCGAGGAGGTGGCCGGGTTGATCGCGGATTACGGGGGCACGGACCTTCTTTGCTACCGCGCGGATCACCCGCAGGAATTGATCGACCGCCAGGCAGCGCAGTGGGACCCTGTGCTGGATTGGGCCGCGGTGGCGCTGGGCGTCCGGCTGCGGGTCGGCACCGGGGTCATGCACGTGTCGCAGGACCAGGCAGCGTTGGATCGCCTTGCCGCGCAGGTGCGTGTGCTGGACCCGTTCCGGTTGACGGCGTTCCACGATCTGGTTGGCCTCTCGGGCTCGCTGATACTCGGATTTGCGGTTACGGAAGGTTTTCGAGGAGCCGATGAGGCGTGGTCGCTGAGCCGGATCGACGAGAAATGGCAGGCCGAGAAATGGGGCGAAGACGAAGAGGCCGCTGACATCGTGGAAGCGAAGCGCCTCGCGTTTTTGCATGCTGCTCGGTTCTTCGCCCTTTGTGGATAACGTTGCGGCAGGTCAGGCAATAGCGCTTAGAAAAGCGGGAAATACGGGACCGATCCGGCCTTTTTTGAGTGTCTCGCCCTTGACCTCGGAAGCTGATTCCTAACACTCTGCGCTCGGTGAGTGCGACATAATGCTCACTCAAACAGCAAACGCCCCGAGAGGGGCGATTCCGGCGTCATCTTGGGAGAGGTGGCGCCACCATCAGGAAGAGGTAGAAATGAAGAAATCCGTTTTCCTCGGCGCAATGACCCTTGCTGGTCTGGCCGCCGGTGCCGCTTCGGCCGCCACGCTCGATGACGTGAAGGCCCGCGGAAACCTGAACTGCGGCGTGTCCACCGGTCTGGTCGGTTTCGCCGCGCCGGATGCGAACGGCGTTTGGGACGGCTTTGACGTGTCCGTATGCCGCGCAGTGGCGGCGGCCGTGCTCGGCGACCCGATGGCCGTCGAGTTTGTCCCCACGACCGGTCAAACCCGCTTCACCGCGTTGGCCTCCGGCGAGGTCGACATGCTGGCCCGGAACACCACCTGGACCTTCTCACGCGACGTGGACCTGAAGTTCGAATTCGTTGGCGTCAACTACTATGACGGTCAGGGCTTCATGGTGCCTGCCGACCTCGGCGTCACCTCCGCCAAGGACCTCGACGGCGCGACCGTCTGCATTCAGACCGGGACCACGACCGAGCTGAACCTCGCGGATTTCTTCCGCATCAACAACATCAGCTATGAGCCGGTTCCGATCGAGACGAACGCGGAAGCTCAGCAGCAGTATCTGGCTGGCGCCTGCGACGTCTACACCACGGACGCCTCTGGCCTTGCCGCTACGCGCGCATCCTTCGAAGACTCAGGTGCACACGTGATCCTGCCCGAAATCATCTCCAAAGAACCGCTCGGCCCGCTTGTGCGCCACGGCGACAACGAATGGGGTGACATCGTCCGCTGGAGCCTGAACGCGCTGATTGCTGCCGAAGAGCTCGGCATCACGTCGGCCAACGTCGAAGAAATGTCCGCCGGTACCGACAACCCTGAAATCAATCGTCTGCTTGGCTCCGAAGGTGAGTTGGGCGCGATGCTTGGTCTCGAAGCCGATTGGGCCAAGAACATTCTGATGTCGGTTGGCAACTACGGTGAGATCTTCGAATCGAACATCGGTGAGTCGACCCCGATCGGTCTTGCCCGCGGCCTGAACGCTCAGTGGACCGAAGGTGGCCTGCTCTACGCTCCGCCGTTCCGCTAACACTGCTTAAGAATTGGGCGTGGACTTGATGTCCGCGCCCTTTTCGTATCCAAATCTCAAGAATAGAGCCGCGATGCGCCGTCGAAACGGGCCTTTTTCAGGCTACAGGCGGAATATCAAGCAAACGACGGCCATCGGGAGACCAGCATGACCACATTGTCAGACCCGCCGAGGGCATCCTTTCGGATCAGCCAACTCATCTATGACACGCGCTACCGATCGCTGACGATCCAGGTCGTCGCGGCCATCCTGCTTGCACTCGGCCTCGGATGGTTGATCAGCAACACGGTTCAAAACCTGGAAGCGCTGGGCAAGGATTTTGATTTCGGGTTCCTGGGCAATCCGGCCGGCTACGATATCAACCAGCGGCTCATCGAATATTCGAGCCAATCGACCCATGGTCGGGCCGCTCTCGTCGGCATCCTGAACACGCTTCTCGTGGCGGCCCTGGGGTGTGCGCTTGCGACTGTCCTCGGCGTGCTGGTCGGGGTGTTGAGGCTGTCGCAGAACTGGCTCGTCTCCCGGCTGATGTCGATTTACGTCGAAGGCTTCCGCAACGTGCCGTTGCTGCTCTGGATCCTCCTGATCTTCGCGATCATGACCGAAGGCATGCCCGCGCCGCGGGATTTCCGGGGCGACCAGCCCGAAGCCTCCATGGCCTTGAACGAAAGTGTCGCCGCGACGAACCGCGGCGTCTACATCCCGCGCATTACCTTTACCAGGTCCCTCTCCGGCAACGAAGCTGTACCGAGTAGGGAAGGGGCACCTGCAACCTCTGCCGGTCTGATCGACTGGGCGTTGGTTCTGGGCGTGCTGCTGGCCAGTCTCTTTGCCATCAGCCGCATCCGGAAATGGGCCGCGCAACAGCAGGAACAAACCGGCGAACGACCGGTGACCTGGTATTACCAGTTGGGCCTTCTGATCATTCCGGTCGCCATCGTGATGGTGATCCTCGGGGCGACGATCCTGAAGCCCTATCTTAAGGGGTTCAACTTCGACGGGGGCATCCATCTGCGGAATTCACTGATTGCGCTCTGGCTGGCGCTTTCACTTTATACCTCGGCCTTCATCGCCGAACTTGTCCGCGCCTCGATCCTGGCAATCTCGAAGGGTCAAACCGAAGCATCCTATGCGCTGGGCCTTCGCCCGGGCCGCACGATGAGCCTCGTGATCCTGCCTCAGGCGCTGCGGATCCTGATCCCGCCGCTGATTTCCCAGTATCTGAACCTGACCAAGAACTCGTCGCTCGCCATTGCGGTGGGCTACATGGATGTCCGGTCGACCCTGGGCGGCATCACCATCAACCAGACCGGGCGAGAACTGGAGGGCATGTTGCTCCTCGGCCTGTTCTATCTGGTTATCTCACTTGGCATCTCGACAGTGATGAATGTCTACAACAATGCCGTAAAGCTGAAGGAGCGCTGAAATGTCCAACACCTCCTTCGTCCGCACAGATATGCTCCCCGAACAGGAGCCGCCCGTGACACAGCGGGGCATCATCAAATGGGCCCGGGAAAATCTCTTTTCCTCCTGGCTCAACATCATCCTGACGGTGCTCTCGGTTTACATTATCTACCTCGCACTCTCGACTGTATTGCCATGGGCTCTTCGGGGCATCTGGCAAGCCGGGTCGATCGGCGAATGCCGTGAAATCCGCGACCGGATCTATGCGGATCTGATCGCGGCGGCGGAAGCCAGCGGCGGCCATTTCAATGTGGCCTGTTTTGCGGTGATCACGGACCGGTGGGACCAGTTGATGTTCGGGTTTTATCCGTCCGAACTCTACTGGCGCCCGGTCCTTGGCTTCGTTGTCTTCATTGTCGCCATCCTGCCGGTTCTTTTCCAGTCCCTGCCACGGCAAATGATCTGGGGTTCGCTGGCGGCGCCCTTTGTCATCTACTGGCTCATCTGGGGCGGGTCCCTTTGGGGACCGATCGTCACCGCCGCCGGCTTTGGCGTTGGTGCAGCGGCTTTCGTTTACGTAGGCCGCGCCGCTGGAAACATCGCCGGTGTGATCGCAACCATCGTCCTGCCGATCCTGTTCTGGCTGTTCCTGACGACGCCGCTGGTGAACGGGCTGTCCGGCGTGGTGCCGCTCGCCATCGAAAAGATCGGGTCGAGTGAGATCGGCGGCTTCATGCTCGCCATCATCATCGGCGTGGCAGGCATCGTTCTGTCTTTGCCGCTGGGCATTCTGTTGGCTCTGGGACGCCAATCCGACCTCTTTATCATCAACAAGGTGTCGGTGTTCTTCATCGAGGTCATTCGAGGGGTGCCGCTCATCGTGTGGCTCTTTACCGCTTCGCTTCTGCTGAATTACTTCCTGCCGCCGGGAACGAATTTCGATCTGATGCTGCGGGTCATCATCATGGTGACTCTGTTCTCGTCGGCCTACATCGCCGAGGTGGTTCGGGGTGGTCTCGCCGCCTTGCCGAAAGGCCAGTACGAAGCCGCTGACGCGCTGGGTCTCGATTACGCCAAATCCATGCGACTGATCGTCTTGCCGCAAGCGCTGAAAATCTCGATCCCCGGGATCGTGAACACCTTCATCGGGCTCTTCAAGGACACGACGCTGGTGGTCTTCATCGGCCTCCTTGATCCTATTGGCTTGTCGAACGCCATCCGTGCCGACACCGATTGGAACGGCATCTACTGGGAGCTTTTCGTCTTCATCGGCGTGCTCTTCTTCATCTTCTGCTTCTCGATGGGACGCTACTCGCTGTTCCTTGAAAAGAAGCTGCAACGCGAACACAGGTAACGGAGACAGATCATGTCGGAAATCGCCATTGAACGGGACGTCGACCGGAGCCAGATGAAGGTCTCCGACGAGGTGGCCATCGAAATCAACGGGATGAACAAGTGGTACGGGTCCTTCCACGTGCTGCGGGATATCAACCTGACCGTCTACAGGGGCGAGCGTATCGTGATCTGTGGGCCCTCCGGTTCAGGCAAGTCGACGTTGATCCGCTGCCTGAACGCCCTGGAAGAACACCAGCAAGGCCTGATCAACGTGGATGGGACGGAGCTGTCGAATGACCTCAAGAACATCGACAAGATCCGGTCCGAAGTTGGCATGGTGTTCCAGCACTTCAACCTCTTCCCGCATCTGACCATTCTGGAAAACTGCACGCTCGCGCCGATCTGGGTCCGCAAGACACCCAAGAAAGAAGCTGAAGAGCGGGCGATGCATTATCTCACGAAGGTGAAGATCCCCGAGCAAGCGGGCAAATATCCCGGTCAGCTCTCCGGTGGTCAGCAGCAGCGCGTGGCCATTGCGAGAAGCTTGTGCATGCAGCCGCGCATCATGCTTTTCGACGAACCGACGTCGGCTCTGGATCCGGAGATGATCAAGGAAGTCCTCGATACGATGATCGAACTCGCCGAAGAGGGCATGACAATGCTTTGCGTGACCCACGAGATGGGCTTTGCCCGTCAGGTGGCAAACCGGGTGATTTTCATGGATGCCGGCCAGATCGTGGAACAGAACGAACCCGAGGAGTTCTTCAACAATCCGCAATCGGAGCGGACGCAACTCTTCCTCAGCCAGATTCTCGGACACTAGGCGGATCCGATTTTCGACCCGAAAATCGTGTTCGAATTTCGGGTCGAAATTCGCTCTTGTCCGATCTCAGGTCAGGTCATGTGGCGTGATAAAGTCGATGACACGACCCTCGCGCCAATTGATCTCTCCCCAGACTTGAGCGTCGAATTCCACGACCAGCGTCGCCGCAGTCGGGTAATCAACGAAGCGCGGATGCGTGGCCGGTTCTGCAACGATTTGCTGGGCAAATGTGCCGATCCCGGGATTATGCGCGACCAAAGCGACGGCCTCCGCGTCCGCCCCCATGAGCGCGTCCATCAAAACGCCGGCCCCGGCGTGGTAGAGCGACCGGCGGAACCGGACCTCCGGATCAATCGGCAGACGCTTCCGGATCAGTTCAACCGTCTCTCGTGTCCTCGTGCTGTCGGAACTGATGATCAGGTCAGGCACGTGGCCCTCACGGGCCAGCCATTCTCCGATTGAAACCGCCGATACCCGTCCACGTTTGTTCAGGACACGCGCATGGTCATCCGCGCGGGGGTCGTCCCAGGCGGATTTGGCGTGGCGGATCAGGATCAGCTTAAGCGGCATCGGGGTGAAACGCCCTCATGTGAAACGCGGATTGTGCGGGCAGACGTCGCTCGGCCCCAATTGGACACGCACGCCGTACAAGGCACCCGCCCTCGAGGCAGTCGCGTCCTTCCTCCGTTTCAAGATGCGCCTTGCAGCTTGGCACGTCGTAGCTGCCGCTTCGAAAGGCATCAACGGGACAGGCAGTGCGACAGGGCTGGGCGCAACTCGGACAGGGAGCGTCACCGCGCTCGGTCTCCAGGGTGCCGCGGAGCCTGATCGCCCCCCGAAACGACACGAACAGCCCGGCGCACCGATGAACGAGAAGCCCGACAGGGGAGGTCCAGGCTTCATGGCTTCCAAGGGCCCAGGCAAGAAACGGATGCCACGGCGGTCCGCCAAAAGGCAGAAGCGGCTCACCTGCCAGCGATTTGGCCAGCTGACCGATGACCCGGGTCGACCACCGATCGAGAGGATCGCCAGCCCCGTCCGACGCTTCCGGCGAGGCCTGAAAATGCGGCCAGAACCCGGGTTCGTCGGGCGATAGCAGAACGATGCTGGCCCCACCGTCAACAACGATCCCCGACACAAAGAGCCACTCATCGGCGGCCAACGCATCGATCTTGGCGCGGGGTCTCAACCGCCTCTCGTCGTCAGGCGTTCGTCGGTGGCCCGGATCATCGACCCGGCACCGTGGTCTGTGAAGAGTTCCAGCAGTACGGCATTCGGCACCCGCCCATCGACGATGGTGCAGGCCCGCACACCCCGACGCACAGCGTCCAGTGCGGTCTCGGTTTTCGGGATCATGCCGCCGGAGATCACACCTCTTGTGGTGAGTTCCTCGACCTCCTCGACCCGAAGTTCGGTCAGAAGGTTGCCCTCGTCGTCCTTCACACCCGAGACATTGGTCAGCAGGAGGAGCCGGTCGGCCTGCAGCGCGGCGGCGATTGCCCCCGCCGCCGTATCTCCGTTGATGTTGTAGGTCGCACCGTCGCGACCTGCACCCAGGGGCGCGATGACCGGGATCATGTCATCGGCAAAGAGGTTGGTCAAAACCGTCGGATCCACGGCGACCGGCTCCCCCACGAAGCCAAGACGCGGATCCGCCTGTTCGCAAATCAACAGGTCCGCATCCTTGCCCGAGAGGCCGACAGCCTTGCCCCCCTGCGCGTTGATCGATTGCACGATGCGCTTGTTCACGAGGCCCGAGAGCACCATTTCCACGACTTCGACCGTGGTGTGATCGGTGACCCGCTTGCCGTCGATGAACTCAGACGTGTGACCCAAACGGTCGAGCAGATCATTGATCATCGGGCCGCCACCGTGAACCACGACCGGGTTCACGCCGACCTGCCGCATCAGGACGATGTCACGTGCAAAATCGGCCATTGCCTCGCCGTCGCCCATGGCATTGCCGCCGATCTTGATGACAACGATGGCCCCGGCGTAGCGCTGCAAATAGGGCAATGCCTCGCTCAACGTCCGCGCGGTCGCGACCCAATCGCTTTTCATCTTGCCTGGCCCCTCCCGCATCAGCCCTGCGCGGTGATCCCGGCGATCACGCTGCGCAACGTGGCAATCCCATCGCCCTTTTCGGACGAGGTCAACACGATCTGCGGGAAAGCCGCCGGATGTTTGCCCAGTTTGTCCCGAACCTGCACCAAAACCCGCTCGCGGTCCCTGGTCTTGACCTTGTCGGTCTTGGTCAGGACGGCCTGGAACGTGACCGCGGCGCTGTCCAGCAGGGCCATGATTTCTTCGTCGACCTGTTTGACACCGTGCCGCGCATCGACCAGGACAAAAGCGCGGCGCAGGGTCTGGCGTCCTTGCAGGTATTGCTTCAGCAGTGCCTGCCATTTCTGAACGACCGCAACAGGCGCGTTCGCAAAGCCATAGCCCGGCAGATCGACGAGGTAGAGGTCATCGGTTGCCTTGAAATAATTGATTTCCTGCGTCCGGCCGGGCGTGTTCGACGCCCGGGCAAGTCCCTTTTGGCCGGTGAGCGCGTTTATCAGGCTTGACTTGCCCACGTTCGACCGGCCCGCAAAGCAGACTTCGGCCCGGTCGGCAGGCGGCAGGCCGGACATGGCGACGACGCCTTTGAGGAACTCGATCTGCTGCGCGAAGAGAAGCCGTCCGGCCTCGCGTTCGGTGGCATCCGGTTCCGGCACTTCGGGGAAGGGCAGGGCCATGCCTACAGGCGCTCCACAGGGTCGCCCTGCCGGACGGCGCCGCCCTGCAGGACTTCGGCCCGGACGGAGAAATCCCTGTGGCCCCAGCTATCAAGCGCTGGCAGGACATCTGCATCGCGACGCCCGGTTTCGGGGTTTGCATGGGTGCTCAGGCACCGATCCGTCCGTTCGCGGACCCGCAAAACCGCCTCGCCGATGCGGACCTCATGGTCCGTCCACTCGAATTCTTCCCATGGGCCAAGGCCATCAATCCAGATATTTCCCCGCCACCTTTCCGGGCTCAGGCTCTGTCCGACGCGTTGTTCCACGGCACGATGCGAGGCCGCGTTGCACAGGGTCACAGACGGAAAATCACTGTCGGTGAAACCGTTGGTCAGCGCCCGGATCACGCGGGCGGAACGTGCGCGATTCTCGGGGATCATCTCTTCCGCCCAGGCGATGAGCCTGTCGCCCTCGCGATCCGGGTCAAAGGTCAGGTCGTCCCGCTCCGGGTGCGACAGGGTGACGGTGCCATTCGCCTCATCCAGACGCGCGCGGATCGCCATCAGCGACGGCGCCTTGGCCACGCGAGAGAAATTCTGGCAAGGGACCCAGGTGCTGCCATCTGCCGAACTCCGCTCGTGCGCGACGGCCCACAGTCGATCGTAGGGCATCGGCTTGCCGGGGCTCAACACCGTCTCTGTCACCTCTTCGCGCCCGTGGCTCTTGATCGGGTGCCGCCAGAGGGACGCGACCGTGCCGGTGCTCATTTCTTGTCGCCGCTCGTCTCACCGGATGGCTTCTTCGCCCCGCGAATGTTGCCCAGAATATCCGGTTTGAAGCCCTGGCTGCGCATGATGAGGTACTGCTGCCCGAAGGTGATGGTGTTGTTGGTGATCCAGTACAGCACGAGACCACTGGCGAAAGAGCCCAGCATGAACATGAAAATCCACGGCAACCAGGCAAATACCATCTGTTGCGTCGGGTCGGTGGGTGCAGGGTTGAGCTTTTGCTGCAGCCACATCGAAATGCCGAGGGCGAGCGGCATCAGCCCGATGAATATCAGGGCCAGAATGCTGCCCGGTTCCGGTCCGGCCCAGGGCAGGATGCCCCACAGGTTGTACAAGGACGACGGGTCGGGCGCAGACAGGTCCCGGATCCATCCGATCCACGGCGCATGCCGGAGTTCGATGGTAACGAAGATCACCTTGTAGAGGGAAAAGAAGATTGGAATCTGCAACAGGATTGGCAAGCAACCGGACGCAGGGTTGACCTTGTTGGTCCGGTAAAGCTCCATCATGCCCTTTTGCAGCGCCTCGCGGTCATCGCCTGCACGTTCCTTGAGCTTCTCCATCTCGGGTTGGAGTTCCCGCATCTTGGCCATGGAGACATAGGATTTGAACGCCAGCGGCAGCAGGGCCGCCTTTATGACGAAGGTCAGGAGGATGATGGACCAGCCCATGTTGCCGATCACGGCATTCAGCCAATGGAGCATCGCGAAGATCGGCTTGGTCAGGAAGAAGAACCAGCCCCAGTCGGTACTGTCGAGGAACCGGTCGACACCTTCCTCACGCTCGTAGTAGCGGACGGTCTCCCATTCCTTGGCTCCCGCAAAGAACCGGCTCCGGGTCTGGGCGGTTTCGCCCGGCGCAATCTCCCTCGTGGGTTCGATAATGCGCGTGAAGTAGCTGCCGTTCTCGTAGATGATGTCGAGGTCGAAGCCGTTTTCGGCCTCGGGGATGAGGCTCGTCATCCAGTATTGGTCGGTGAAGCCGATCCATCCGTTGGACACCCCGGCATATCGTGTCCCCTGACGGTTCCCAAGGTCGGGATTCGGTTCGAAACCCTCCATGTCATGGTACTGCGCTTCGCGTTCGATCAGGATGCCGTCGCGCATTCCGACGGCACCTTCGTGAAGGATGAAGCGGTAGTTGCGCAGTTGGGGCAGACCCTGACGCACGATGAAGCCATAGGGGGCCAGACTGACGGCGTCGCCGGTATTGTTCTCGACCGATTGAGTGATCGAGAACATGAAATCTTCGTCGACCGAGATGGTACGGCTGAAGACCAGCCCGGCGCCGTTGTCCCAGGTCAGGGTGATCGGACTCTCGGGGGTCAGTGTGGCGTCCTCGTCAACCGACCAGATCGTGTTTGCCGTGGGGACCTGATCTGCGTCCAGACCCGAGCTTCGGGCCCACCAGCCGTAAACGGCGTAGTAGGGGGTTTCTTCGCCTTCGGGTGAGAGGACCGTGACGATCTCGCTGTCCGCGTCCAGTGTCTCTCGGTAATCCTTCAGGGAAACGTCGTCGATCCGGCCGCCCTGGGTCGAGATCGATCCTGTGATGCGGGGCGTTTCAATTGTGATCCGCACGGCCTCGACGGCTTGCTCCAAGGGAACGTCGGTTGTTGGTGAGGCAGGAGAGGTTTCCCCCGGATCCTCCATCACGCTAAGCGGTTCGTCGGCCACAGCGTCCACCTGCTCGGCCGGTTCGGTCTGCGCCGCATCGGTCGGCTGCTCCGGCGGGGGAAAGAGCAAGAACCAGACGAGTATCACGAGCATGCTGAGTGCAGTCGCAAGGATCAGGTTTCTGTTCTGGTCGTCCATGAAGCCGCCTGTTCGCCGTCCGATCTATCCGGGTGGGTTCAACAGTCCGGGGATGCAAAGGTCAAGCGTTTTCCCTTGATCGCAAGGGCGGGTGCGGGCGCGTGGGTGCGGCTCTTCAGCGGGAAGACAGGGGAATTGGTGCGCGCCCGGACGGGGTTGACGGAAACGTGTCCGCGATGGGGGATTGCGACCGGCGGCAGCGAGGTCTTTCAACCCGTCTTTCGCTCCGCAGTGGTGACCGAGTCACTTTCATTCTTCGTGATCCAAGAATCGGTTTCTTCGAACGGCATTGGCCTTGCGATGCCGAAGCCCTGCACGTGCCGGCAGCCCAGTTCCTTCAGCATCTCGTATTCGGCGGTCGTTTCGACGCCCTCGGCCAGCGTGTCGAGTTCCAGCCTTTCTGCCATCGTCAGAATGGCCGAGAACATCATCTGCTGATCGGGATCATCCGTGATGCCCATGACAAAAGACCGATCGATCTTGATCCGCGCGATCGAGAACCGGCGGATATTCGTGATCGAGGCATGGCCGGTCCCGAAGTCGTCAAGGTCCAGAGTGCATCCGATCTGCGAAAGTCCGGCGAGATTTCGGATCACCTGGTCCTCGGCGGGTCCCGCGACGACGGTCTCCAACACCTCCACCGTCAGGCGCGCGGGGTCCAATCCGAAGCGATCCAGTTGAAAGCGAATTCGTTCGACAAGGTCCGGGTTGCGAAGTTCGTCCGCGCAGAAATTGACCGCGACCCGAGGAACCCGGAAGCCCTTGCCGTCCCAGTGCCGAAGGGCCTTGAGGGCCTGCTCGACCATCTGCATCCCGAGCCGCTCCATCAGACCGGCTTGTTGCAGCGCCGGCAGGAATTCCACAGGCGGGATCAGTCCGCGGTCCGGGTGGTCCCATCGGGCCAGCGCTTCAAATCCGGTCAGCCTGTGATCGGTGGTGGACACCTGCGGCTGGAAGAAAGCGCGCAACTCGCCGTTGTCGAGGGCGCGGGACACTTCGGCCGAAAGTGAATTGCGCAGCACGATGCGGCTGCGCATGGCGGCGGAATAGCCGCGCACTGCACCCGATCCGCTGCGCCCTGCTTCGATCATCGCGGTCGTCGCGGCCTGCAGGAGCTTCTCGCCGTTCGGCATCTCGAGCCGTTCGGCCAGACAAAACCCGATCGAACAGGTCATGTAGAGATTTGACGGCCCAATGGAAATGGGCTGGTTCAGGGCCTGCTGCAACCGCCTGCACAGCTGGATCACCGCATCGAGGTTGAGGCGGTGCACGGAGGACAGGGCGACGGCAAAGACCGGCCCGTCAAGGCGACCGACGGCATCGCCGTCTCGGAGAACCTCTGCCAGTCGCTGCCCGACGATGGTGAACATCTGCTCTATGCCCGAGCGATCGAATCGTTCCTCAGCCAATTTGAAATCGTTGATTTCCAGAACGATTGCCGCGGTTTTGCTGCGCCCGACCCTGCTTCGTTGCAGGGCCGTGTCGAGCGCGGCAACAATCCCACTCCGTTGCAGGAAGCCGCTGGCAGGGTCCAGAATGCTGACCTGTGCACGGGACAGGCGATCCGCCAGGATGCGGACTGCGGCCCAGACGCCGGGCAGCACCAGAAGCACCCCGATCGGACCCAGCAGGCTTTGCGATACCATCACCGCCAACAGGGCAGCGATCAGCAGTCCATATGTTCTGACGCGGTCCGCGGGCGACGCCAAGTCATCCCGGGCCATCAGAAAGTTCCGCATTTCCATCCCCTTGGATCAGCCGAAGGCCTTTCATGGGCAGCCGTCGAATCGGGGGCAATCTAGGCGCGCAAACTTGTGTCTCGGTTAACGCGCGGTCCCGGAGCGCTCGGAAAGTTCACGAATCGTTCTGTCTTTGGCCTCCAGACCGGCGAAATCAAAGAGCGCGGGATCCAGGAGATGGGAAGGCCGCGCGTTCTTCAGGGCCCGGAACATGACCTGTCGCCGCCCCGGGCTGTTTTTTTCCCATGCATCAAGGATTTGCTTCACTTGCTGTCGTTGCAACCCGTCCTGACTGCCGCAAAGGTCGCAGGGAATGATCGGGTAGGCCATCGCCTTGGCGAATTTCTCGCAATCCCGTTCAGCCACGAACGCCAGCGGTCGATAGACAAGAATGTCTCCCTCCTCGTTCAGCAGCTTCGGCGGCATCGTGGCCAGTCGTCCGCCGTGAAACAGGTTCATGAAGAATGTTTCGAGGATGTCATCGCGGTGATGGCCAAGAACAACGGCTTCGCAGCCTTCTTCACGCGCGATTCGATAGAGATGGCCGCGCCGGAGTCGGGAACAGAGGGCGCAATAGGTGCGTCCCGCAGGCACCTTGTCGGTCACGATGGAATAGGTGTCCTGGTACTCGATCCGGTGCGGGACCTGCATGCGTTCAAGGAACTCCGGGAGTACGGTGGCCGGAAAACCGGGCTGGCCCTGGTCGAGGTTGCAGGCCAGCAGGTCCACCGGCAACAGGCCGCGCCACTTCAGCTCGTACAGGATCGCGAGAAGTGTGTAGCTGTCCTTGCCGCCCGACAGGCAGACCAACCATTTCGCACCTTCCTTGGCCATATCGTATTGGTCGATCGCCTCGCGCACATTGCGCACGATCCGTTTGCGGAGCTTCTTGAACTCGGTGGTCGTAGGAACGCCGGCAAAGAGCGGGTGAAGGTCTTCGGTGTTGTCAAACAACAGGGTGTCTCCGGTCCGTTTGGCCTTGGCTTGCCGGAGCGATGTACCGTGCATCCCGGCTCAGAACAACGGTGACGGGATGCAGGACTGGCCCCGCACGGGGGGCCAGTCCTCTGGGTCAGGGGGTTGGATCAACGTTCGAAACCGGTCCATTCGGTGGTAAAGATCGCGCCCATGTCCATGCCATAGGCGGCGGCCCTGAGAGGCTCGGGAACGTCCCCGCGAAAGATGAACGGGCCCGGTGTCGCGAATTCCACCAACTGCGGAAAGAACTGTGCGGCGGTTTCGGAAAGATGAAAGGCAAGGGCGTCCCCGTCCTCGAACACTTCGTGAATGATGATCTGGTTGCCGGTTTCCGACACGGAGATCTCGTAGCGGATCAGACCGGGCTCATTTGCTTCAAGAATGTCCCCGACGGCCTGATACGTCTGGATCAGCCGCTCTTCCTGCCCCTCGTGCGCGGTCCAGACATAGGTCAGTCCGATTTCGGTCGAGGTGGCGTCGGCCATCGCGGGCAGCGCGCCGGACAAGGCCAGAGTTCCAGCGATGAACGCGGCGGAAGCGGTTGCTTTGAGTGTGTCGTAGGTCATGTGACGTCTCCTGATTGCAAGATTAGTGACGGGTGAAACCGGCGACATGGCCGCCGAATTCCGAGGCAAGTCCCATGGACCGTGTGGCTGCCTGTGGTGGCTCGGGGACGTCGCCGAAGAAATAGAAGGAGCCCGGCATCGCGATCTCGATGAGCGACGGGAAATGCGGCCCTGCGGTTTCCGTCAGGTGAAACGCCAGGGCGTCGGCATCGGCGAATTCATCACGGACATAAAGGGCGTTCTCTGCCTCCGAGACATAGACCTGCACGTCGAGCGCGCCGGGCTCGTTGGCGTGCATGGTGTCGGTGACGCCTTTGTAGATCGCGGTCAGGGCGTCCAGTTGGCCGGGTTTGGCAGTCCATTTGTAAACGACGATCACAGTGTTGGGGTCCATGGCGCTTCTCCTGTTTTCGAGGTCGTCAATCAAAAACCGCAAAGGTAACTGATCGATTACCTTGACAGAGGTAACTGATCGATTACCTTGGAGTCAACAGATATTTTGGGATGGCCGAAATGGCAGGTGCAAAGGGATACAATCGGGAAGATCTGCTCGACCGGTCGATCGAGCTTTTTCGCCGCCAGGGATACGCCGGCACCAGCACGGCGGAACTGGTCGAGGAATTGGGCGTCAACCGAAAGAGCATGTATGCGGAGTTCGGCTCGAAGCAGGAGTTGTTCGAAGCCACGCTCGAGCGTTACAGCGACGTGAACCTTACGCGGGTGCTCGCCCCGATCGAGGACCCGAAAGCCGATGCGGACAGCATCCGCAGGGCGTTTACCGGCTACGCGTCGGCCAGCGAAGGCCGATTTGCCGGGCTGGGGTGCCTGATGGCGAATACGGCGGTGGAACGCGCGGCGCTCGACCCCGGCAGTGCGCGGTTTGTGGACGCTTACTTCGAGCGTCTGACAAAGGGCTTCGGCCGCGCGTTGAAGAATACTCGTGATGCCGGAGCACTCAGGTCCGAGGTCAACATCGACGACCTGACGGCCCATTACGTTATGGCGATCGTGGGTATCTCCGCGATGATCCGCGCAAAGGCCTCCCCGGACCAGGTTCATGCGGCCAGCCGGGCGGCGGTGAGCCTGCTGGACAGATAATCGCGCGGCCACAGGTGACATTTCGGGCCGTTGTCCTACCTCCCGTCGGTGAAGAGGGAGACGCTGATGCGCTGGATATTCGGATCCGTTCTACTGCTACTCGCCGCCTGCACCGGTAAGCCTTCGCTGGAGGATGCCGGGCTTGGAGGGCCGGAGTTGGAGCTCGAAGAGTTCTTTGACGGCCATCTGGTGGCCACGGGGCAGTTTCAGGACATCTTTGGCACCGCGCGCCGCGCCTTCGTGGTCGAAATCCGTGGCGATTGGAACGGTGAACGTCTGCGGCTGACGGAGGATTTCGTCTATGAAGACGGCTCCACCGAGCAGCGGATCTGGACCCTGACAAAAACCGGCGACGAGACATGGGTCGGGTCTGCTCCGGGCGTCATAGGCGGCGCTGTGGGAGAGGAGCGGGACAACCGGTTCAACTGGCGCTACACCATCGATCTGCCGATCCCTGCGGCTGACGGAACCGTGGACACCCTGCGCGTCGAGTTCGATGACTGGATGTGGCTTTTGACCGAGGACCGCCTGCTGAACCGCGCCTACATGAAGCGATTCGGTATCGACATCGGTGAAGTGATCATCACGTTCGAGAAACTCCGCTGACCGCGGTCCCCGGCGGCTGTGATGCAGTCATGCCAGCAGGACGATACAATGCGTGTGATCGTGATGGCGATGGCGTTGGGCTTGCCGGGCCTCGCCATGGCCGAGAAAGTGGAATGGACGTTGGAATTGAGGTTCCAGCCTGACGACAGCGGCATGCCGACAACGAACAAGTCCGTGAGTCTCGAAGACGGCGAAATCGGAATCGAAGAAAGCGGAGAAACGCGCAAGCGGCTCGACGATCGGGACGCGACCGAGGCAGAGATCGCCGCGCTCACGGGTCTGGTGCGCGGGCGCCTTTACGGCCTGAGTCTCGAGGCAGGCCCCGAAGTCGATCGACCCCAAATCGAGGTGATCATCGAGTGGGAAAGTGGCGACCGGCAAATCGAATTTGTGGAGTACCTTGCCGTTGGAGCAGTCCCGGCCGACGTCGTCGCGGTCCAGAAGATGTTCCTTGCCGACGTCTATGAGTGACCGGCGATCATCGCCGAGAGGATCGCCCGGGCGTTGTCCGAATTCCAATCGGCATCCCCCTGAAGCCGCGCAATCTCTTGCCCGTCGGGGTTCAGGATCACGGTTATCGGCAAGCCGAGGACCCCCATGTTGCGCGCCAGGGTCTGTCGCGGATCGCGGTGCAGTGGCAAGTTGTCTACGCCGATATCATCAAAGAACGCTTGCATGGCCTGCGGCTGGTTCCGGCCCGTGGCGACGGTCACCACGGTCATGTTCTCTCCGCCAAGCTCTGCCTGAAGGCCGGACAACGTCGGCATTTCCTTGCGGCACGGCGCGCACCACGTGGCCCAGAAGTTCAGCACGACGAACTGGCCCTTGTAGGACTCCAGCGTCATCTCGCTTCCATCGAACGCCTCGAATGGCACCGCCGCGACCGCCACAGGAGTATCGTGCAGGACCAGCTTGCGCATGTCGCCTTCACGCAATTCGGCCAGGTCTCCGGCCGTCGCGGTATTTGCGAACACCGCGAGGCCCAGATAAAGAGCCGCTGATCTGATCCAACCCATGGGGCCTCCGAAGCTTATGTCCAACTCTTCCAACGCGATGTGGGGTGGCCGCTTTGCCACCGGGCCGGATGCGATCATGGAGGCGATCAATGCCTCGATCGGTTACGACAAGCGGCTCAGCGAACAGGATATCGCGGGTTCGCGCGCTCACGCCGCCATGTTGGCGGCGACGGGCATCGTGAATGATAGCGATGTGCAGGCGATCCGGGAAGGTCTGCTCACCATCTTGTCAGAGATCGAGGGGGGAACGTTTCAGTTCTCGACCGCTCTCGAGGACATTCACATGAACGTCGAGGCCCGACTGCGCGAGTTGATCGGGGAGCCTGCGGGACGGCTGCACACCGCGCGGTCGCGCAATGACCAGGTGGCCACCGACTTTCGACTTTGGGTGCGGGACCAGTGCGATGCCGCGATGACCGGTCTCGTGTCCCTGCAGAATGCGCTGCTGGGACAGGCCGAGGTCGGGGCCGAGTGGGTGATGCCCGGGTTCACACATCTGCAGACGGCCCAGCCGGTGACCTGGGGCCATCACATGATGGCCTATGTGGAAATGTTCGGGCGTGACTGCGCCCGTTTCGCCGATGCACGGGAACGGATGAATGAATCTCCGTTGGGGGCCGCCGCGCTGGCAGGAACCGGCTTTCCGATCGACCGGGCGATGACCGCCGAAGCGTTGGGCTTTGACCGGCCCATGGCGAACTCGCTCGACGCGGTGTCGGCGCGGGATTTCGCGCTCGAATTCCTGGGGGCGGCCTCGATTTGTGCCATGCATCTGTCGCGCCTGGCCGAAGAACTGGTGATCTGGTCCTCCGCCCAGTTCCGGTTCGTGAAGATGTCGGACCGCTGGTCGACGGGGTCATCGATCATGCCGCAGAAACGGAATCCGGACGCGGCCGAGCTGTTGCGGGCCAAGATCGGGCGGATTTTCGGGGCGAACGTCGCGCTGATGACCGTGATGAAGGGCCTGCCTCTGGCCTATTCGAAGGACATGCAGGAGGACAAGGAGCAGACCTTTGACGCCGCCGACAGCCTGATGCTGGGACTGGCCGCGATGACCGGCATGGTGGGCGACATGGCCGCTCAGCCCGAGAACCTGCGCGCGGCCGCGGCAACCGGATTTTCGACGGCCACCGATCTGGCCGACTGGCTGGTGCGCGAGGCCGGGTTGCCATTCCGCGAGGCCCATCACGTGACCGGTGCGCTTGTGGCCCTGGCGGAAGAGCGTGGCTGTGATCTCCCCGAACTGAGCCTCGCCGATATGCAGAATGTGAATGGGCAGATCACCGAGGCGGTCTATGATGTTCTGACGGTGGAGGCTTCGGCAGCCTCCCGGACGAGCTATGGCGGCACCGCGCCTTCGCAAGTCAGGACACAGGTGGCGGCCTGGAAGGAGCGCTTGGGATGAAACGAATGTCGATCGGAGTTTTGGCGTTGGTCGTGCTCACGGGATGTGGCGTGGACGGCGCGCCGTTCCGGCCCACCGCCAACGCGGGTGTTTCCATTGGGACCGGCGGTATCAGCGCTGATTGTTCGATCGGAACCACCAATGGAACGGTCTCGGTCAAGGTCGGCTGTTGATGTCTGTCTTGCGGATCATCTACCTCGCGCTCGCGATCTGGGGGGCGATCCATCCAATGTATTATTTCGTCGGCTGGTTTCAGGAAAACGGTTGGTCGATCATGGCCATGGTCGACGCATGGCATGTCAACACGGCGACGTCCGGCCTTGTCTGGGATCTGGCGATCGCGGCCGTGGCCCTGACCGTGTGGATCATCGCCGAGACATGGGTCCGCAAGAACTGGGTTGCGCTGATCGCGATCCCGGCGACGTTTGGCATCGGGGTGAGCTGTGGATTGCCGCTGTACCTGTTTCTGCGGACCCGCCCCGTGACCTGATTGTCTGCTGCGCAGGCAGGTTTGTTTGATTTGGCGCTGTTCCGTCCGTTCGCGGGGCATGCGGACCCCACGGGATATTCGTGAACCAGAGAACGAGGGGACTTGGCCCGGGCTGTTGGTCTGCTATGTGCCGGTGCCATGGATCATTTCTTGTACCGCGACGGGCAACTCCATGCCGAGGACGTGCCATTGGCCGAGATCGCCGAAGCCGTGGGGACGCCGGCCTATGTCTATTCCGCTGCGACGTTGACGCGGCATTTCCAGTTGTTTGATGACGCCTTGGGAGCAATGCCGCATCTCGTGTGTTACGCGGTGAAGGCATTGTCCAATGTAGCGGTCCTGAAATTGCTCGGTGATCTGGGCGCCGGGATGGACGTGGTTTCGGGCGGGGAATACGCGCGGGCGCGGGCCGCTGGGGTTCCTGGAGAGCGGATTGTCTTTTCCGGCGTCGGCAAGTCCGAAGCCGAGTTTCGGCAGGTTCTGGCGGGTGGCGTGCGGCAGGTGAACCTCGAAAGCGAACCCGAAATGCAGCGGCTGTCGCGGATTGCCTCCGAGACGGGGGTCGAAGTGCCAGTGACGGTGCGGGTCAATCCCGATGTCGATGCCAAGACCCATGCCAAGATCGCGACAGGCAAGTCCGAGAACAAGTTCGGCATCCCGATCTCCCGCGCCCGCGAGGTCTATGCGATGGCGCGCGACCTTCCGGGACTGAGGGTTGTCGGGATCGATGTGCATATCGGTTCGCAGCTGACCGACCTGGCGCCGTTCGAGGCGGCCTACCGCAAGGTGGCAGAGCTGACCGAAGTCTTGCGGACGGACGGCCACGAGATCACGAGGCTCGACCTGGGCGGCGGCCTTGGCATTCCCTATACCCGATCGAACGATGCGCCGCCCTTGCCGACCGAGTATGGCGCCGTCATCGAGCGAACCGTCGGCCACCTTGGATGCGAAATCGAGATCGAGCCGGGTCGCCTGATAGCCGGGAACGCCGGCGTTCTGCTGAGCCGCGTGGAATATGTCAAGGAAGGCGAAGACCGGCAGTTCCTGATCCTCGACTCGGCGATGAACGACTTGATCCGGCCCGCGATGTACGAGGCGTGGCACGACATCGTGCCTGTCACCGAACCGGAAGCTGGGGCCGAGCAAAGCCCCTTCGATATCGTGGGTCCGGTCTGCGAAAGCGGCGACACCTTTGCCAAGGGGCGCAACCTGCCGCCCTTGGCCGAAGGAGACCTCGTCGCCTTCCGGTCAGCGGGCGCCTACGGCTCGGTCATGGCGTCGGAGTACAATTCGAGGCCTCTGATCCCGGAAATACTGGTTCAAGGCGATCAATTCGCGGTTATTCGCCCGCGGCCGACCTTTGACGAAATGATTGCACGCGATACCATTCCATCCTGGCTCTGAGGCATTAAGTTGTCCCCAGGGTCGCATGGACGGTTGTCGACCCATGCCTGAGGGAGCCCGAGTGCTGACAGACCCAGTCTCTTCCTTGCGTCATTTGCGACTGCCCGTTGCGTTGACCCGGCTCGGAATGGTGGCCGAGCGCGTAACCCGGGCCTTCTGGCCCGCCTGGTCGGTGGTTTTTGCCGCGCTGGCCCCGCTGATGATGGGCTGGCAGGATACACTGCCGGTCGAACTGGTGTGGGGCTTCACGGTCGTTTCGGTGGTTGCTCTGGTCGCTGCGCTGGTTCTGGGCCTGCGGCGGTTCCGATGGCCCTCAACCGAGGAGGCCGTCGAACGGGTCGATGAGCGATTGCCCGGCCGCCCGCTGTCTGCATTGGCCGATGATCAGGCAATCGGCGCCAGCGATGCGGCGTCGCGCGCGGTCTGGCAGGCGCACATGGCGCGGATGGCCGAACGCAGTCGCGCCGCTCGCGCGGTGGAGCCCGACCTGCGCGTGTCGCGAGCGGACCCCTACGGTTTGCGGTACATCGCACTACTGTTCTTTGCTGCGGCGCTTCTCTTCGGATCGCTCCTGCGCGTGGGGTCGGTGGCCGATATGGCGCCGACCTCCGGCCAATCCCTGGCGACGGGCCCGGTCTGGGAAGGGTGGGTGGAACCCCCGGCTTACACCGGTCGGCCCGCTCTTTATCTTGCGGACGTTGCGCCGGGCAGATTGCGTGTGCCCGAGGGCAGCCAGGTGACGTTGCGCCTGTATGGTGAGGTGGGGGCGCTCACTGTGGACGAGACGGTCTCTGGCCGTGCTGGCGAAGATGTCGGCGCGGCCTCCGACCTCGAACAGGTCTTTGACATAACCCAAAGCGGTCGGCTTGCCGTGCTTGGTGACGGGGGTGCCGAGTGGGAGGTGATGGTCATCGAAGATGCGCCACCCGAGGTCGATCTTTCCGGACCCGCGCAGACGGAAGCCTCGGGCGAGATGTCGCTGCCGTTTCGCGCGGCGGACGACTATGCCGTTGTCGGCGGGACCGCGACAATCGAGCTGAACCTTGCCGCGGTGGACAGGCGCCATGGTTTGACCGTTGACCCGGACCCCCGCGAACCGCTTGTCATCGATCTGCCGATGCCGTTTACCGGCGATCGGGCAGAGTTCGAAGAGGCGTTGATCGACGACTTTTCGCAACATCCGTTTGCAAACCTGCCGGTGACCCTCACGCTTGAGGTATTCGATGCGCGCAGCCAGATCGGACGGAACCATCCCGAAGAGATGATCTTGCCCGGGCGGCGATTTTTCCAGCCCATCGCCCGCGCCGTGATCGAGCAGCGACGTGACCTGATGTGGTCGAAGTCCAATGCGTCGCGCGTGGTTGATGTCCTGCGGGCGGTATCGCATCGGCCTGAGGGCTTCTTCAGGTCCGAGACGACGTATTTGCGCCTGCGGTTCATCCTGCGGAGGCTCGATGCCATGGCGACCTATGGCACAATGACGGACGAGCAGCAGGCCGAGATCGTTCAGGCGCTCTGGGATCTCGCAATCCAGCTCGAGGATGGCACTCTGGCTGACGCACGCGAACGTTTGCGACGCGCGCAGGAGCGGTTGGCCGAAGCCATGCGCAACGGAGCTTCGGACGAGGAGATTGCAGAACTCATGCAGGAGCTTCGGGAGGCCACCGACGACTACATGCGGATGCTGGCCGAGAACGCCGAACCGTCGGACGACGATGGCACCGACCAGCCGGACCAGGGGCAGGACAGCTTCGAGTTCTCCATGGACGAACTGCAGAACCTCATGGACGAGATCCAGCGCCTGATGGAGGAAGGGCGCATGGCCGAGGCCGAGGCCCTGATGGAACAACTCAACCAGTTGCTCGAAAACATGGTGGTGGAACTTGATCCCAATGCCCAAGGGGGGCAGGGGCCGGGTCAGCAGAGCATGGAAGACCTCGGCCAGACGCTGCGCGATCAGCAGGGTCTCTCGGACGAAGCGTTCCGCGATTTGCAGGACCAGTTCAACCCCGGCCAACAGGGGCAGGAGCAGCAAGGCCAGCAGCCGGGTCAGCAACCCGGCCAGCAGGGCGGCCAGCAGCCGGGCGAACGGCAGGGCCAGGGTCTTGGCCAAGGCGACAATCCCACCGACGGAGAGTTGGGCGAGAACGGACAAGGTGGTGAAAACGACCTTGCGGACGGTGGGGAAGACGGCGAGGGGCTTGGCCAGAGCCTGGCAGATCGTCAGGAAGCGCTGCGTCGGGAGCTGGACCGGCAGCGCCAAAACCTTCCCAACCTCGGCGGCGAGGCGGCCGAGGAAGCGCGTCGCGCGCTTGAGGACGCCGGGCGCGCGATGGACGGGGCCGAGGACGCGTTGCGAGACGGGGACCTGCCCGGCGCGATCGACCGGCAGGCCGAGGCGATGAACGCGCTTCGAGACGGGTTGCGGAACCTCGGCGAAGCCCTAGCCGAGAACCAGCAGCAGCAGGAGCCGGGGCAGGGCCAGCAGGTCGGGAATGCCGATGGGAGCGTTGAACCTTTGCGGCGTGACCCGCTGGGGCGGCAACTGGGCGATACCGGCCAGTTCGGTACCGATGAAAACATGCTGCAGGGTCAGGACGTCTATCGACGGGCCGAAGAACTGCTCGACGAACTCCGTCGCCGGTCCGCGGATCAGGAACGTCCAGCGCTGGAGCTGGATTACTTGCGGCGACTTCTGGATCGCTTCTGACCGGAGCCGAAAATC
>CAYMMT010000024.1:0-8588 GCA_964391555.1 uncultured Rhodobacterales bacterium
ACCGGATCCGGATGTTCCACGTCAAGGATGCCGAGTTCAATCCGACGGGCCGTCAGGGGGTCTATTCCGGCTACCAGTCCTGGGTCGATCGGGCTGGTCGCTTCCGGTCCCTGGGCGATGGTCAGGTCGATTTCGGCGCAATTTTCTCCAAGCTGACGGCAAATGGTTTCGATGGCTGGGCCGTTGTCGAATGGGAATGCGCGATCAAGCATCCCGAGGACGGGGCGCGGGAGGGGGCGGCCTTTGTGCGTGACCACATCATCCGTCCGACGGAGGTCGCCTTTGACGACTTCGCCGATGGTGGCACCGATTTGGCGGCGAACCGCAAGATGCTGGGAATCGACTGATGGCTGACCGTATCAAACTTGGCATGGTGGGCGGCGGCAACGACGCCTTCATCGGGGGCGTGCACCGGATTGCCTCCCGGATCGACGACCAGTTCGAACTGGTCGCCGGGGCGTTGTCGTCAACGCCAGAGAAATCCCGCGCCAGCGGGGAGGCACTCGGGCTGCCCCGGATCTACGACGACTTCAAGTCCATGGCGATCCGGGAGGCGCGCCTGAAGGACGGGATCGAAGCGGTCTCGATCGTGACGCCCAACCATGTCCATTACGGGGCTGCGCGAGAGTTCCTCAAACGCGGCATTCACGTCATCTGTGACAAGCCGCTGACCTCGACCCTCGCCGACGCAAAGAAACTGGTGAAGGCGGCAGAGGCCTCCGATGCCCTGTTCGTGCTGACCCACAACTACACCGGCTACCCGATGGTCCGGCAAGCCCGCGAGATGGTCGAAGACGGCGAGATCGGAACCGTTCGTGTCGTCCAGGTGGAATATCCGCAGGATTGGCTGACGGTCGAGCAGGACATCAAGCAGGCCGAATGGCGGACCGACCCCAACCGGTCGGGCGCGGGCGGGTCCACCGGCGATATCGGCACCCATGCTTTCAACCTCGCCTGTTTTGTCACCGGACTGACGGTCGAGGAACTGGCCGCCGATCTTCAGGCTTTCGTTCCGGGGCGGCAAGTGGACGACAATGCCCACGTCATGCTCCGGTTTGCCGGAGGGGCGCGGGGCATGCTCTGGTCCAGCCAGGTCGCTCCGGGAAATGAAAACGCGCTGCGCCTGCGGGTCTATGGGGACAAGGGCGGGCTGGAATGGGCTCAGGAGGATCCCAATTACCTCTGGCACACCCCGTTCGGCGAACCCAAACGGCTTATCACCCGGGGCGGAGCGGGTTCGGGTGCGGCGGCCGGCCGGGTCAGCCGGATCCCGCCCGGACATCCCGAGGGCTACCTCGAAGGGTTCGCAAACATCTACACCGAGGCGGCGAAAGCCATTCGCGCGCACCGAACCGGCCAAAGGCCTGGCAGCGACGTGGTTTTTCCCACCGTTTTTGACGGGCTTCTCGGTGTCCGGTTTGTGGACGCCTGTGTCCGCAGTTCGGCGCGCAACGCAGCCTGGGTGGCGGTGTAGCGCCGAAACGGCCATTCCTCCGGGTGCCTCCTCAAATCCGGCGCTCGGTGCTCCCTGCCGAACGCTAGTTCTGGATCAGCGCATCTTCCCATTCGGACAGGAAGTTGTTTCGCTTCAGGGTGTCGAGAAACGTCATCAAGGCGGGTTCCAGCGCGATTGTCGCAGGGTCCGCGCCATCCTCCCGCTCGCTCAGCGGCGGCAGCGTCCGGATGCCGTCGATCGGACTGGATTGATAGGACACAAGGAACCGGACAAATCCCCGGGCGGCCTCCGGCTCCCGCGACACGCTCGAAACGAACGCGGTGCGCATCATCGTCGTCGGAAAGTCCGAAGGCAGCACGATTTCGATCGCGTCCTGACTTTCGGCGCGGGCCTCGGCATAGCTGCCCAGGACATTGTAGGCGACCGCGATTGTCCCGTCGGTCAGATCGTCGATCATGTCGCCGGAACAACAGTAGAGCCGCACCTCGAGACCGCCCATGACCTCCATGAGCCTCCAGAACGTTTCCGAGGACCGGGCGTCCTGTGTGGCAAACAGGTAGCCGAGCCCCGATTGCCGGACGTCATAGGTCCCGACACGGTTGCGAAATACCTCTGGGCGGGCGCGGAGTGCCTCGATCAGATCCTGCCGGGACTGCGGAACAGGCACCCCGTCAAATGCGCTGCGGTTTATGACGATAGCCGCCGGTTCGGAGGTAAAGGCAAACAGGCTTTGCCGCCATTCGGCCCACGCGGGATACCTGAGGTCCTCGATCGGCTGGGCATAGCCGTCGTTGACCAGTTTCAATTGCAGGTCCATGGCGCTCGAGATGGCGATGTCGAACGCGTCCGGTGTCGCCCGGACCCGGCTGTCGATGTCTGCCGTTCCGGTAACCAGATACTCGATCGCCACATCCGGATTGCTGTCGACATAGGCGTCGATGAGGGGCGCGAAAAGCGCGGTGTCCGTGCTGGAAATGATGCGGAGGGTCGTGCGCCCCTGGGCGTCATTGAACACTTGCCGGTCCTCCCAGCCCTGCGCCCAAAGGGCTTGTGACAGGACGATCAGAACGAAAGTGACAAGGTTACGCACGCGCCGCCCTCCTTGCGGTTGGTCAGGTCTATCGTCCCGCCATGCGCCTCTGCAACGTCCCGCGCGATCGTCAGCCCAAGCCCGGAGCCAATCTTGCCCTTGGCGTTTTCACCGCGCTGGAAACGTGCGGCGAGTGTTTCGATCTCATGCGTGGGAAAGCCGGGACCGTGGTCGCAGACGGTCACCCGGGGACCGGGAGCCGAGGAGACCGCGATCTCGATCGTGCTCTCCGCGGGTCCGTATTTCATCGCGTTGTCGATCAGGTTCCGGACGGCACTCTGGATAAGGATCGCATCGCCGGAGCAGGGCACCTTCGGGTCACCTTGCAGGACGAGCGACAGGTCCCTCATGTCTGCAATCGGCATGAGGCGTACGACCAGATCGCGGACCAATTCGACCAGATCCAGCTGTTGCCGTTCCAGATGATCGGCCCGGAACGTGATCATTGCATGGTCGAGCAATTGGCCCGCCGCGCGCGAGCTTTCGTCAATCGCCTTCACCATGGAGCGCATGGCGTCGCGGTTCTCTTCCTTTTCGACGCGCTGCAAGGTCGCTTCCGCATAGGACCGGACCGTTGCAAGCGGCGTGCGCACGCGGTGGGCGGCCTCGGCAATGAAATCCTCCGATTGCTTGAGCGAATGATCCAACCGGCCCATCAGCAGGTTGAGTGACCCGACCAACGGTGCCATTTCCCTCGGAACAGGGCGTTCGAAGGGACGCAGGTCCTGCGGACCGCGCCGTGTGACCGATGTTGTGAGCCGGTTGAGCTGAGCCATGGTCGCCGAGGTCGCCCAGATCGACAGCACCGCGGCCAGCGCAAAGAATCCAACGCCCAGAAGCGTGGCATTGCGCGAGATCTGGTCCAGTGTTTCCGACAGCGAGTCCTGGGTTTGGGCCAGCACCACCTGAATTTCCGTTCGCTGGCTTTCCCCGATCAACATGCGGCTGCCGCTGATCTTCCTGACAGCGGCCCCGCGAATCCGGCCGGTCTCGACACGATGGCCGCGGTCCGAGGACGGCCCGCCAAAGGTCAGTTCCTCATACCCCGACAGGAATTCACCATCCTGCAGGATCGCGTAGAATACGCGGTCATCCGAGGGGGTGCTCAGCATGGAGAACGCGGCATATGGCAGGTCGAGTTCGAGAACGCCGTTCCGCATTGCGGCGGCGTCAAGGATGGAGGCCAACGACGCCTCGAGGATATTGTCCTGACCCTCCTGAGCGACCTGCATCGCGTAGTGGCGGACGGCAAAGAACAACAGAAACGCGAGGACCGCGGCGCCGCCGATCAGCGTCAGCACCAGCCGGTTTCTGAGCGAGCCTGAAATGACCGGGCTAGCCATGGTGATCCAGCCGGTAGCCGAGGCCGCGCAGGGTCGTGATCCGGAGCCTGGACGGCTTGAGGTGTTTTCTCAGCCGACCGACATACACCTCGATGGCGTTTTCGGAGACGTCGTCATCAAGGGAATACAACCGGTCCGCCAGCTTGTGCTTTGAAAAGATCTGCTCCGGGGCACTGAGAAAGAGCTCCAGAAGGCGCAGTTCGCGGTTGCGCAATGTCACGGCCCGGCCGGCGACAGTCAGGTGCCCGGCAAGTGGGTCGAAGACCACGCCTCCCAGCTCGATTGTCGTTTTTGCGTTGCCGGATCGGCGCCTCAGGACCGCCCGGCAGCGGGCCTCGAGTTCGGCATGGTCGAACGGTTTCGTGACGTAGTCATCCGCGCCCAGATCGAGCGAACTGATTCGATCAGAGACCTGACTGCGCGCGGTCAGGACGATCACGGGCGTGTCAAAGTCGCTTGCGCGATGTTCACGCAAGAAGGCCCGACCGTCGCCATCCGGCAGCATGATGTCCAACAGGATCAGATCGTAGTCTCCGGTTGCCACGAAGGCCGAAGCGTCGTCCAAATTAGCAGCGTGATCAATGACATGACCATCAAGACGCATGCGCGACGTGATGGCGTTTGCGAGGTCACGGTTATCTTCGACCAGAAGGAACTTCATCAGGTCCCGAAGCGAAATCTGCCGCGTGACAGGTTTATGTCAGTTTGGCATGGTTGGTTCCTGATCAACTGAGCCGCCAAGCGGACAGTTGTCAAATGGGAGGACAAGATGTTGAAACTCAAGATGGGCCGCAGGGCCCTTATCGCGGCTGTGGCCGCAGTCGGACTTGCCGGACCCGCAGCGGCCGAGGGCCATCAGGTTCTGGACAGCATTCACTTTCTGATCCCCGGCGGCGCAGGTGGCGGCTGGGACGGAACGGCGCGGGGAACCGGAGAGGCACTGACAAACTCCGGCCTGGTCGGATCGGCGTCCTACGAGAACATGTCGGGCGGCGGCGGCGGCAAGGCGATCGGGTACCTGATCGAGAACGCCGAAAGCAACTACGGCACGTTGATGGTCAACTCGACCCCGATCGTAATCCGGTCCCTGACAGGTGTATTCCCGTACAATTTCCGCGACCTCACGCTGGTTTCGGGAACAATCGGGGATTATGCCGCGATCGTCGTGGGCAAGGACAGCCCGATCAATTCGATGGCCGACCTACTCGCCGCCTATGACGCCGACCCCGATGGCACCGCGATCGGTGGCGGTTCGGTCCCGGGCGGGATGGATCACCTCGTGGCGGCGATGGTGATGGAAGCGGCTGGCAAGGACGCGCTGGGCGTGAAGTACATTCCCTATGACGCGGGCGGCAAAGCGATGGCAGCGCTGCTTTCCGGTGAGATCGCCGCACTTTCCACCGGGTTCAGCGAGGCTGTGGACCTTGCCAATGCGGGTGAAGTGAAAATCATCGGCGTGACGTCGCCCGAGCGTGTGGATGCGGCCCCGGATGCCATGACCATGAAAGAGCAGGGCATCGACACGGAGTTCGTCAACTGGCGCGGGTTCTTCGCTGCTCCGGGCCTGCCCGAAGAGACGCTGGCCTTGTATCAGGACGCCATCGACAAGATGTACGACACGCCCGAGTGGGAAGAGGTGCGGGCCCGCAACGGCTGGGTCAATATCCACAACAGCGGCGATGATTTCCTGACGTTCCTCGAAGCACAGGAAAAGGTCATTGGTGATCTGATGACAAAGCTCGGCTTCCTCTAAGAGGCCTGTCGCGGCGGAGCGTCACGGCGCTCCGCCGCTTTCTTTTTGGGGAGGGGATGTGATGGCACTTGACCGTTGGATTGCGCTTGTCCTGTTGGGCATCTGCCTCGCCTATGGCTACGCGGCATGGTTCACGATGGACGGCAGCCTCGCTCCGTTCATGCGGCGCAACCCGATCTGGCCCAGCACCTTTCCGAAAGTGCTGTCGGTTCTCGGCATCCTCTTTTCGCTGATGATACTGCTGGGTCTGGAAAAGAGCGAAATCAAGCAGCCGGAGATCGATTACCGTCGGCTGGGCGATTATCACCTCGGACAGGCGCTGTTGCTGTTGGGCCTGATGGTGGCCTACGCGCTGCTCCTGCGTCCGGCTGGTTTTCTGCTGTCGACCTCGGGTTTCCTGATCCTCGGCTCGTTCGTTCTGGGTGAGCGGAAGTGGACCGTCATGCTTCCGGTCTCGCTCTTGGCCACCTTCGCGGTCTGGTATCTGGTTCAGCAGGTTCTCGGTATCTATATGCGCCCGCTGCCGGGTTTCCTCGGAGGTTGATGACATGCTCGAAGGACTTCTGATCGGCCTGCAGACGGCCCTTTCCCTGCAAAACCTCCTGATGGTCATCGCGGGATGCCTGATCGGGACATTCATCGGAATGCTGCCCGGCCTGGGTCCGATGTCGATCATCGCGATCATGATCCCGGTGGCGATCTCCATGGGCGATCCGTCCGCCGCGCTGATCCTGCTTGCGGGGGTGTATTACGGCGCCATCTTCGGCGGTTCGACGTCGTCGATTCTTCTGAACGCCCCCGGCGTTGCAGGCACGGTGGCGTCGAGTTTCGATGGCTACCCGATGGCGCGTCAGGGCAAGGCGGGCAAGGCGCTGACGATCGCCGCCATCGCGAGCTTCGCGGGCGGCACGATCGGGGCGTTGTTGCTCATGGTGTTTGCCCCGGCGTTGTCGTCCGTGGCGCTCCTGTTTCATTCCGCCGAATATTTTGCGCTGATGGTCGTGGGGCTTTCGGCGATTGCGGCCTTCGCCGGGACGGGACAAGTCGCCAAGGCGCTGATGATGACCACCCTCGGCCTGATCATGGCGACAGTGGGGGAGGGGGCGCTCTTCAACTTGCCGCGCTTCACCATGGGGATCATGGACCTGCAATCGGGGTTCGGCTTCATCACCTTGGCGATGGCCATGTTCGCGCTGCCCGAGGCGCTGTTCCTCGTCCTGAAGCCAAGGAACATGCAGGGCGACGGGGACGGAGAGATCAAGGATCTGCGCATCTCCGGAGCCGAGGCCAAGGCCATTGCGCCCGTCATAGGCCGCCAGTCGGTACAAGGGTTCTTCATCGGCGTGTTGCCCGGCGCGGGTGCCACGATCGCGAGTTTCCTTGGCTACGCCGTCGAGCGCAACATCGCCACGAAAGAGGAACAGGAGGAGTTCGGCAACGGCTCGATCAAGGGCCTTGCGGCACCGGAAACCGCGAACAACGCGGCCTGCACCGGGTCCTTCGTGCCGCTGCTCACGCTGGGTATCCCCGGCTCTGGCACCACCGCCATTCTGCTCGGGGCGCTAATCGCGTTGAACGTCACACCGGGCCCGCGACTGATGGTGGACGACCCGCAGATCTTCTGGGCCGTGATCATGTCGATGTTCATCGGCAATCTTGTGCTTCTGATCCTGAACCTGCCGCTGATCCCCTATATTGCAAAGGTTCTCGCGATACCGCGCAATTACCTGATTCCGTTCATCCTGTTCTTCACCTTGATGGGGGCCTACATCGGCCAGAACAATGCCACCGAGTTGCTTCTGCTGGTCGGCTTCGGGATCTGCGCCACGGCGCTGAAATTCGCGGACTACCCGCTGGCGCCCCTTCTGATCGGCTTCATTCTCGGCGGAATGCTCGAGGACAATTTCTCTCGCTCGATGCAACTCTACGATGGCGTGTCCTTCATCTGGGAGCGTCCGATGACGCTTGGCCTTCTGGTGATCGCGATGCTGCTGATCGTCCTGCCGAGCTACCGCGCGCGGCGCGCCAAGGCCCGGCAAGAAGGTGTCGCCGAGGGCGATTGAGTGCGTTCCGCCTCGCTCGCTCGCTCGCGCCGCCGCCGGTCGGCTGGAGGTCCCCGGGAGGCCGAGGAGAAGTTGGAGGCCATGAGGTGATCGACCTGTCGGCGGATGGCATCCGGCTCACCTTCGACCCGCGGCTTGGTCAAATCGTGTCATTCACTGTCACGGACGGCGGGGCCGACATCTCTCCTCTTCATGCTGCGCCGTGGGCTGGCACGGATGAGCCACTGCCCGATGGCTCACCGCCGCATCACAGGACCCTGGGCGGCGATTTCTTTTGTGCTCCGTTCGGGCAGGAGGCAGACGGCGTTCCGCTTCACGGTTGGCCGGCGAATTCCGAATGGGTGATTGAACGGCACTCGGAGAACGAACTGCGCGCCCGACTGAACCGAAAGATCAACGGCGCGGACCTGTTGAAAGTCCTAAGACTGCGGGACGGCCATCCATTTGTATACCAACGGCACGAATTCACCGGCCTTGCCGACGGGCTCCCCTTTGCCAACCACGCCAACCTCGCATTGAAGACGGGAGGGATCATCCGGACCTCGCCCAAGCGGGTGTGGCAGACGCCGCCGACCGCGCTCGAAAGCGACCCGTCGCGCGGTCGATCGGGTTTGCGCTACCCGGCCCGATCGACCGACCCCAGGAATTTTCCGGCCCGATCCGGTTCAGCCGACCTGACCAGCTACCCCTGGTTCGACGGAACCGAGGATTTCGTGATCGGGATCGAGGCGCCGGACAGCGCCTTGGGCTGGACAGCCGTCACCCGCCCCGCAGAGAGAGATCTATTCCTGTCGTTGCGTAATCCGGCGGACTTGCCCATGACGATGCTATGGCACTCCAACGGCGGACGCGACTACCCGCCGTGGTCCGGTCGCCATGTCGG
>CAYMMT010000024.1:8688-26185 GCA_964391555.1 uncultured Rhodobacterales bacterium
GTCTTGTCAGCCGCGCCAGGTGCGAACCGGACCACAGTCCATGTGGACAAAGTTGGAGCCGGAGTAACGACCGACGCCACCGGCGCGGTAAGAGGCCGCCGCGCGGGCCATCTGGCTCACGGAGCGGGTGCTGAGCCGCAGGTCGGCAGCCTGACCGCGCATATGGAGCGAATTGCGCGCGACACCGGAGGAGGTCGAGCGCAGCATTGCGTTCGTCTCCGGCGACCGGTAGCCCGACAGGAGCATGTAGGGTTCGGTCACGTCCATGATGTTGTGAGACGCGGCCATGATGTCGAGCGTCCGGGTGTCGATGTCCATCCGCTTGCCGTTGCGCCAATCTCGCATGAACAGCGTGATTTCGTTCAGCGCTTCACGAATGTACTGACCTTCGATCCAGTAGATCGTGTCGATCCGCTCTCCGGTGCGTCCGGAATACATCTTGAGCCGCCGGATGTCGCCACCGCCGCGTAGAAATCCCGCCGCATTGGAATATGTCGGCGCGGCGGCCACGGTAGTCGCTGCAAATGCCGCAAGCAGACCCCGCCGGGTGAAACTCGGTGAACTTGATGTCGTCATGATGAAGCGCCTGTCCCCACGCTGCCTCGGTTCCCGCTTGAGTGACGGGTTGATGCGATCTTATCCCCAGATGCCCGTTTTCTATGCCACAACACGATTCGCCTGCCAACCGGGATTCTGACGTCATTCGGCCGCAGTGGAGCATTGGGCAAGATTCTGCGCATTTCCGATGCGTTAGCGTTTCGTGACAAATTTGCCGCAGAATATGACGGCGCTGGCGGCATGGCCCTGTTTGGTGGCAACATCTTAAGCTGGAACCGCGGACCGTTCACATGGAGAATGGACATGCAGGCGTTGACTGGAAAACTTGTATTCAGGTTTGGCCGGTATCATTGGGCGAGGTTCGACGGGGATGAAAACCATGCAGAAGAATAACCTGAGCACGCGGCTTTGGGGTGTGGCATTTGCCGGGGCCTGTATCTGGGGGCTGGCCGGCCCGGCTGTCGCGCAGGTGACCGCGTTCAAACAGGCCGTCGCAGAGGCTGCCGCCGAGGATCCGGCCCTGGCTGCCTTTTACCGGTCGCGCAGATTTGACGGGATCTGGTCTTCTCCCGAGGACAGTGCGCGGCGCATGGCTCTTTTCGCGGCGCTGGAAGACGCGGACAACCATGGCATCGCGACTGTTGATTACGATCCCGACGCCCTGCGCGCGGCGTTGCGTGCTGCGGACACACCCGAGGAACAGGGGCGCATGGAGGTTGAGCTGTCCCGCGTGCTTCTCGATTACGCGCAGGACGTCCAGACCGGGATGCTGGACCCGCGCTCCGTGGTATCAGCGATCAAGCGCGAAGTCCCGCTGCGCGACCGGCTGGACCTGATCGAGCAATTCGCCGTGTCGGCCCCGTCGGCCTTCATGCGCAGCCTGCCGCCGAGCTCTCCCGAATACACGCGGCTCATGCGGGCCAAGTTGGACCTCGAGGCACAGTTGGCTCTGGGCGGCTGGGGAGAGACCGTATCAAGCCCGATCGAGCCCGGAGCAAGCGGGCCTCAGGTTGTCGTCTTGCGCAACCGCCTGATTGCCAAAGGCTTCCTCGCGCGCACCGCAACGCAGACCTACGATGCTCAGATTCAGGCCGCCGTGCGGAGATTTCAACAGACCCACGGCCTGACGGTCGACGGTGTGGTGGGCGAAGGCACCCTGCGCGAACTCAACCGCTCGGTGACGGAGCGGCTTCAATCGGTCCTCGTCGCGATGGAGCGGGAACGTTGGCTGAATCAGCCTCTGGGGGACCGCCATATCTGGGTGAACCTCGCGGATTTCCATGCGCGGATCGTCGACGAGGGCGTGATTACCTTTGAGACCAAATCCGTGGTGGGTCACCGCGACATCGACAGACAGAGCCCTGAATTCTCGGACGTCATGGAGTTCATGGTGATCAATCCCAGTTGGTACGTCCCTCGGTCAATCATCGTGAACGAATACCTGCCTGCGCTCAGGCGGAATCCCAACGCGCATGGATACATGGAATTGACCGACAGCCGCGGTCGCGTCGTGAACCGGGGGGCCGTGAATTTCGCGCAATACACCACGCGCAATTTTCCGTTTTCCATGCGCCAGCCCCCGTCACCGCGCAATGCGCTGGGCCTCGTGAAGTTCATGTTTCCAAACCGCTACAACATCTATCTTCACGACACTCCTGCCAAATCTCTGTTTTCGAGCGAGGTTCGGGCCTATTCGCACGGCTGCATCCGGCTGAACGACCCGTTCGACTTTGCCTATACCTTGCTCGCACCGCAGACCGCCGATCCTGAGGAATATTTTCAGCGCATCCTGCGCAGTGGGGCAGAAACACGTGTGAATCTCGAAGAGCCTGTCCCCGTGCATTTGGTCTATCGCACCGCGTTCGTTCAGGCTGACGGCACCGTGAACTATCGCGGCGATATTTACGGACGGGATCAGGCGATCTGGGCCGCGCTCAGCGGAGCCGGGGTGGTGATTGGCGCCCCCGGCGGTTAAATCTCGCGGCGACACCCTCGCCGGAGACCGCCCATGACACTGACCATTGCCGCCCTGGCCGAGGCGTTGTCGATGCCATTCGCCGGAGAGGGCGAGATGCCCGTTGGCAGACCGTCGGACCCGAGCGTTGCGGAGGCCGGCGACCTCGCCATCGCCCTCAGTCCCGCCTTTTCGGAAGCCGTTCGTCATGGCGCCGCGTCGGCGGCGATCCTCTGGGACGGCGCGAGCCTTGAGGCTCTTGGGCTCAGAGCGGCGATCTTTGCCCCGTCGGGTCGGCTGATCCTGTCCCGGATTTCGTCAGCGCTCCAACAAGCTGATGCGTTTTCGTCCGGGATTTCCCCCCACGCACTTGTCGATGCAACCGCGTCGCTGGGAACGGACTGCACAATCGGCCCATTCAGCACCATTGGTCCTGGCGCCAAGATAGCCGCTGGCGCCCGCATCGGCGCGCGCGTGACTGTTGGCGCCGGGGCCCGGGTCGGTCCCGGTGCGCAGCTCCATGACGGCGCCTGGCTCGGACCGCGCGTCACGGCCGGGGCGAACCTGGTGATGCAACCCGGAGCCGTGGTGGGCTCTGACGGGTTTTCCTTCGCCACGGCCTCACCGTCAAACCCGGAACGGGCCAAGGCCACGGGCGGGGCCGCGCGCCTGACCCCGCCCGACGATCCGGACTGGCACAAGACCATGAGCCTCGGTGCAGTCATTCTGGGCGACGACGTGGAGATCGGAGCCAACTCCACGGTGGATGCGGGGACACTGAAGCCGACCCGCATCGGAACCGGCAGCAAGCTCGATAACCTTGTCCATGTCGGTCACAACGTGGAGGTTGGCGACCACTGTCTCCTGTGCGGCATGACCGGTATCGCGGGGTCGGTCGTGATTGGAGATCGCGTTGTCCTCGGGGGGCAGACCGGCGTGGGCGACCACAACCGGATCGGCAACGACGTGGTCACCGGCGCGGGCACGATGATCCAGTCCAACGTCCCGGCCGGATCGGTCCTACTTGGCTACCCGTCACAGCGCATGGACCGGGCTGTCGCGCTCTTTGGCAAGCTCAAGCGCATGGGCCGGGACGCGGCGAAAGGTGTTCCCAAAGCCCCACGCAAGGGCTAAATGACGCCCAACAGCGATCAATGGGGCCGGGCCATGGATATCCAGACAAAAGTGATCGAGATCATAGCCGAACAGGCCGTGATGGAGCCCGGGGACATATCGCAGGCCGACACGCTGGAAGACCTTGGCATCGACAGCCTCGGGCTGGTCGAAAGCATTTTTGCCATCGAAGAGGCGTTTGACATCTCCGTTCCGTTCAACGCGAATGAACCGGACAAGAGCGAGTTCGACATCTCCTCGGTCAAGGCGATCATCGCAGCGGTGTCCGGGCTGGTGAAAGACCAGAAAGGGTGACCCGGGTCGTCATCACCGGTGCCGGGACGATCAATGCGCTTGGTCATGATGTGCCGACAACGTTGAAGGCCATGGCGGAGGGAACCTGCGGAATCGGGCCTCTTGATTTTCGCGATGTCGACCGCCTGGCCGTGAAAATTGGCGGGCAGGTGCGTGACTATGACGAACACGCCCAGTTCAACCGCCAGCAGATATCCCTCTATGACCGGTTCACCCAATTCACCCTCATTGCCGCGCGGGAGGCGATTTCCCAGTCCGGTCTGACCTTTCAAGGCACGCTCGCGAACCGCACCGGGGTCGTGCTCGGCACGGCTGGGGGCGGCGTGAATACATGGGACGAGAACTACCGGACAGTCTACGAGGAAGGCAAAAACCGCGTGCACCCGTTTGTAGTGCCGAAGCTGATGAACAACGCGGCGGCCAGCCACGTGAGCATGGAATACAACCTTCGCGGCCCGGCGTTTTCCGTCGCGACTGCCTGTGCGTCGTCGAACCACGCCATGGGGCAGGCGTTTCACATGATCCGGTCGGGCATGTGCGACGCGATGGTCACCGGCGGGTCGGAGGCGATGCTCTGTTTCGGGGGGGTCAAGGCCTGGGAGGGCCTGCGGGTCATGTCCAAGGACGCCTGCCGACCGTTCTCTGCCAATCGCAACGGCATGGTGCAGGGCGAGGGTGCGGCGGTGTTCGTGTTCGAGGCCCGCGACCGCGCGGTGAAGCGAGGGGCGGACATCCTGGCGGAGGTGGTGGGCTTTGCGATGTCCTCGGACGCGGCCGATATCGTGATGCCGTCGAAACAGGGTGCCGCGCGGGCGATCCTGGGTGCGATCACGGACGCCGGCATCGCGAAGGAGGATGTGGGCTACATCAACGCGCATGGCACCGGGACGGCCGCAAACGACAAGACCGAATGCGCCGCCGTGGCCGACGTCTTTGGCGCCCATGCGGATACGCTGATGATTTCGTCCACGAAGTCCATGCATGGCCACCTGATCGGCGGGACGGGTGCGGTGGAGCTTCTTGCCTGCATCATGGCGCTGCGGGACGGGGTCGTCGCGCCGACGATCGGCTACGAGGAGCCCGATCCTGAATGCGCGTTGGACGTTGTGCCAAACGTGGCGCGCGAGGCCACGGTCAAATACAGCCTGTCCAATGCCTTCGCCTTTGGCGGTTTGAACGCCGTCCTGGCGCTGGCGTCGGCCTAAACTCCGGACGGCGCGCCGCCCGGAGCCCTGCGGCCAGACTATTCCGCTTCGGCGGGCGCGGTCTGCGCGTCGAACGCGGCCGTGAAGCCGATGAGCGAGATCGTCAGGTCAATCGTCCGGTCCGGGGCCGCGGCGGGCACGAGGGTCAGTGTCGCGGCTGCCCCGCGTTTGAACTGTGCCACGGCATCGTCGTCAAATCCGACGCGGCTCACGCAGCCGTTGGAAAGGAACGGTGAGAACGGTCGGCCCGAGCAGAATGTGAACGGATATTTGCGTGGCGCGCTGCCATCGACGGACAGCGTGAGCTCCGCGGGCAGGTAGGTCTCGAGCGGGGCCACGATATTGGCACCTGCGGCCGCGCGGCTGTCTTCCGGCAGCGGGAACATCGCGATCTCCGCAACCGGATTACCATCGGTATCGGCCAGGAGCTGGTACATCTGGCACGGGTCCGGGCCATCGGGGTTGTTGAGGCATCGGATCTGCCAATCACCGAACTCTTCGCGAACGTAGGGTCCGCCCGCCTCGGCCTCCTCGATGGGGCGCCCCATATCGAGCGAATCTGCCGGATCCGACGCCGTATTCGTGGCGTCTTCGGTCTCCGTGGTCTGACCGGTGTCCTGAGCGAGTGCCGGAACCGCGAAGACGGCCGTGCAAAGAAGAAGCGCAAAAGAAGCGGTGCGGGTCATCATGGTTTGTCTGGCCTGTGTTTGCTGCGTCGTTTGGCGACGCTCCTAGCACGGGTCGGGCGCCTTGTCAGGGGGACATTTCGTGCGCCGGCGCGTCCTCTCGACAAGGTGAAGAACGCCCGGCAACCCCGTGGCACAAAAGAAAAAGGGCCCCGAGCGAGGACCCCTTTTCCATTTCTCCCTGCCGGACTTGGCCAGCTATTGGCGGGACGCTAGCGGCGCGTGAGAGTGGCGTCAACAGGGAAAAATGACCCATCCCACACGCGCTGGTTGCAGCCCGAGAAAAAAGCCGCGCCCGGGGGCGCGGCAAGTCTGACAGGGAGGAAGTCTGTCCGGTCCCACCGGAGGACGTGGCAGGACGGACATCTGTATACTGGCACGGGAAAGTTAAGAATGTATTCTGACGACCGAACGCACTACAGGGTTATTGCGCAACGGCAAATTACTGTGACCTGGGGGGCAGATGAGCGACGACGGAATCTTTATCGGAGGGGGCGGGGAGGGCTACGGTTCCGCTCAGCATCTGCGTCTGAAATACGGCAACCGGCATGGGTTGATCGCGGGGGCTACGGGGACCGGCAAGACGGTGACCCTGCAAATTCTGGCGCAAGGTTTTGCCGATGCAGGGGTGCCTGTATTCCTGTCGGACGTGAAAGGGGACCTGTCAGGGCTGGCGAAACCCGGCTCATCCGACTTCAAGCTTCACGACGCTTTCACGAGCCGGGCCGAGACGATCGGGCTTGACCACGTCTACGGCGACGCGCCCGTGACCTTCTGGGACCTGTTCGGGCGGCAGGGCCATCCGGTGCGGACGACCGTGGCCGAGATGGGGCCGCTTTTGCTGTCCCGCCTTCTGGATCTGTCCGAGGCGCAGGAAGGTGTCCTGAACGTGGCCTTTCGGGTGGCGGACGAAGAAGGCTTGCCGCTTCTCGACCTCGACGACCTGCGGGCCATGCTCGTCTGGGTGGGACAGAATGCCGACGATCTATCGCTCCGCTACGGCAACGTCGCGACCTCTTCGGTCGGCGCGATTCAGCGCTCGCTCCTCGTGCTCGAAAACCAGGGTGGCGCTGCGCTGTTTGGGGAACCGGCACTGGACCTGTCGGACCTGATGACGGTCGATCCCGACGGGCGGGGCCGGATCAATATCCTCGCCGCGGACGAACTCATGGCCTCGCCGCAGCTCTATGCGACGTTCTTGTTGTGGCTTCTCGCAGAACTCTTCGAAGAACTGCCCGAAGTGGGCAACCCCGACAAACCCAGGCTGGTGTTCTTCTTCGATGAGGCGCACTTGCTCTTTGACGACGCGCCCAAGGCGCTGCTCGACAAGGTGGAACAGGTGGCCCGTCTGATCCGCTCCAAGGGCGTTGGTGTGTTCTTTGTCACCCAGAACCCGGGCGACGTTCCGGACGACGTGCTGAACCAGCTGGGCAATCGCATCCAGCACGCCCTGCGGGCCTTCACGGCCAATGACCAGCGTGAGTTGCAAAAGGCTGCCGACACTTACCGCCCCAACCCGCGGTTCGACACGGCAGAGGCCATCCGGGACGTCGGCACCGGAGAGGCGGTGACATCAATGCTCGAGGACAAGGGTGCGCCGGGGGTCGTTGAACGGACCCTGATCCGACCCCCCGCATCGCAGTTGGGACCGATCACGACGGCAGAGCGGGACGCGATACTCGCTGCCTCGGCCATGGGCCCGAAATATGATGAGGCCATCGACCGGGAGAGTGCGGCCGAGCGGCTGAAGGCGCGCGCCGATGCCGCGGCCAAGGCGGCCCAAGCGGCGGAAGCCGCGGAGGAGCAGGCGGAGGCCGAAGACCGTGAGTTCCGCGCCGCGCGCCGCTATGACGGGGGCCGCAGCACGGTGGGGCGGTCGACCTCGCGGCGGTTGTCGGGCCGGGACAGGAGCTTCGGTCAGGCGATGTCGGACATGGTGGTGAAGGAGTTGACCGGAACCACCGGGCGGCGCATGGTCCGTGGACTTCTCGGCGGGCTCTTCAAGGGGCGCTGAGGCACACCGCCAATCGACATGGCACGTCGGCCTGGTGCCCTTTGGGTTTCAGGCAAACTGCGCGCACAACCTGCCAAGTCGGGCGCATCTGTCTCTTTGTCAGATTGTGCGGAGGGTTCCCGCGCTCTTTGATGGCATGCCGGGGACGAGTACCCGAAAATCGAGACGATTTTCGAGCGCGATTTTCGCCGCGAAAATCGGGTCTCGTCAGAGCAGAGGGCGCACTTTCAGGCGGGTGACGCGGTTCTGTTCCTTCTCGACGACCTCGAACCGGAAGCCGTGGAAGGAAAAGACCTGACCCGCGCCGGGGATCATCTGCGCCTCGTGGATGACAAGGCCCGCGACCGTGTTGGCCTCGTCATCGGGCAGGTTCCAGTCGTTCGCGCGGTTGAGATCTCTGATCGTCATGGCGCCGTCTACCAGCCAAGAGCCATCCTCCGCGCGTTCCACGGTCTCGCCCTCGGCGGCGTCGAATTCGTCGGTGATTTCGCCCACGATCTCTTCGAGGATGTCCTCGAGCGTGATCAGGCCCTGAAGAGAGCCGTATTCGTCCACCACGAGCGCAAAATGCGTGTGGCGATGCAGGAAGTTGCGCATCTGGTCGTCGAGCGTCGTGGTCTCGGGGATGAAGTATGGCTCCATCGCGACGGTCAGGATGTCGAAGGCGTCAAGCTCGGCTTGCTCGACCTTGCCGTCGTCCATCATCCTGTTCATCGCGCGCAAGAGGTCCTTGGCGTGCAGGACGCCCACGATGTTTTCGTGCTCGCCCTTGTAGAGCGGCAGGCGGGTATGATTGCTCTCGAGACAAAGGCGCAGGATGTCGCCAGCGGGCAGGGTGGCGTCGATCATCTCGATCCCCGAACGGTGGAGCATGATCTCCTCGACGGTTCGATCGCCGAGGTCGAGCGCACCAAGGATCCGGTCGCGATCTTCTTTCTCGACCACGCCTTCGGAGTGGCCAAGTTGCAGGGCCCCGGCAATCTCTTCGCGAACCGCAAGAATGTTGCTGTCTGGGTCGGTCTGCACGCCAAAGAGGCGCAGGACGCCGCGGACCAGCATCCGGACTGCAGAGACGACCGGGGAAAAGAGCGTCACGATAATACCGATCGGACGGGCCACGAGCGAGGCCGCACGTTCGGCGTTGGTGATCGCGTAGGTCTTGGGCAGAACCTCGGCAAAGATCAGGACAAGCAGGGTCATCACCAGTGTTGCAAGCGCCACGCCCGATTCGCCGAAGGCGCGCGTAAAGAGCGCCGTGGCCAGAGAGGTCGCAAGGATATTGACGAGGTTGTTGCCCAGCAGGACCGACCCGATCAGGCGTTCGTTGTCCTCGGTGATCTTCAGCGCCCGTTCGGCGCCTTTCGATCCCTTGTCCGCGGAGGAGCGCAATTTGCCCCGCGATGCGGCGGTGAGCGCGGTCTCCGAGCCCGAGAAAAAGCCCGACATGACCAGAAGGCAGAGAATGGCGGCGGCGGTGATCCAGAAGGCACCGTCGAGGGAAGAGGGGTCCATGGGTCCTGACGTTGTGGTGGTCCGGAGGTGGTTATGGGGTTGAAACCGCTGTGCCGCAAGGGGTTGGCTGGATTTGGAGCCAGGGGGTGGCTCGGGTGCGCCGGTGTCCGGGGCAGGTCGGCGGCACACCGCCGCACAGAATTTGTGAGCAGATGCACACTAGGAATGTGGGTCCGGCGCGTTAAGCTGGCCGCGACTGATTGTCGCCCGTGTTTCATATCGTCCAGGAGGACTGCCCATGACCAGACTGTTTCGCCTCTCCGTAGCCACGCTTGTCACCGCAGGCATCGCGACAAGCCTGCTGGCCATGGGCCACGCAGATGCCATCAAGGCGCGTCAGGACCATATGAAGGGTTACGGGGCGGCTCTTGGCGTGCTGGGCAAGATGGCTCAGGGCGAGATGGCCTATGACGCCGCCGCCGCCTCCGAAGCGGCCAACAAACTGGCGGAGCTCACGACCGCCGATCAGAGCAACTACTGGGTCGAGGGATCCGACATCAACTCCGGTGTCGAAACCCGGGCGCTCCCCGCAATCTGGGAGAACTTTTCGGATTTCGAGGCCAAGGGACAGGACCTCGGCACCGCGGCCGCCGCAATGGCTGCGGTTGCCGGCGACGGCCTCGAGGCGGTGCAGGGCCAGATCCGCGGCGTCGGCGCCGCCTGCGGCGCCTGCCACCGGGCCTATCGTCAGCCGGAATAGAGGACCGGAATGGCGCGCTGGCCATTTCGTCTCGGGGCGGGGATTGCGACACTGGCCGCAATCGGCTGGTTCATTTCAGCACCGCCGCGGGCGGACGCCGCCCTTGCCGACCTGACAGGCGACGCAGAGGCTGGTGCGCTGACCTTTGCGGCGGCGGGCTGCGCTTCCTGCCACACCGCCCCCGAGGCAGAGGCCGTCGATCTTCCGGTTCTGTCGGGCGGAAGGGCCTTTGCCACGGATTTCGGCACATTCTATGCGCCCAATATCTCGCCCCATCCCGAGCAGGGCATCGGAGGGTGGAGCGACGCCGAGATCATCCATGCGATCCGCACCGGCGTGAGCCCGGAAGGCTACTATTACTACCCTGCGTTTCCCAGCCACGCCTACGCGCTGGCGGAACCGCAGGACATCGCCGACATCGTCGCCCACCTGCGCCGGTTGCCGGCTGATGCAACGCCCTCGGTGCCCCATGACGTCGGCTTTCCGTTCAACATCCGCCGGTCACTCTGGGGCTGGCGGTTGCTGTTTGGCCGTCCGACCTGGACCGGTCCGGGCGGCGATGGGTCCGATCCGCAGCTGGACCGGGGGCGCTACCTCGCCGAAGCGTTGGGCCATTGTGCGGAATGTCACACGCCGCGCGGGGCGCTGGGTGGGCTTCAACGGGGCCGGTGGATGTCCGGGGCCGCCTTTCCCCACGGCGAGGGGCGTGTCCCGGGGCTGACGCCTGCGCAGCTGGACTGGTCCGCCTCAGACATCGCCAACTACCTTGGGTCCGGGTTCACACCGGAATTCGACGTGGCGGGCGGCGCAATGGTCGATGTCATCGAAAATCTCAGCCGCCTGCCGAAAGAGGATCTCGAGGCTCTCGCGGCTTACGTGAAGGCGCTTCCCGCAGCGGAATAGGCCTTCAACTTCGTCAAATCCCGCCAAAAAGAAACTAAAGGTCGAGTCATCTTCTGGGCGGCGGTCAACCCGCCCTTTACACAGCGGCGCAAGGGTTGGGGCACCCTGTTTCAGGATGCCAGTTGTGTCAGTTTCTTCCGCGATCGCCGCCACTCTTGCCGGCTTGTCGGATCACCCCGACCACGCCGCGAGCGTGTCCCGCTTGTTGAGCGAGCTTCGTGCCCATCTTCGTTTGGATGTCCTCTGCCTTTCGCAGGATCGCGGCGGCAAATCCCTTTTGCAGGTGCTGGACGCCGCCCCCGGTGATGAGCTTGGCCGGATCATTCGGACCGGGGCGTGTGGCGACGACTACGGTGCCCGCGCGCAGTGGGAAGACTTGCCTTGTCTGATCCCGGACACCGCGGCACTGCCCCCGGCAGAGCGGCCCACAAGCGCACAGGCGCAGGTTCGCGCGTTTATCGGGGTTCCGGTCTATTTTCAGCACGGGGCTCCTTACGGCATGCTCTGGGGCTTCGCACACGCGCCGCGGCCCGATCTCAACGACCGCGATCTTGCCGTGATGACCGCGTTTGCGACCTTGGCCGGGGCCCTGCTGGGGCGGGCCAAGGGTGAAGTCGCCACGGACGAGGCAACCACCCAACGGCTTCGAGCGACAATCGAGAACCGGCAATTCGACATCGCGTTTCAGCCAATCCTTGATCTGCTCACCGGTGAGATGAGAGGGGTCGAGGCGCTCTCGCGGTTCCACGGCCCGCCGGCGCAGGGACCGTTGGGCTGGATCGCTGAGGCCGCCAACCACGGGCTTCAGGCGGAACTGGAGGCAACCATTCTGTCCCACGCGCTTGAACTGAGGGAGGACCTGCCGCGGGGGCTCTACATGTCTGTCAACGTTTCTCCGGCGACCCTTGTCTCGACCGAATTGCACGAAGCCCTCGCAGGGCATGACACGCTCGGCCTTATCCTCGAATTGACCGACTACATTGCCGTTCCCTGCGAGGCGGCGCTTGAGCGGGCGATCACGCATCTGCGCTGTCGCGGGGTGAAGCTGGCCATTGATGATGTGGGGTCGGGCTATTCGGGACTGAGCAAGATCCTGCGGTTCCGACCGGATTATCTCAAGCTGGACATGTCGCTGGTCTCGGGGCTCGAGACAGACGCGGCGAAACGATCCCTCGCGCTGGCGATGCAGCATTTCGCGCGGGAAATCGGAGCGAAACTCATCGCCGTGGGCGTGGAGCGCGAGGAAGAGGCCTACGCGCTTCGGATGCTGGGCATTACGCTCGCACAGGGGTTCCATCTGGGACGCCCGGGTCCGCTTGCGGCGCTGGCCCGGGGATCCGCGGCCTGAACCGGGGCCCGGGCATCGGTAACACCACTCAAGGCTTTGCCGGCTGCGCCAGCGGATGATGCCGCAGCACCAGATCGCGCAGCCGTTCATCAACCACATGCGTGTAAATCTCGGTAGTGGCGACGTCGGCGTGCCCCAGAAGGGTCTGGATCACCCGCAGGTCGGCCCCCCCTTCGAGCAGATGCGTCGCAAAGGCGTGCCGCAACGTGTGCGGCGTGACCTTGTCGGCCCGGACACCGGCGGCCACAGCCAATTCCTTGATCAGTGCGAAGAACCGGTGCCGGGTCAGGTGACCGGCCTTGCCCGTCGATGGAAACAGGAACCGGGATGGCTGCTGGCCTTGGGCCTTGCGGGTGTCTTCGGCAGCGTCCCGCACGGCAAGCCATGACGCGAGCGCCTCACGCGCCGGGGGCGACAGCGGCACCAGCCGTTCCTTGTCCCCCTTGCCGCGGATCAGCAGGACCTGCGGATTCCCACGCGCGGCCGCCACCGGCAGGGACACCAATTCAGTCACCCGCATGCCGGTGGCATAGACCAGTTCCATCAGACAGATGTTGCGCACCGTTTCGCGGCCCGACCCCCCGGCGGCGGTGATCAGGCGGGTGACTTCGTCGACGGTGAGCGTCTTGGGCAGGGATTTCGACTTGCCCGGACCCGCAATGCGCAGGGCCGGGTTGTCGTCGCGCCACCCTTCGTCAAAGGCGAAGCGATAGAGCTGCTTGAGCGATGACAGGCGCCGCGCACGAGTCGACCGGGACAGGCCCGCGGCTTCGCAGGCGACCAGATAGGCTTCGATGTCTGTCTGGGCCGCGCGGGCGAAGTCGAGGTTCCTGCGCCTCAAATGCGCGGCGGCGTCCTTGAGGTCACGTCCATAAGCGAGGCGGGTGTTTTCGGCGGCATCGAGTTCTGCGGCCTGGGCCTCCAGAAACAGGCTGATCCAGGCGAAATCCTCGGTGGGCGCGGTGACGGTCATGGTCACGGGGCACGATCGAGGATCAGAAGCTGCAACGCCGCGCGCCGGGCGAGGTCCTCGAGCCCTACCGCGCGGAAGAAGGCGAGCGCGTCGCGCGCTGCGGTGACATCACCCTGGGCGCCCTCGGTGAAGGTCGCAACGGCCCGGAGGAGCGCTTCCCCCAGCCGACCATCCTCGGCCATGGCCATCAGGACGGGGTCGGGTGCGGCGGTGGTGAAGGCGTCGCGGACGGCGATGTCCCGCGGCGTCGGCCGGTCGGGCAGGGACCGCTCACTCACCTGGCCCGTGGCGACGTCCGCGACAAGCCCGAAGCCGCCACCCTGCGTCGGGTCGCGTTCGAGGGCGACAGCTTCGTAATCCCGTGACAACAGGCTGATCTGGAACGCTTCCCGGGCCATTGGTCCGCTGAGCCGGGCACCGTCGAGCGCCTGGGCATAGCTCTCGGCAAAGGGCACCTCGATCCGTGCGCTTTTTGCGGCGGCCCAGGCCTCGGCAAGGGCATCGCTGACGTCGTCCCCTTCGGCCAGTGCGTCGTCGAGCGACTGAAACGCGCGGGCGCGGTCCCAGACACCGCCCGAGGCGGCGGGCCGCTGCAGTCGGTAGAGATCGAAAAGCACCGTATGCGGGATTGCTCCCGCACGGGCCAGTCGCTCGGCCGCCTCGAGCCGGATTTTCCAGCCGCGCGTGTCGTGCAGATCCGCATGGGCGAAAGCGCGCGGCAGGGTTGTCGTCGACAGGCCCTGTCCGATTCCCTCGCGCATGCGGTAGACCAGCGGTGAGGGGCGCGATGGCGGCGGCAGGTCGGCCTCGCCTTCGAACAATTCGGGGTCGAGAAAGCGGGCGAGAAGCGCTTCGTCCTCGTCGGAAACGTCGCCGAGGGCGACGGCGGTGTTCAATGTCAACGCCGCGGCTGACCAATCCCCCGAGCGGGCGAGGCAAAAGACCCGTGCCGAAAGGGTGGGCGCGACGGAAGGCCGATCGGCCATGCGGCGGCAGGCGCGGTCTTCTGTTCCGGTCAGAAGCGCCACATCGAAGTAGCGGCGAAACAGTTCGGGGGTCGCCGGGTCGGCGGCCTGCAGCAGCTCAAAAGCCGGATCCACGGCACCCATATCAAGCAGCTTGTCGACCCGGGCGAGGAACAAGTGACCCGACGGACCGGCGCCCGCGGGCGGGTCGCCCTCGGTGAGCATCAGGGTCATGAGAAAGCCCTGCAAGGCCGGGAGCGTCTCGACCCGTTCAGCCCGGACCAGTGTGACCACATCCTCGACGGTGCTGCCGGACCACAGGGTTCTCGGCAACCCGGTACTGGACGGCGGCAAGAGGCCGATCCGGTCCGGGGACGGCAGATCCAACGGCGTAACGGTGATGGACGGGACACGTGCGCTGTCGGCGACAGGAGCTTCGCCGGCAACGCCGGGGGCGATGACAGGTTCGGCGTTCACACTCTCCGAAAGCCAGTCGATGGCGGACAGAGGCGCTTCGGCCTCTTGCGCACCCAGGGCCAGAGGGACGGACAGGCCCAGCCCAAACGCCAGACCTGCGGTCAACCCACGTCTGAGGACCCCCACCTTCATGTCACCTGGTCTCCAGCACCACCGGTTCTTCCACGCGCATTTCTGGCGCGGCAAAATCCTGCGGCAGGAAGATCGGACCGACATAAGCAAAAGCGATCAGTCCCAGTCCACCCAGAACCGCAAGAAAAATCAACAGCTTGAATAGTCTCCAAAGCACAGCCTGCACTCTCCATCCCGTGTGATCCATCCTTTGTTCGGGATCATTTGAGTACGGTTATATATGGCCTTTCAGCAGAGATCACGCCATGAGATGCACAAGGTTTGGTGAGAGAGCGGGGGATGGCTCAGGGCCATGGCAGACGGGCAACTCAGACGCAGTGTCGTGATGGTGGGCATGATGGGCTCGGGCAAGACAGCAATCGGGCGGAGCCTCGCCGCGCGGTTGGGTGTGCCCTTTGTTGACAGCGATGCCGAGATCGAACAGGCCGCTCAGGCCACGATCGCGGAGATCTTTGCCCGTGACGGTGAACCGTTCTTTCGCGATCGGGAGGCGGAAGTTATCGCCCGGCTTCTGGCGGGGGCACCATCGGTTATTTCCACGGGGGGTGGCGCCTATCTGGCGGAGCGCAACCGGCGCGCGATCTCGAAAGCCGGGGTGGCGGTGTGGCTCGACGCCGATCTCGACTTGCTGTGGGACCGCGTGAAACACAAGGACACACGCCCACTACTGAGGACGGACGACCCCCGTGCGACACTGGGCGAGATTTTTGCAGCGCGGGTGCCGGTTTACGCGCAGGCCGATTTGCGGGTGAAAGCAGACCGCGCCTTTTCGATCGATCAGATGACAAGCCGCGTGGTCGATGTTCTGTCGACGCGCCCCGATATTCTGGAGAAAGCCGATGCCTGACGGGACCTTTGCCGTGGTGCCGGTGCCTCTTCCGGGACGGGCCTACGACGTCGTGATCGGGATCGGCGTTCTGGACGAGGCTGGCGGGCGCATCGGGGCGATGCTGTCGCGCCCGCGCGTCGCGGTCATCACGGAAGCGCGCGTCGCAGAGATCCACCTGCCTTCGCTGGAGGCGGCGCTGGCGTCCGAGGGGATCGCCATGTCGGCCCTCGTGCTCGAACCGGGGGAGGCCACGAAAGGCTGGGAGGGTCTGTCCCGGTCGGTGGAATGGCTCTTGTCGGAAAAGGTGGAGCGCGGGGATATCGTCGTGGCCTTCGGCGGCGGCGTGATCGGTGATCTGGCGGGGTTCGCGGCGGCGGTTGTGCGGCGCGGCGTGCGGTTCGTTCAGATCCCGACGACGCTATTGGCGCAGGTGGACAGCTCGGTCGGAGGCAAGACCGGAATCAACACCCCCCATGGCAAGAACCTCGTGGGGTCGTTTCACCAGCCGAGCCTCGTTTTGGCGGATACCGGCATTCTGGGCACGCTGAGCGACCGTGACTTCCGGGCCGGGTATGGCGAGGTGGTGAAGTACGGGCTGTTGGGCGATGCGGCGTTCTTCGAATGGTTGGAGGCGCATGGGCCGGAGCTGCGCTCCGATCCCGCGGCGCTGATCCACGCGGTGCGTCGCTCGGTGGAGATGAAAGCCGAGATCGTGGTGCGCGACGAGCGCGAGGCAGGGGACCGGGCCCTTCTGAACCTCGGTCACACGTTCTGCCATGCCCTTGAGGCGGCAACGGGCTATTCCGACAGGTTGTTGCATGGGGAGGGGGTCGCCATCGGCTGCGCCCTTGCGTTCGAACTTTCGGCGCGGCTGGGCATTTGTCCGCAAGAGGACCCGTCCCGTGTGCGCGCGCATCTCAAGGCGATGGGCATGAAAACCGATCTGGCCGACATTCCCGGCGCGTTGCCGGGTGCCGGGGACCTTCTCGGCCTCATGGGGCAGGACAAGAAGGTCGTTGACGGGCAGTTGCGGTTCATCCTCGCGCGCGGCATCGGCAGGGCTTTCGTGACGTCGGAGGTCGCGGCGGAATCGGTTCTGGATGTTCTCGAGGGGTCGGCGCAGGCTGCTATCTAAGCCCGGCCCGACCCCGTCTCAGGCAGTTCTTTACGTTTCGTCATTTACCCGCCATGGTTGTGAGTGTCCGGTCATGGACGCGCTTAAAGGGGGATGGGATATGGTTCAGGCAAAGGACCTTCTGGACAAGAATTTCAACTACGAGATGGATCTGGGCGGTCCGATCCCCGGTCAGGTTCTGGACCGCGGCATCGCCAACGGGTCCAGCAGGGTTGTGACGACGCATCTGCGCAACGACCCGGCCGGACAGTCACTGGCAACGTGGAATTTCAAATACCTGATCTATCGGCCGGGTGCGATCACCCGCACGCAGCACACGCAACCCGTGCTCACCGGGCCGATGAGTGGTTGCCTGCTGGCCACCTATACCAAGAACGGTCAGCCGATGGCGGCCCATATCGGGACGGCCACGTCGCCGATTGACCCGTTGACGGTTCAGGTCAAGCAGGCCTGGACGACCTACATGGGCGCGGGTGGCGTTGCCAACGTCAAGGTCGGCAATCCGTTCGAGCTATTTACCGACGACGACTTCGCGCCGCACCGGACCTTCTCGGGAATCCCGATGGTGTTTGGCTATCTCACGCAAGGGTTCTGCTACGCGCTCATGATCCGGGTGCTCCGGCAGGGCGGTGTCCTGTCAAACCGGATCGAGAAGGTGCGCGGGATGAACATGCGACC
>CAYMMT010000025.1:0-25680 GCA_964391555.1 uncultured Rhodobacterales bacterium
TCCGCAAGGATCCCGCCAACTCGATCCACATCGCATCCGGCTGGGAAGATGGTGCTGCTGGAGAGAATTGAACTCTCGACCTCTCCCTTACCAAGGGAGTGCTCTACCTCTGAGCTACAGCAGCGCCGTGGCGGGGGAGTAGCTCTGATGCGCCCCCCATGCAAGCCCCGTCTGGACGGTTTTTCGCCCATGCGTTATGGGGCGGGGCATGGGGAAGAAACCGGCGGGACAGGGCAGCGGCGAAAGTCGCGAGGATCGGCTCAAGGCGGCGCTCAAGGCCAATCTCGCCCGGCGCAAGGCGCAGGCACGGGCCCGGAAGGACCCCAATACGGACACCCCCGAAGAGGGTAAGGCGGAGCAGGAGTAAGGCGTCATGGATTCAATCATCGTCACGGGCGGGCAACCGCTCTCGGGCCAGATTGCCATCGCCGGTGCCAAGAATGCGGCGCTGACGCTGATGCCGTGTACACTCTTGAGTGACGCACCGCTCACCCTGACCAACGCCCCGCGGCTTTCGGATATCCAGACCATGACCCAGCTGTTGCAGTCGCTGGGCGCCGAGGTCACGAGCCTCCAGGACGGCAAGGTGATCGCGCTGTCGTCTCATGGCGTCATGTCGACCCATGCGGATTACGACATCGTGCGCAAGATGCGGGCCTCGAACCTCGTACTCGGCCCGCTGCTGGCCCGCTTCCACGAGGCAGAGGTCTCCCTGCCGGGCGGCTGTGCCATCGGCGCACGACCGATGGACATCCATATCACCGCCCTTGAAGCCATGGGGGCCGAGATCGAGCTGCGTGACGGCTACCTGCATGCCAGGGCCCCGGGCGGGCTGAAGGGCGCGCGGGTGCCGTTGCGGTTTGCATCGGTGGGCGCCACCGAAAACACGCTCATGGCCGCAACTCTGGCCAAGGGCACGACCGTCATCGAGAACGCGGCGCGCGAGCCCGAGATCGTCGATCTCGCCACCTGCCTGCGGGCCATGGGCGCGCAGATCGACGGCGACGGGACCTCGACCATCACCGTCGACGGCGTGGAGGCCCTTGGCGCGGCGACCCATCAGGTGGTGACGGATCGCATTGAACTGGGGACCTACATGCTGGCGCCCGTGATTGCCGGCGGCGAGGTCGAATGCCTCGGGGGCCGCATGGCCCTTGTTTCGGCCTTTGCTGAAAAGCTGGACGCCTGCGGGGTCGAGGTCACCGAAACCTCAAAAGGTCTGCGCGTCCGGAACCGCAACGGCCGCCATTCTGCTGTAGACGTGGTGACAGAACCGTTCCCGGGCTTTCCCACCGATTTGCAGGCGCAGATGATGGCAATGCTCTGCACCGCCGATGGCCGGAGCGTTCTCGAGGAAAAGATCTTCGAGAACCGATTCATGCACGCGCCGGAACTCATGCGCATGGGGGCGGAGATCGACGTGCACGGCGGCATCGCCACCGTGCGGGGTGTCGAACGGTTGAAAGGTGCCCCGGTCATGGCGACCGACTTGCGCGCCTCTGTCTCGCTGATCCTGGCGGGGCTTGCTGCGGAAGGAGAGACCCGGGTGAACCGGGTCTATCACCTCGACCGTGGCTACGAACATGTGGAAGAGAAACTCTCTGCGGTTGGGGCGCGGATCGAACGGGTGAAAGGCGACTAGGGGCCCATGGCAGACGCAACTTTCGAAGAGGGCGGCGAAGCGCCCCTGAGGCTCAAGGCGCTGGATTCGGGTGATCTCGACGTGATCTCGACCCTTGTCCAGGACGCGGTCCTGCAGGTGCGGGAAATCAGGTTTGACAAGCACCAGCGGCGACTGGCCCTGCTGCTCAACCGCTTTCGCTGGGAAGACAAGGCGCGGGCTCAGGCCAGGGGCAGGGGGCTCGAGCGGGTGCAGTCTGTTCTGTCGATCGAAGATGTGCTGTCGGTACGCGCCCAGGGCGTGAGCCGCGATGATCCGGAAATGATCCTGTCGGTCCTGTCGGTGGCCTTCGAGCCCGGGGAGGACGGGATGGGCCGCGTGGTGCTCACGCTGGCCGGGGACGGCGCGATCGCGGCGCAGGTCGAGGCGCTCGAGGTGCTCTTGCGGGATGTCACGCGCCCCTATCTTGCCCCCTCGGGCAAGGCCCCCGCGCATCCGGAGTAGGACAATGCCGGTCTTTCTGAATACCCGGGATGCCAAATTCGAGGCGGGGTTCGCGGCGCTGCTGTCGGCCAAGCGCGAGGACAGCCCGGATGTCGATGCCGCCGTGGCAGACATCATCGCCGACGTGCGCACCCGGGGTGACGCTGCCGTTCTGGAGTTGACGGCGCGGTTCGACCGGGTCGAGTTGACGCCAGACACCATGCGCCTGTCCGCGGCAGAGATTGCCGAGGAATGCGCAAAGGTCCCCGAGGCCGAGGTCGAGGCCCTGCGCCTCGCCGCCGTCCGGATCCGTTCCTATCACGAACGCCAGATGCCGGATGACGCCTTCTGGACCGATGAGGCGGGCGCCGGGCTGGGCTGGCGCTGGACCCCGGTCTCGGCGGCGGGGCTGTATGTTCCGGGTGGGCTTGCGTCCTACCCGTCCTCTGTCCTGATGAATGCGATCCCGGCCAAGGTTGCCGGGGTCTCGCGCCTCGCCGTCACGGTTCCGGCGCCGGACGGCATTCTGAACCCGCTCGTGATCCTGGCATGTCGCGAAGCGGGGGTGGACGAGATTTACCGCATCGGCGGTGCACAGGCCGTCGCGGCGCTGGCCTACGGAACCGACACGATCCCGGCCGTGGACAAGATCACCGGCCCCGGCAACGCCTTTGTCGCCGCCGCCAAACGGCGGGTTTTCGGCAAGGTGGGGATCGACATGATTGCCGGTCCGTCCGAAATCCTCGTGATTGGCGACGGGTCGGCGGACGCGGACTGGATTGCGCTCGATCTGCTCAGCCCGGCGGAACATGACGAGAGCGCCCAGTCCCTGCTGATCACCACCGACCCGATCGAGGCCGACGCGGTCGCGGCGTCGGTCGAGAGTCAGCTCGCCGGGTTGGAGCGGCGCGATATTGCCGGGGCCAGTTGGCGCGACTTCGGGGCGGTGATCGTCGCGCGCGACCTGGCCGAGGCCGTGGCGCTGAGCGATCGTATCGCGCCGGAGCATCTCGAACTCTGCGTGGCCGATGCCGACGCGCTGGCGGAACGGATCCATCACGCGGGCGCGATCTTTATCGGCCCGTGGACGCCGGAGGCCGTCGGCGACTACGTGGGTGGCCCGAACCACGTCCTGCCGACCGCGCGGTCGGCGCGGTTTTCGTCCGGTTTGTCGGTCATGGATTTCCTCAAGCGCACGACGCTGGCGCGGATGACCCCGGAGGCTTTGCACCAGATCGGCCCCGCCGCCGAAACGCTTGCTGCTTCGGAGAGCCTTCAGGCCCACGGCCTCAGCGTCACCGCCCGATTGCGCCGATTGAACTCCGGAGACGATAGCTGAGCCGGTCGCAAAACCCGCACACGAAGCAGAGTGAAGACCGGGATCAAATGAAGGCCCGGAAACCGCGGACCTGCTGACATCCAATCCGCCGCGAGCGACCCGGCCCGGCTTCGTTGCCACCGCGTGGGCAGGGGCACGTCAGGCCACAGGTGGCTCGGCAATGCCGACCAACATGTCCGCAACCGGCCAGATCATTCCGATGGCGTCCATGATGGCGCCCGCGGGTTCGACGTCGTCCGAAAGCTGCCCGCTGAGCGTGAGCCCTTTTTGTTTGAGCAACGCGCCATGGGGATGGTCCTTGGGAAACGGCGGCGGCACGCGTTTCAGTGCCGGGGTCCAGTTGCTCAGCCCAAATCCCGCCTCCTCGGCCTTGGCGAGGAGCCTCGCGATCCGCGCGCCGTCCAGATCGACCATCTTGCGCCAATCCGCCAGCACATCCTTGGAAAATTCCATCATGCCACCGCCCACCGTGACATAGTCCCGGCCAATCCCGAAAAAGAGCACCGGATCCTGTCGCACCCCCGCGGCGACCGTCCACATCATGTGCAGATGAGTGTTGTAGGGGGTCTTGTCCTTGGAAAACCGCACATCGCGGTTGATGCGAAAGAGCTTGGTCTTCACGTCGTATCCGGTGAGCGCTTCGATCCGGGGCGCAAGCGTGGCAAGCAGCGCCTTGGCCGGATCGCGCAGTTGTTTCTCGTAGATCTTCTTGTGCTCCTGAAACCAGTCGCGGTTGTTGTTGCCTGCGAGGTCGTCAAGGAAGGCGCGGGCATCGTGGATCAAGGTTTTGGTCATTTCGGTCACTCCCGGTCCAATCCTATCCTTGTCGAGCGCAATGTCTCCTGACAATTGCCGGGTGACTGCCCACTGGCGACACGGCGCAAAGGACGGTATGGGCACTCCACCATGACACCCGCATTCCGAACCGAGGCGCGGGCGCTTCTGGCGCTCGGCCTGCCGCTTGTCGGCTCCAACCTCGCGCAGTTCGCGATGCATCTGACCGATTCCATCATGTTGGGCTGGTATGATATCGAGGCGCTGGCCGCCGTGGTGCTCGCGGGGTCCTTCTACTTTCTGATCTTCCTCCTCGGCTCCGGATTCGCCTGGGCGGTTATGCCCATGGTGGCGGAGGCCGTGGAGGCCGGTGACACCACCCGGGCGAGGCGGGTCACGCGGATGGGGCTCTGGATGTCGGCCGCATTCGGGCTGGTGATGATGGCGCCGCTGTTTCTTGCCGAGACGATCTTTCTTGCCATCGGACAGGCCGAGGTCGTGGCGGAAGCGGGCCAGAATTACCTCCGCATCGTCGGCTGGCAGATGATCCCGGCGCTTGCCGTGATCGTGTTGCGCTCCTTCCTGTCGGCGCTGGATCGCACGCCGATCATCCTTTGGGTAACCGTCCTGACGGCGGCGCTGAACATCCCGCTGAATTGGGTGCTGATCTTTGGCGGACCGTTCGGCCTGCCCGCTCTTGGCGAGCGGGGCGCGGCGATTTCGTCACTCTCTCTCACCGCCCTGTCGCTGGTGATCCTGCTGATCTACACCGCCCGGGTTGCCCCCCAGTTCAACCTGTTCCAGCGGATCTGGCGCGCGGATCCCGACGCGATGCGGCAGGTCTTTGCCCTGGGCGTGCCGATCGGGCTCACCTCTCTGGCAGAGGCGGGCCTGTTTTCGGCCTCCTCCGTCATGATGGGCTGGCTCGGGCCAATCCCGCTCGCCGCCCATGGGATTGCGCTGCAACTGGCCTCACTGGTCTTTGTGGTGCACCTTGGGCTGAGCCAGGCCGGGACCGTCCGCGCTGGCCGCGCCCTGGGCCGCCACGACGAGACGGCGCTGCGGCAGACGACGAGGACCGCCTTGTGGCTCGCGACGGCGTTCGCGCTGGTGTCGGTCTCGGTATTCGTTGCTGTACCTGAACTACTGATCGGCGCCTTCATCGATCCCGAAGACGCGGCCCGGCCCGAAATCCTCCGGATCGGCGTCGGCCTGCTCATCATGGCGGCGCTGTTTCACTTCGTGGACGCCGGGCAGGTCATGGTCCTGGGACTGCTGCGCGGGGTGCTCGATACCAACGTGCCGATGTGGATCGCTTCGGTAAGCTACTGGGTGATCGGCCTGCCCGTGTCCTATCTCGCCGGATTTGTCTGGGGCTGGGAGGGCGTCGGCGTCTGGGCGGGCCTCGTTTTTGGCCTGAGCGCGGCCTTCGTCGGGTTGAGCTGGCGCTACTGGGGACACGCGATCCGCATCGCGATTGACTGAACGGGTCGGTTGAAAGGTGTGAGTGCTCCGTGCCGGCCAGCCGATGCAAAGCGCACCAGCGCAAATGCCTTTGCATGTGTTTGAGCGATGGACCGAATTCGGCCGTGGCACCTTATGCCAACCCGTCCTCATCAAGCAGATGCCGCCCCTGCCGGTCTTCGATCTCGATCACCCAGAGATCCGGGTCCATGTCGCGCTGACGCGAGATGGCAGTGTCCACATCGTCTTCGGTGCCTTCGGCCAGGACAACCCAGCGGCGCTCCCCGCTCATCAGATCAAACGACCTCTGATGGCAGGTCGCCCGTCCATCCATCGTTGCGCATTTGACCAGAACCGCCCCCGCCGTCGCGTCCCCGCGCGCGGTCACGTAGGCCGGGATATGCGCTTGTTCGAGCCGCCGCCGGTATGCCGCGACCCACAGCTCGGCGGCGAGCCGCGGCTCAGCCATTTCCATCCCGGAAATCGAGGCCCATCTCGGAATACCGCTCCGCCTCGTCGAGCCAGTTGGGTCGCACCTTGACTTGCACGAAGAGGTGGCATTTGCGGCCCAGGAATTCCTCCAGTTCCTCTCGCGCGGCCTTGGAGATCGCCTTGATCGTTTCGCCCCGATGGCCCAGCACGATGCCCTTGTGTCCGTCACGGGCCACGTAGACCACCTGATCGATCCGGGCAGAGCCGTCTTTGCGTTCTTCCCAGGCTTCGGTTTCGACCGTGAGTTGGTAGGGCAATTCCTGATGCAGCCTCAATGTCAGCTTTTCGCGCGTCATCTCGGCGGCGATCATCCGCAAGGGGAGATCGGCAATTTGGTCCTCGGGATAGAGCCATGGTCCGTCCGGCATTTCGCCGGCCAGCCACGTCAGCAGGTCGTCACAGCCATGGCCTTTCTCGGCGGAGATCAGGAAGGTCCGGACGAAACCGAACCGTGTGTTGAGGTCCTCCGTCAGGCCCAGCAGGACCGGTGCTTCGACCCGGTCGATCTTGTTGATGGCCAGCGCGACGGGGCGGTCGCCCGAAACCTCGCGAAGACGATCGAGGATCGCCTCGACCCCGGGTGTGACCCCGCGATGGGCCTCGACCAGCAACACGATCACATCCGCGTCCGACGCCCCGCCCCAGGCTGCGGCAACCATGGCGCGATCGAGCCTCCGCCGCGGCTGGAACAGGCCCGGTGTGTCCACAAAGACGATCTGGCTGTCGCCCGACAGCGCCACGCCGCGGATCCGCGCCCGCGTCGTCTGAACCTTGTGCGTGACAATCGATACCTTCGCCCCGACCATCCGATTCAGAAGCGTGGATTTGCCCGCATTGGGCTCTCCGATCAGGGCGACAAATCCGGCGCGGGTTAGAGGTGACATCCTTGACCTTCATCAGTTCGAAGGCTTGCATGTAGGGGATATTCCGGATCGACGCCAGTGCGCTCAGCCGGACAGCTTTCGCTCCCGCCACAGCGAGTAGACGCCGGCCGCGACGATGAGCGCTGCACCGGCCAGTGTCATGGCGTCGGGCCGTTCGCCGAAAACCGTGACGGCGAGGATCAGCGCCACGATCAGGCGGGCATACCGGAAGGGGGCCACGGCCCCGACCTCCCCGGTGCGCATGGCGAACGTCAAGGCGGTGTAGCCGATCAGGCCGAAGATGGCGGTGCCGCAGATGAGCAGCGCGGACCCGGAAGTGGGAAGGGTGGGGGCCCCCGGTTCGAATGCCATGATCACGAGGCCGGCCATGGCCACGACCGCGAAACCGAGAACGCCGAGTTGCGCGGCATGAACGATGGACGGCGCCGTTCGGGTGGCAAGGTCGCGGCCCGCAAAGCCCAACATGCCGAGAAGGGCGAAGACCGCGTTGACCTCGATCCCCGATGACGTGGGGCGGATGATCATCAGGACGCCGACAAAGCCGAGGGCCACCGCGGCCCAGCGGCGCGGCCCGATCCGTTCGCCCAGCACCACGGCTGCGCCGAGCATGACAAAGAGCGGCGCGGCCTGAAGAATGGCCGATGTCGTGGCAAGTGGCGTGTAGGCAAGGCTGAGCGCGAAGAAGAGCCGGCCCACGATCTCGAACCCCGTGCGGATCAGAAGCCGGGGACGCAGGAACTCCACCGTCCAGACAGGCACGCCGCGGGTTCGGGCGTAGAGTGCCGAGGCCAGCAGCGCGAGCAATCCGAATTGAAACGTCGCCACCCCGGGGGAGATGCCGCCAGAGGCTGTCGCCGCCTTGAAGAACGCGTCTTCGACCCCGAATCCGACCATGGCGAGGATCATGAAGAGGCTGCCGCGAACATTGTCGGTCATGGAAGGGGAGGCACCGGTCATTGCCGCTTGGCCCTATCCGTTCCGGGTTTTGGACGGAAGGGCTTGATTGGTTCGTTATCGAACTATAATGGTTAGACATCGAACCAAAGAAGTGAATCTGATGAACCGAAGAGGTTTCCTGAAGATTGCCGGTGGCGGCGTTGTCCTTGCCGCAACCGGCGCCGGTGCATTCGTCGCAACCCGCAGCCCCGCCGCCGCGCTTGCCCCATGGGCCGAAGCCGGGGCCGCGCGCTACGCTGATCCGCGCCTGAACGCGTTGAGCTATGCCATCCTCGCGCCCAATCCGCACAACCGGCAGCCCTGGCTGGTGGAACTATCCGGCGACGACACCGTGATCCTGCGCTTTGACACGGACCGGCAATTGCCCCACACCGACCCCCTCGACCGTCAGCTCACCATCGGATTGGGATGTTTCCTCGAACTGATGGACATGGCCGCCAATGCGTCGGGCTACCGGGTTGAGCGGACGCTGTTTCCGGATGGAGAGGATTCTGCCGCGCTCGATGCCCGGCCAGTGGCCCGCGCCCGGTTCGTCGCCGATCCGACCGTTGCGACCGATCCGCTCTGGGCCGCCGTTCCCCATCGCCGCTCGCTCAAGGAGCCGTTTGACACCACGCGCCCCGTGCCCCGGGAGGCACTTGACGTTCTCCTTGCCGCGAGCCGCCACGGCATGATGTTGGGCGGAACCGTGGATCCCGAACAGGTCGCGACGTGGCGGTGGTTGACCGGGGAAGCGCTGCTCATCGAGATTGAGACGCCCCGAACCTATATCGAGAGCGTCGATCTCTTCCGCATCGGCAAGAGAGAGATCGAGGCGAACCCCGACGGTATCGATTTCTCGGGCCCGATCTTCGAAACGCTTGGCACGCTTGGACTTTTCACCCGAGCCAGCGCGAGCGACACCAGCACCCCGGTCTACCGGCAGGGTCTTGCGGCCGTGCTCGAGAATACCAGCACCGCCATGGGGCACGTTTGGATGGTCAGTCGCGGCAACACCCGGGCGGATCAGATCGCGGCCGGTGGCGACTGGCTGCGGGTGAATCTCGCGGCGACCTCCGTTGGTCTGGGGTTTCAGCCGCTCTCCCAGGCCTTGCAGGAATACCCCGAAATGGACGCGCTCTATCGGGAGGTTCACGACAGGCTCGCCCCCGATGGCGGCACGGTTCAAATGCTTTCGCGCATCGGCTACGGTCCCGATGTTCCGGTCAGCCCGCGCTGGCCATTGGAGGCAAAGCTGGTGTGACGACGACAACCCGGTCAGACGCGGATGAACCCACGGCGGAGGCGCAGGTCTTTGCCGTCTTCAACGAAATCGGCATCATCCATCAGCTCTCATCGGCCCTGTTGGCCGAGGCGCTGCCCGATGGCGTACATCCCTCGCATTTCGCCATCGTCAACCACCTCGCGCGGCTGGGTGACGGCAAGACCCCGATCCGCATCGCCGGGGCCATGCAGGTGACCAAGAACACGATGACGCATTCGCTGCGCGTGCTGGAGGCGCGGGGCTTTGTCAGCGTGGAACCCAACCCGGATGATGCCCGCGGCAAACGGGTCTACCTGACGGAAGCCGGCCGGGCATTCCGCGCCGATGCAATCAGGCGCGTCAGCGCGATGTTCGCGGACATCATCACGCCGGAAATGGCAGAGCTCCTGCGCCGCATTCACCCGGACCTGACGGACCTGCGCAAGCATCTGGACGCGAACCGCCGCGGCTGAGGTCAGTCCGCGAGGATGTTCAGGAACCGATCGACCGTTGCGGGGTCCGTGGACCAGTCACAGACGAGCCGGGCCAGAAGCATCTCCTCGGGATCCCCGGCCTCGAGATTTCCGGACCAGACGTAATAGACCGCGCCCGCGTCGTGCAGGCGTTGGTGGGCGGCGCGCGGAAACTCGGCGAACATCAGGTTCGCGGCGGGCTCATAGAGCAGGCGCGCGCTGTTGGAGCGGCGCAAACCGTCAGCCATGCGCCGGGCCGCTCCATTGGCGCGTTGCGCAAGGTCGAGCCACAGGCCATCCGCAAGGTAGGCTTTCATTTGCGCAGACAGAAACCGGTGCTTTGAAAACAGATGCGCGCCGCGCTTGCGCCTCAGCTCGAATTCCCAGGCCTTCGCCGGGTCAAAGAAAACCGCGGCCTCGACCCCCATGAGACCGTTCTTGGTCCCCCCGAAACTGACGGCATCCACGCCGGCCTTCCACGTCATCTCGGCGGCGCTGCAACCCAGCGTGACAAGGGCGTTGGCAAACCGCGCGCCGTCCATGTGAACGGGCAGTCCATGGTCCCGCGCCACCGCGCTGAGCGCGGAGATTTCATCAACCGAATAGACCGTGCCCTTTTCGGTCGCCTGCGTGATCGACACCGGACCGCGCTGGGGTCCGTGAACGCCGCGGGTCTCCTCGGCCTCGATGGAGGCGCGCAAGGCATCGGGGGTCATCTTGGCCTCCATGTCGGGGACCAGCGTCAGCTTCATGCCGCCCGAAAAGAACTCGGGCGCATTACATTCGTCCTCATGGATATGGGCCATCGGGGTGCAGAACGTGGTGGCCCAGGGATCGCCAAGGGTCGAGAGGATCAGCGAATTGGCCGCTGTTCCCGTGGCCACGAGGTAGACCGCCGCTTCGGGCGCCTCGAATATCTCGCGGATCTGCGCGCGCACGGCATCCATTTCTGCCTCCGCGCCATAGGCCTTCCGGTAGCCCTCGTTGGCGGTCGCGAGAGCGTCGAGAACGGACGGATGGGCGGGGCCGGCATTGTCCGAGGCAAAGAACATGGGCAGCCTTTCTCAGGTGGGTTCGTCTATGGTGTAATCTTCCCAGTCATCCTCGGGCACTTCGGCTTCGGATATCGTGATGCCCTGAACCGAAACACCGGCCGCCATCACGCTGTCGGCAGTCCCGGAAATCAGTGGATGCCAATAGGGCAGGTCGCGGCCTTCGAAGACAAGCCGATAGGCGCAGGTCTGGGGCAGCCAGTAGAGGTGATCGGGTATCGTATGGGGCGTCAGGCGGATGCACTCGGGGACATGGGCGTGGCGGTTCTCGTAGGAGGCGCAGCGGCAAGAGCTATCGTCAAAAAGGCGACAGGCGACGCGGGTCAGGGCAACATCGCCGGACTCATCGTCTTCGAGCTTGTTCAGGCAGCATTTGCCGCACCCGTCGCACAGCGCCTCCCACTCGGCGCGCGACATCTTGGCCATCGGCACGTGGGACCAGTACCGCTCCCGAAGGCCCTCTCGCCGGATCGGGTCGTCAGACATCTGCGAGGATCTCGCGGGCGCGGGCACAATCGGCGTCCATCTGGGTGATGAGTGCATCGAGGTCGTCGTATTTTTCTTCCGGACGCAGGAATTCGACAAGCGCGACAGACGCCTCCGCGCCATAGAGATCCCCTTCGAAATCAAACAGGTAGGTTTCGCAGTTGGCGGAATTCACGCCAAATGTCGGCCGAACCCCGACCGACGCGGCCCCGTCGTAGCTGCCGGCATGAGGCCCGCTCAGAATATCGACCTTGACCGCATAGACGCCATGCCGGGGCGGGTGCAGTCCGTCGATGGACAGGTTGATCGTCGGATATCCGAGGTCACGCCCCCGTTGATCGCCCTGGACCACCGGTCCCTCGATCCGGTGCCAATGGCCCAGCATCTCGGCCGCGTCATGTGGTCGGCCGTCGCTCAACGCCGCGCGGATCGCGGTGGAGCTGACCTCTCCGCCCCCGATTTCGACCAACTCCGCGACCGTGACGCCGAATCCCAACTCGCGGCCCAGCTCCTGCAAGACCGGTGCGGTTCCGGCCCGGTCCTTGCCAAACCGGAAGTCGGCACCGACCACCACATGGGTCAGCCCCAGCGCGTCGACGATAATGTCCTGGGAGAAGTCCCGGGGTGTCAGGGCGGCCAGTGACGGCGTGAACGGCAACTCGAACAGGACATCGATGCCGATCCGCTCCATCCGGTGCGCCCGCGCCACCGCGTTCATCAGCCGAAACGCCGGCGCCTCGGGGGCAAAGACGCTGCGCGGGTGTGGTTCGAAGGTCATCACGCCCAGCCGGGTGCCAAGCGTTTTCGCCAATGTTCGGGTCTGGTCGACAACCGCCAGATGCCCGAGGTGGACGCCGTCAAAATTTCCGATCGCCGCCACGGCCCCGCGGCACTCGGTTGGTACGAATTGGCTGTCCCGGACAATCTGCATGGGGATGACCTATCGGGAGGTCATTGCGGGTTCAATGCCCCACGCGTCGATGAACCGGCCAGACGATCAGCGACCGCCCATCGCCGCGCACCTGTCAGTCGAACCGCTTCGACGGGGCCAGCACGGTGGCTTCGCCGATCAGAACCTTCTTGCCCCCGACAAGGCAGCGGGTTTCCATCCTCACCCGGCGCTTGCCGTGTTCGATGTCGGTGACCTCGACTTCGGCCGTCACCAGATCACCGGGGCGGACCGGCGCGAGGAACTTCAGCGACTGGCCGAGGTAGACGGTGCCGTGGCCAGGCAATTGCTCTCCGATAACCGCTGAGATCAGTCCGGCGGTCAGCATGCCGTGAGCAATGCGGCCTTCGAAGATCGTGTCCTGCGCATAATCATCATCCAGATGGACCGGGTTCCGGTCGGTCGAGACCTCGGCAAACAGTTCGATATCACGGTCCGTGACCACCTTGGTGAGAGACCGCAGCATGCCGATCTCGATGTCTTCGATACAGATCGTACCGCGGGGCATATTGTCGAGCATCTCACCATCCACAAAGTAATTTTTTGCCGCATGAATGTTATTGCACGCAACAATATTACTTTGCAAGTGCAGAAACGACACTGCCAACGGTGGGCCATCGCGCCCGAAAAGGCGCGTTCAACGCTGCACTTTGAACGGATGCCGGCTGTGCGGCTCGTCAGAACAGGAAGTCGTCAATCTCGTGCGGTGCCGATTCGTCCCATTCGATCTTTTCGAAGTTCATCGTCATGGTCTCTACCGGTATGTCCGCAGTATCGGTACTGCGCGCTGCCTCGCGAGCCTGCTGAACGGCTGGCAGCAACATACCGACTGCCTGAGGATCGGGCTCTTCGGTCGTGAAATTGAAGTCGAAGGTGTCGCCGTCGACATCGCCAGACGTGGACCAGCTTTTCACAAATGCATTCGAAAGGTTGTACCTCATCGGAATTGTCCTCGCTCAAAGTGTTTTGTGTCACCGCCCCCACGAGCGGGCCGCCGCAAATGGCGACAATTCTGACGTAAGGTCAGCCCCGTTACATTACAAACCGATGGGCGCAATTTCGCCGATAGACTAGCGCAGGAACCCGATGGCGTAGGTGGGCGTGACCATTTCACGGGCGACATATGCCGCGACTTTGCCCGCGTCCGGTTGTCCGCCGGGCGACGTCCCGGTCTCGTCCGCCGCAAGGCCGCCGGTGATGAAGAGCGAGTCGAAATCTTCCTGCTGGGCGCCGAGGATGTCGGTGCGGATACCGTCGCCAATGGCGACGATGCGATTGGCATCCACGCTGCGGCCTTTCATCTCCGGCAGGTTCGACAGCCGGCGCCGGGCGAGGTCGTAGATCGGCGGATGGGGTTTGCCGAAATAGAGGCTTTCACCGCCCATCTCGGTGTAAAGCGCCGCCAGCGCCCCGGCGCACCATTCGCGTTTGTCGCCCCGGTCCACGACGATATCGGGGTTCGCGCAGAGCAGTTTCAGACCCCTGGTCTTGGCGTAGAGAAACTGGGGGCGATTGACCGCGGGGTCGGCAAAGGGATCAAACGGACCACAACACACGATACCCTCGGCCTGATCCAGCGGCACTTTTTCAACCTGTACCGGGTCCGAGATCAGCTGCATCGGATCAAAGAAGCCCTGATCGCGGTCCTCTCCCATGAACCACACCTTTTGCCCCACCGTGCCGCGGAACATCGCAGCCCGCGCCGAATCCCCCGACGTGGCGATGGCGTCATAGCTGTCCTCGGGGACGCCCAACTGGTCGAGCTGGACCTTGACACCGCTCCAGGCCCGAGGCGCGTTGGTCACGAGGATCACCAGCCCGCCTGCCGCGCGGAACGCCTGCATGGCCCCGACGGCGTCGGGGTAGGCGGTCAGGCCGTTGTGCATGCAGCCCCAGAGGTCCACGAACGCGGCGTCGTATTGGGCGGAAATGTCGGCAAAGCTGTCGATCACCTGGGTCATGGGGGCTCCGTCTCTGGCATGCGTCGTTGCGCCCCGATAGCCTATCGCCCAGACAAGTGCATGCCGAAATGACGAGAGGGCCAAAGATGGACGATCTGGAACGCCGCATCGCGCAGGGGCGCGGGGACGCGCCCGCCGATATCGTGATCCGGGGCGGTCAGGTGCTGGACCTTGTGACGGGGGATTTGATTGCCGGGGACGTGGCGGTCTGCGGTGGCCGGGTCGTCGGGATCGGGGCTGAATATGATGGTCAGCAGATCATCGACGCCACCGGGCTGACGCTGGTTCCGGGCTTCATCGACACGCATCTGCACATCGAAAGTTCCTGTGTCACGCCCTTCGAGTTCGACCGCTGCGTGACCCCGCGCGGCGTGACCACCGCCATCTGCGACCCCCACGAGATCGCCAATGTGATCGGCCCGCGGGGCATCCGCTACTTTCAGGAGGCGAGCCGGCACACGTTGATGGACATCCGGGTGCAACTGCCGTCTTGCGTGCCGTCGACGGATATGGAGACCGCAGGGGCCCGGATCGAGGCCGAGGACATCACGCCGTTAATGGGCCATGCCTCGGGGCTGGGCCTGGCCGAGGTGATGAATTTCCCCGGAGTGATCCATCGCGATCCCGGCATCATGGCCAAGCTTCGCCTGTTCGAAGGGGGTCACATGGACGGCCATTGCCCACTGTTGTCGGGCAAGGACCTCAACGCTTATGCCGCGGCGGGGATCCGGACCGAGCACGAGGCCACAAGCGCCGAAGAGGCGCGGGAGAAGCTGCAGAAGGGGCTGCGGGTGCTGATCCGGGAAGGCTCCGTGTCCAAGGACCTCGCCGCGCTCGCACCGCTTCTGACCGAACGCACCGCGCCGTACATGTGCCTCTGCACCGACGATCGGAACCCGCTGGATATCGCGGAGCACGGCCATCTCGACTACATGATCCGAACGCTTATCGCCTCCGGGTGCGAGCCGCTGGCGGTCTACCGCGCTGCGTCCCTGTCCGGGGCCGAGGCCTTTGGTATGAAGGATCGCGGTCAGATCGCGCCCGGCAGGCGCGCCGATATCGTGGCCCTGCCAAACCTGCGGGACTGCAACGCGGCCTGGGTCATGGTTGCGGGCGTCATGGTCTCGGATGCGGCCCTTGAGGCGCGGGCGCAGATCGACCCGCCGGGGCGGAATTCGGTCAATGCGCCGCCGGTGACGCCGGACAGCTTCCGATGCGCCGGCAACCGGACGGAAACCCCAGTCATCGGCATCGTCCCCGGCAAGATCATCACCGACCACCTCACCGAGGACATCAGCCCGCAGGACGGTGACAAGCGCCCCGACCCGGATCGCGACCTTGCCCGCGTCGCGGTGGTCGAGCGGCATGGCCAAAACGGCAACATCGCAACAGGCTTCGTCCACGGCTTCGGCATCAAGCGCGGGGCCATCGCCGCGACCGTGGCCCATGACCACCACAACATCGTGGCCGTCGGCATGGACTATGCCGACCTCGCCGTGGCTGTCCGCCGGCTGAGCGAGATCGAAGGCGGCTTTGTCGTCGCCCATGGGGGCGTGGTGACAGCCGAACTCGCCCTGCCGTTGGCCGGGCTGATGTCACTGGACCCGTTCGAGACGGTGCGCGACAGTCTCATCGACCTGCGCCACGCCGCCCTGGTCCTGGGCGTGACCCTCGAAGAGCCGTTTCTCCAACTGGCCTTCGTGGCCCTGCCGGTCATTCCGCATCTCAAGATCACCGACAGGGGCCTCGTGGACGTCGACAGGTTCGAAATCATCGGCTGACATCGCCGGACCCGGGCAAGACCCGATTTGGCGCGTGGCTAACCGAGCGGGCGTGCCAGGTGGCAGGAAGGGAACTGCAGACGCATCGGGGGAGCACCGGGTTGGGTCCCCGGCCAGATCGAGTTCCGCTCACTGGACCGGCCGGATTGCCGCTGCGACATCGCATGCGCCCCGGCACCGCAAAATTGTGATAGGTATCCGGGGGACCGGCACCCAGCTGGGTCTGGAGAAGACTTGACCGACATGCCAAGATCGCGCGGCGCGCCAGTGACGCAAAAATTGTGAAAGTGACCCAGTGGTGAAGCACGCGTTGCACCGGATCGCGCGTTTCGATGTGGCTTCGGAATTCGAAGCGATCGAAACCGCGGAAGCTGGTGAAAATGCCGATTACATGTTCCGTATCAGCCTCGTTGCGGTTGCGGCCGTCGTGCTGTGGGCAGCAACAGGAGCGGTCGTGATGATCGCCTGGGGCGCCGGATTCGCGCTCCTGAGCCTCGCCAATGTCGCGTTCATCACGCGGGTGCGTCGTCCGGTTCGGCGGACGACCTACGCGGCGGCACTCGGACTGAATATCATGATCGCGGTCTGGTTCATCTCCATGGTGATCTACATCGCGTCCTGGGGTGGGTTGGTACCGCTTTTTGTCGCTGTGTGCGGCATTGCCGGTCTCGCGCTCCATGCCCTGATGAATCACAAGCGGTGGTCCCACATTGCGGTTGTTGACGCGACCGCAGTCGTGGTGACGTCGGTCTGGGTCACGTTCTTTGTCTTCCAGCAAACCGAAACGATGGCGCAACAGGTTCTTGTTCTGGGCGCGGCCGGATGCGCGACGGCTTATTTCTTCCACGCGTTCATAGACGTGATGAAAATGCGGACCCGCCTTGATACCAGAAATCGGGCCGAGGCCCATGCCGAGAAGATGGCCGCCGTCGGCCAGCTCAGTGGCGGAATCGCGCATGATTTCAACAACATTCTCACGGTGATCCGCGGGAACCTCGACCTGATCGAAGTCGTGGATGACCCGAACGACAGGGCGGAATTCGTCGCCGAGGCGCGGAGCGGCGCGGACCGGGCGGCAGAACTGGTGCGTCAGCTTCTGGCATATTCGGGGAAATCACAGTGGCATCAGGACCTGATTGCCGTCGATGATCTGCTGGACGAGACGCTGGAGTCGCTGCGCCAGCTGATCCCCGCCAACGTGACGTTGGAGAGGGGGCGCTCCGTCGAGGGCGCGCGCGTCATGGCGGACCCGCAACACCTGCGCACCGCGCTCATGAACGCGTCGGTGAACGCGCGTGATGCAATGATGCCGGACGGCGGCGTGATCCGGCTCGAGGCGGCTGTCGAGGGCCCGGACGTGATCCTCAGGATCACGGACACGGGTCCGGGTGTTCCGGATCACCTCATCGGCCGGATTTCGGAACCGTTCTACAGCACCAAGCCGGCGGCAACGGGATCGGGCCTGGGGCTTTCGATGATAGAGGGGGTTGCGGTGCAATCAGGCGGCTGGCTGGACCTTCGCAATCACGCCGAAGGCGGCTTCTGCGTCGCGATCCATCTTCCCCTGTTTTCCGGGGCCGACCCGGTCGAGGCCAAGCGTGCCGATGTTGGGTCGCCAACCAGCGCCGTCCCGGACATCGAGGATTTGGACGGCATCAGCGACCAGTCACCCTGACGAGGCGAGTGACACAAGGTGGTAGAACACGGGCGCTGCAAAAACGACGCTATCGAGTTGATCCATGAAACCGCCCTGACCCGGGATCAGGTGTGACCAGTCCTTCACCCCCCGGTCCCGCTTGATCGCCGCGAACACGAGATTGCCGAGCATCCCTGTCAGCGAGGCGGCAAAGGCCATCGCCGCCGCGGTCCATGCCCCGAAGGGCGTGATCCAGGCGAGGGCTGCGCCGATGACCGCGGCGGCGGCCAGTCCGAAGACCACGCCTTCCCATGTCTTGGGCGACAGGCCCGGTGCGATCCGGCGACGTCCGAACCGGCGTCCGAAGAAGTACTCCAGAAGGTCACCGGACTGCACCACCATGACAAAGAACACGATCAGCAGGATCGACCGATCCTCGTATCCCGGGACCCTGATATTCATGAGGGCCGGGATGTGAGAGGCGCAGTAGACGCAAATCATCAGGCCCCATTGTGTCTCCGCCACGCGGATCAGAAACCGGTCAGAGGGTCCCCGGAGGGCGGAAAGCACGGGAAGAAGCAGGAAGGCATGGACCGGAATGAGCACCGAATAGACTGTATCCCATCCGAGGCCGACAAAGAGGTACTGCACGGGCAGGATCACGAAAAAGCCGAGCGCCAGCGACAGGTGATCTGCCCGGGTCTTGTCGGTGAACGTCAACACTTCGCGCAGCGCCGCAAACGAGGCAAAGGCAAAGAGCAGCAGCACGCCAACCTCCCCGATCAGCAGGGCGAGGGCAAACAGGATCACCATGCCCCACCACGAATGTACGCGCGTCATGAAGATTTCGACCGACGGGCTGGTCTCGCCGCGGGGCACACGCGACCGCAGCACCTCGCCAAACAGCGTCAACGCCATAAGAAGACCAACCGTGCCCAGCGACAGGATCAGGATATCGATGGTCGTGTCGGTCATGTCTCCACCTGCGGGGCGGGGCGCGTGTCGGTGGATGAGGCCGGTTTCAGGGCCACAAGCGCGTCCGCGGCCCGGGACAGGAAGGCGGACTTGTCCTCATCCGCCACGACGTGGAGCGGGGCGCCAAAGGTTACCGTACAGATGAGCGGCAGGGGGATGACCTCGCCGGACGGCATGATTTCGTTCAGGTTCGCGATCCATGCGGGAACAAGGTCCACGTCCGGACGCGCCGTGGCGATGTTGTAGAGGCCGGCCTTGAAGGGTAGCAGGGGATCCTTCGTCCGGTTCCGCACGCCTTCGGGGAAGATGATGAGCGACGCGCCGTCGTCGAGCGCCTCCAGGATGTTCTCCATCGGGTCCTCGGTGCGCTCGCCGGGGCGACGGTCCACGAGAACCGCGTTGAAAACCTCGGGCCCCACGAAGGCGCGGATCGGGTTCTGCAACCAGTAGTCCGCCGCCGCCACCGGGCGCACCTGCCGCCGGACCGCCGCGGGCATGACCGCCCAAAGCATCGGCAGATCGGCGTTGGACGTGTGATTGGCATAGTAGACCCGCTGCCTCGGCACCGGTTCGAGCCCCCGCCAATCGGCCCGAACCGCGGTGATGAACCGAGCGATCAGGACCAGCGCATGCCCCACGATCCGGGCCGCAAAGCGGCGCAGGAGGCCGGGTCTGGGCGGGGGCGCAGCGCCGAGATCCGCGCTCATCGGGGCCTGGGGCTGGGTGTGGTCGTGGTCATGTCTCAACGGTAGGAGCCGGGGTCAACAACGGTCAAGCCCCGCCCGGACCGCAACGGCCGGACGGGGCAGGCAGGCGAGCCGGGTCAAGCGGCCTTGTCGGTCACGAATTCCTCAAGAAGCTTTTCGTTCCGCGCTTCTTCGATCCGCGTCAGGCGGTCTTCGCTCAGGCGGTCGTCGAACCGGTACTTCACGAAGTTCACGAGGCTGAGCGTGAGCATCATGATCCCGATGCCCCAGTAGCCCTTGGTCGCCAGCGGCACGTCGGTGGACAGATAGAGCGAGAGGCCAAGCATGCCGTAGGCGATGGCAACGCCGAGGCCGTTGATGAACATGATCAGCGAATTGTCGGAGCGGTTGAAGTTGTGCATGGGGACAGTCCTCGTGTGGGTTGGTTGGTGGGGTTGTGAGTGATGATCGGTCGAGTTCGGTTTCGGTTTCGGCCAGGGGCTCTTGGGCTCAGTCATCCGTCGCAGCCTTCAGGCGGGCCAGAACGTCCGCGCCGGTGTGTCGGGTCGCGGGGCCGAAGCCCTGATCGGCCATCCGGTCGGCGAGCGTGTCGTGGCTGAGATCCCGGTCGATCTCCCGCAGGATTTCGGATTGCTCGAACGGGTCATCGCGGCCCAGGACGCGAGAGATCAGCTCTTCGGCATCGTCCATGGCTACCGACGGTCCATTGGTTCGGACCAACCGCATCTGCACCTCTTGTTCGCGGCGCACCGCGCGGGCCTGGATCGCGCCCTGACGGAGGTCGATGATGCGGCGATGGCCGGCCTCGATCGAGGATTTCAGGCGCACGACCTTGCGGTCGAGCCGGTCCAGCGTTTCGGTACGGACGGTCTTTTCGTTTTCCATCCGGGCCACCGCCTCCGCGGCTTCGGCAGCAAGCTCATCCTTGCCAGCGTCCAGGGCGGCGCGGGCCCGCCCGGTCATGTCGGCGATCCGCGTGTCGAGCGCCGTTGCCTGCCGCTCTTCGCTGCGTTGGCGCTGTATCAGGGAGGCGAGGGTCGCCTTGGCGGCTTTCAAAGTGGCTTCCGCCTCGCGGATCTTCTGGTCGATGAGCTCGAGCGCGAAGGCGTCGCGCACACGGTCTTCCGACCGGGCCGAGGCCCCTGCGATCAGGGTAGAGAGGGTCTTGAACATGGTTTGTCGCCTCCTTTCGCGTGCCGTGAACATTGTTCACAAGATGCAAATGGGGATCGATCAAGCGTGTTCAAGGGAAATTATGAACATTGTTCAAGATTTTTGAAACGGAGGGTTCGGTGAAACCACGCAAACCGCTGCGCGGTCTCAGCCCAGCTGCACCATGACGCATTCGAAATCGGTGTCGCTGATCACCTCGGTGTGGTGGCCTTTGCCGTGAGTGTCAGACATGTCCCAGACATCGCCCGGGCCAATTTCCCTTGTGTCCCCGTCGCTTGCCGTGACGCGGATGCAACCGGTCAGGCAGACCAGCCGTTGGGCCACAGGGGTCGGGTGGATCGGTTCGTTCCAGCCCGCCTTGAGACGCAAAAAGAATGTGGACACCGCGGGGAGGGGTTCCGACACCTCAATGCCTTGCGCGGGCGGGGCAAAGACGCGCTCCTCCAGCGTGGCGGGGATGTCGCGCCAATGGCTTTCCCCATCGCTATCCGCCCCGAGATGGTGGACGAGGCAGAGGGTCATCCGGCCACCTGTCGGGCGTAGTCTTCGGCATCGAACCACCCGCGGGACGCCTGCACCTTGCCATCCGGCGCAAGCTCCCACTCCTCCCATCCGCGAACGGTCAGCGGGTTGCCGGTGCCCGCGTCGTGGCCTGTGAAGGTCCAGACATAGACCGCGTGATCCCCGGCCAGCCGAATGTCATCGCAGGTCAGGCTCAGGTCAGGGACGTCCGCAAAGAAGCCGCTGGCCATTTCTTCCACCTTGGCGCGCCCCGACCAGGGCTCGCCCCGGTTGATCACGATCTCCCCGTCGGCGGCAAAGAATCCGGCCACGGCCGCGGCGGATCCGGAGTTCCAGGCGGCGGTGTAGTCGGCGGCGATCTCTTCGAGCTTGGATTGGTCTGTCATCTTCGGTCCCCATCGATTTTGGGGCAGGTTGGCACAGGTCGGTGGATTTGCCGAAACAAAAAAACCTGATCGCCCCCTGCCGTCAAGACGTTGCGCCCAATCCGCGCGGGCGGCTTTCCTTCGGTGGCGTCCCGGGATATCTCGCGCCGTGACAGAGTTGGAGCTGCCATGAGCCAGATTTATGAAACCCCGGGCCCCGTCGAGGAGGACTGGAGCGATGCGATTTCGTCGGTCGAAGAGATCATCGAGGACGCGCGCAACGGCCGGATGTTCATTCTCGTCGACCATGAGGACCGGGAGAACGAGGGTGACCTCGTGATTCCCGCGCAGATGGCGACACCGGATGCCATCAATTTCATGGCGACGCACGGGCGGGGCCTGATCTGCCTGTCCATGACGTCGGAGCGGGTCGATCAGCTTGGCCTCGCGCTCATGTCCACGAACAACTCGTCCCGGCACGAAACGGCCTTCACCACCTCGATCGAGGCGCGGGACGGGGTAACGACGGGCATATCCGCCGCCGACCGGGCGCGCACGATATCCGTGGCGATTGATGCCGCTCATGGCCCGCAGGACATCGCCACGCCGGGCCATGTGTTCCCGCTGCGGGCCCGCGATGGCGGCGTGTTGGTGCGGGCCGGCCATACGGAGGCCGCTGTGGATGTCTCGCGCCTCGCCGGGCTGAACCCCTCTGGCGTGATCTGCGAGATCATGAACGAAGATGGCACCATGTCCCGTCTGCCGGAGCTGGTGGCCTTTGCGCAGCGTCACGGACTCAAGATCGGCACGATTTCCGATCTGATCGCCTATCGGCGCCGGCACGACAACCTTGTCCGCGTGCGAACCGAACGGGACATCGACAGCGAGTTCGGCGGCACCTTCACGATGCGGATCTATACCGACACCGCCCATGGCGATGAGCATATCGTCCTGACCCGGGGCGATATCTCCGGTGACGAACCGGTTCTGGTGCGGATGCATGCGCTGGACCCGATGCTTGATGTTGTCGGCACGGGACCGCGGGGCCGGGCCGACGAATTCGCGGCGGCGATGAAAATGGTGGCGCAAGAGAACCGGGGCGTCGTGGTGCTGTTGCGGGACACGTCGATGAAACTGGCCGTGGCCGACGAAGTCTCTCCGCAGACCCTGCGCCAATACGGTCTGGGGGCGCAGATCCTGTCGTCACTGGGGCTGTCGCAGATCACGCTGCTGACAAACTCGCCGCAGCCAAAGGTGGTTGGCCTTGAGGCTTACGGCCTTGAAATTGTTGGAACCCGCAAGATCTCGGAGCTTGGTTGATGGCTGGCGCATCCCACTATGAACTGGACCTTCCCAAATTCGATGACCCGCCAAAGATCCTGATCGTCGTCGCGCCCTATTACCGGGATATCGCGGATCACCTCATTGCCGGGGCGCGCGGTGTGATCGAGGCCGCGGGCGGCACGCACGAGACCGTCGAGGTGCCCGGTGCCCTGGAAGTGCCATCGGCTATCGGCATGGCTGCCCGGCTGGGGGATTTTGACGGTTTCGTTGCGCTTGGTTGCGTTATCCGGGGCGAGACGACCCATTACGAGACGGTGTGCAATGACAGTTCCCGCGCGATTTCGCTTCTGGGCTTGCAGGGCCTCGCCATCGGCAACGGCATCCTCACCGTCGAAACCCATGAGCAGGCCGCCGTCCGGGCCGACCCCGACGGCCAGAACAAGGGCGGCGGTGCCGCGGCGGCGGCGCTGCACCTGATCGCCCTGTCGCGAAAATGGGGCAAGAAGCCCAAGGGGATCGGCTTTACCACCTTTGCGGGCGGGACCCACACGGTATGACGATGTCGAACAATCAGAAGCGCAGGATGCGGTCGGCCGCACGGCTTTATGCGGTGCAGGCGCTCTTCCAGATGGAGGCCTCCGGTCAACCCGTCGAGGCCGTGACGCGGGAGTTCGAGGACCACCGCTTCGGCGCGGTATATGAGGGCGACGAAATGGCCGAGGGGGACGTGGACCTTTTCCGCCAACTTGTTGATCAGGCGGTGAATTATCAGGCCCTGATCGACCAGATGACTGACCGTGCCCTGGTGGCGAAATGGCCCATCGCGCGGATTGATCCGACGCTTCGGGCGATCTTTCGGGCGGCGGCGGCAGAAATGCTGGAGGGCGAGGCGCCACCGAAGGTGGTGATCACCGAGTTCGTGGATGTCGCGCGGGCCTTTTTCGAAGGCGGAGACGAGCCGAAATTCGTCAACGCCGTGCTCGACCACATGGCCCGCGAGGCGCGGCCGGAGTCCTTTTGAACACCGCTGGACAGGCCCCGCCTGACCGCTAGGTTACGCGCAGGGGCGGAACAGGAAACGGCCCCCGGAGATCACCATGAGACAGCCGAAACTGCCCGACCTGATCAAGCTCTATATCAAGAGTTGTATTATCGGATTCATCGCCGCGGCGGCGTTTGTCGGGCTCATGCTGTGGTTCGATGTCATGGGTTTGTGGGGGCTGGTGTCGCGCTCGCAGGACGGTGTGCTTGCGGTGATCGTGATGTGGGTCCTGAACGGCATCGTCTTTGCCGGGGTTCAATTTGCCTTTGCAATCATGAGCATGGCCGACAAGGACGACGACGATGACGAGGGCGGTCGCCGCGAAGAGGTCTGGCTTGCCGAGCCGATACCGCTGCGTGCCAACAAGCGCTGAGAGCCCGGACCGGGGCGGCGCGGGCGCCGACATCGGTGCGAAACGGTCGGGCGGGATCACGCTCGTTACAGGACAGGGAAGAGTGGCGGGCCCCGCAGCGACCGTGGGGGTGCGAATTCCCGAGGACCTGATAAATCAGGTGGGCGCCAGGTAAACGGACCAGGATCCGCACAGAGCCAGCTCCCTCGGAGTTGCGTAAGGCCACCGGAATAAACCCGTATCACGAGAAGAGCAGTAGCCCGCCGGGGAGTGAGGTAGGCCGAGGGGGGCCGTCTTGCAAGGGTCGATTGGCCGCGGGGAGGGTGTTGCGTGTTTTTTGACCGGGGGCGGAGCCCCGAAAACCACGTCGGTATTACGTCGGTATTACGTCGGTTGTACGCTTACAGTGAAACTTGCAGGAAAGCGGAAGAGGGCGGGAGTGGGCGGGCCATCCGCCTTGGGGCGTTAAAAACATGACGTTTGAAGCCTTCGGAAAGACGCTGTCAGAGGCGGCAAAAGAGTTTTGCAGTGAGGCGCCAAAATGGGGTGCGTCGCCGACTTGGCTGCGCAAAGGATCGCTCGAAAGTCACGGTTGGGGAGGGTGCTGAAGAGCCTTTGAAACATGGGTTCAAGGGGCCAGAGGAGCGGGTCGAGGTCATCCAAAGACGGTGTGACGCCGGCGTCTGAACTGGGAACTCGGCGGCCCGGTTCGATCTTCAGTTCCCAGAAAAGGGGCTCGGCCATTCAGATCAATGGCTTAGGGGTGGGATCCGTCACAGGAGGTCAGATCGGAAGTGGGAACTGTTTTTGGGCCGTCAGTTCAAACCTCGTTCGAGGCAGTCCACTTGGATCAGGTCGCGAAAATCAGAAACGACTTCCGCGCGTCCGGCTTCTGACGATCGCCTGGGGTTGCGGTATGCCATGACCGCCATGAGCTCCCATAGCTCAAAGTAGTCGGACTGTTCGAGCACGCCGAGCAGATCGTCCAGCGCGATGCCGTCTTGCCGCGCCGCCATGATCATCTCGGCATATTCGCCGCGAATGGCGCATTCATCTCGGCGAATATCTGTCAGGTCGGCTTGGGCAGGGCCGGAAGCGATCAAGACTGCAGTGGCGAGGCATATGGGTGATATAGCTCTCATCGTGTTCCGCATCATTCAGCGGCGGCCTGAACCTGTTCCGAGAGGCGGACGGCGGTGCCGGATGCGACGAGAAAGAGCATCGAGCGCCCGCCGCCGGATATCTCGGAATAGTCGAGGTCGATGGCGATCACAGCGTTGGCGCCGATCGACACAGCCTCGCGGGTGAGTTCAGCGAGCGCCGTTTTCCGAGCGTTCCGGAACGCTGTCTCCATGGTCTCAGTGCGCCCCCCGAAGGTGTCGCGCAGGGCGGACGCGATATCCTTGAACAGGTTCATGCCGAAGACAACCTCGGCGGTGACGATCTCGAGGCGCTCGTCGATCTCGATGTCGGGGGCGGTTTCAGTCGTCAGCATGATCTTGGCAGGAAGTCCGCCGGTCGTGGGGTCGATGACCCCCATCGCAATCCGCTGACGGCAGACCGCACAGACACCGTCGAGAAGGTCTAGGTCGCCGTAGCCGCTTTGCTGGCAGACATTGCAGGTAGCCATTGGTTCATCCTTGTCCCTGGTTAGATAGGGCCACA
>CAYMMT010000026.1:0-410 GCA_964391555.1 uncultured Rhodobacterales bacterium
TTCCTTGACCAGCCATTTGGCCAGCGTGCCTTCCTCCATCGTGGGGGAGAGGGCGGGCATCAGTACTTCGGTTGCCATGTGGTCGTCCTCCCTCGGGCGTCAGGCGTAAATGTCGGTCCAGAGTTCCTCGAGCGCGGGCTCGGGGCTCTCCTTGGAGAATTCGGCGGCCTCTTTGTCGACCTCCTTGATCTCCTTGTCGATTTTCTTGAGGTCCTCTTCGGAGGCGTGATTGCCGTCGATGAGCATGGTGCGGACGTGCTCGATCGCGTCGCGCTTTTCGCGCATTTCCTGCACCTCCTCGCGGGTCCGGTACTTGGCCGGATCCGACATGGAGTGGCCGCGGTAGCGGTAGGTCATGACCTCGAGAATGTAGGGGCCGGCGCCGGAACGGCAGTGTTGCACGGCACGCG
>CAYMMT010000026.1:420-18396 GCA_964391555.1 uncultured Rhodobacterales bacterium
TCGCCCGCCGCCTTCACCGCCAGCACGTCCATGCCGTCGACTTCCTCGCCCGGGATGCCGTAGGCGGCGCCGCGTTCCCAGTAGGAGGGCGATTTGGTCGAGCGCTTCGTCGACGTCCCCATGGCGTACTGGTTGTTCTCGATCACGAACACCACAGGGAGCATCCAGAGTTCGGCCATGTTGTAGGTCTCGTAGACCTGGCCCTGGTTCGCCGCGCCGTCACCAAAGTAGGTGAAGGTGACGTTGTCGTTGCCCTTGTACTTGTCGGCGAAAGCAAGTCCGGCGCCCAGCGGCACCTGAGCCGCCACGATGCCGTGGCCGCCGTAGAAATGCTTCTCCTTGGAGAACATGTGCATCGAGCCGCCCTTGCCCTTGGAATACCCGCCTTCGCGGCCCGTGAGCTCGGCCATCACGCCCCTCGGGTCCATGCCGCAGGCCAGCATGTGTCCGTGATCCCGGTAGGAGGTGATGCGTTTGTCGCCGTCTTTCGCGGCCGCCTCGAGACCGACCACAACCGCTTCCTGACCGATGTAGAGGTGGCAGAAGCCGCCGATCAGGCCCATTCCGTAGAGCTGGCCGGCCTTTTCCTCGAACCGCCGGATCAGGAGCATATCCCGGTAGTAGGACAGAAGCTCGTCCGCCGAAATGTTGGGTTTGGCCCTTGATTTGCGTGTCGCCATTGGTGTCCTCCCGGGGCATCGCGAGATAGTTTAGTGTTAAACTATCTATTACCGGAGGATGTGAGTCGTTGCGAGAGACAAAATGACCCAGAGGCCACTTCCAGGCGAAAACCCGGGTTGCGTCACGTGAATGGCAAGGTTCCGGGCCATTTCCTGCGCACCCGGGCTTGACGCGGGGCCTCGGCCTGTCGCTGGCGTGGAAGTCCCGGGTCAAGTCAGGGTCGGGAAACGTCTGCCCTCTGGCGTCAACCGCCGAGGATACGACCCAGCCGTTGCTCCATGCTGACCGAGGGCTGATCACATCCGGCCTCGCCGACGATGCGTGCCGGTACGCCGGCCACCGTCTTGCAGGCCGGCACCTCTTCGAGCACCACCGACCCGGCGGCGATCCGGCTGCAATCACCCACGCGGATGTTTCCCAGAACCTTGGCGCCCGCCCCGATCAGCACGCCATTGCCGATCTTGGGATGACGCTCCTCGTCCTCCTTGCCGGTTCCGCCCAGCGTGACGGAATGCAGGAGGGAGACATTGTCCCCGACCACCGCGGTCTCACCAATAACGATCGAATGGGCATGGTCGATCATGATCCCCTGCCCGATTCTGGCCCCGGGATGGATATCCACGCCGAACACCTCGCTGACGCGCATCTGGATGAAATACGCCAGATCGTGACGACCTTCCTGCCAGAGCCAATGGCCAACCCGGTAGGCCTGTACCGCCTGAAACCCCTTGAAATAGAGCAAGGGTTGCATGAAGCGGTGGCACGCCGGGTCGCGTTCCACGGTCGCGGCAAGGTCGGCGCGGGCGGCCTCGGCCAGATGCGGATCGGCCTCGTAGGCCTCGGCCGCGATTTCCCGCAACAACTGCGCCGACATTTCGAGGGAGTTCAGCTTGGACGCCAGCCGGTAGCACAGGGCGCTTTCAAAGCTCTTGTGATGCAGGATCGTGGCGTGGATCAGCCCGCCCAGGAGCGGCTCTTCCTGCAGCGCAAGTTCCGCTTCCTGCCGGATCGTCGTCCAGATCGGATCGAGCCCGGTGATATCGGTCTGTCGTGCCAAGGCCATGGTCGGTCCCTCTCTTTCACCGCAGAGATACCCTAGATAGGGTCGAACATCAAAAATCAACTCCTTGATATGTGAACACACGGACATGAATGAGACACAACTCGCCGAATACCGCGCGCGCCTGGAGGCTCGGCTGATCGAACTTGCGGACGAGGCGAGCCGGGGCGACGCAGGTCAGAAAACCGTGGAGCTGGACCAGCAGGCCGTCGGCAGGCTCAGCCGGATGGACGCGCTGCAGAACCAGGCCATGGCCAAGGCGCAGGGTGCCCGGCGAGAGGGGGAAGTCCGCCGCGTCAGGGCCGCGCTGCACCGCATCGAGAGCGGCGAATTCGGCTATTGCACGGATTGCGGTGAAGACATTGGCGAGGCACGCCTCACCGTCGATCCGACGCTTCCACGCTGTCTGAGTTGCACACGCGGATGACTGCCCGGCTCAGGGCGGCCATGACTTCGGCCTGCGTGAGAGAGTCGAGGGAATTCGGCACCGCCATGGGCCAGCCCTGCAATGCGACCGCGAAAGTCCCGTTGCCCAGCGCCGGGTGGCTCCGCTTCAGGAGCCGGCAAAGTTCAGCGGCCAGCGTTGCGGAGCGAACGATGTGCTCGGCCGCATGGTCCCATGTTTCGCGCGGCAAAAGGGCGATGGCGCGGGTCGCGTAGTCGATATCGGCCGGGCACGGCGTCGGGATCATGGCAGAGCGACTTGGCGCAACGGTCCGGGCCCGAAGCTGTCCGAAATCTGCGCGACCTCGACGATAGCGTTGCCAGAGAGGCCGTCCGCCGATTGTTCGGTGGCGCCGTAGCTCCAGATCGGCGCCGTCACGACCGTTTCCCGAACGGTGCTGCCCCCGTCCACGACCCGGACGAGATAGCGCTCGTCCGCCTCGCCCAGCGGCACGTCGTAGCCGTCCCAACTGTCGCCGCCGGTGCGGGTCCGCCGGATCCAGGTGATATCGGTTCCGGCTCCGGTCGCCGCAGCGCGGAGGTGAGCCACGGGATAAGGCCGAAGTCCGACGCCACGGAAACTCTCCACCCGGTAGCGATAGCTCGGATCGCCGAGCGCGCGGCTCGCCGGCCCCCACCGGAGGTGCCGCTCCACACCGCGCGCATTCGGCGCGAGGTTCATCTGCACCGGCGCCCCATCGAGAAGCACGAAATAGGACCCTGCGGGCCAAGTGGTTTCAGCGGCAACCTCCGTACCCGCCTGCCCCCGGAGCCGCGTGGACACGTCCCAGAGGTCAGGACCCACCGGAACCGCGTCGGCGAACTGAAGGATTTCCCACCCCTCAACGGTCCCGTCGCCAATGGCCGCCACGTTCGCACCGGCCAGCACGTCTTGCTTCGCGCGGCTCAAGAGCGCCCCGCCGACCAGCCGCACACGAAAGGCCGGGCCTGCATCCCAGATCCCCGCCTGTGCCGGGGTGAGGTCACTTTCGGTGCGCCCGACCGTTGCCCCCGCCTCGATCAGGAGGTTCAGGTCATAATCGCTGTCCTGCGGCGCGGAGTGCAGGGCGACCGTGCCCTGCCACGGCTCCGCCACCATGGCGACGTGCGGGGCATGTGGCACCTCATCACCGGTCAGAAGAGGCAAATCCATGAACAGGGCCTCGATTGGCGCGGCGGCGGCAACTCGTGCCTGTTGTGGCGACGGCATATCCTCGATGGCATGCGGCACATAGGTCTCCGGCTCCACCCGAACGGCGTCGGCCAGGCGTTCGGCGCCCTGATCCAGCCGGTCGATCCGGTAGCGGCGCCCGTCGTCGAGCGTCACCACGTCACCGGCCCCGATCCCCGAGCGGCTGGGCGGCAGCGCGAACCGGGCGGTGTCCCGTGCAACCCGCGACTCGGCCAGCCAGCGCTCCGCGATGCGCTGCCCCTCGGCGCGGGTCAGTACCAGCGGAACATCGGTATCGGCAATGCCCTGCGTCGGATCGTCGGACAGAGCGGCCTCCGCCGCTGCGACCTCATAGCTGGCATCCGCCTCGACAAAGCCGAAGCGGATACGCCCAACCGCTTCGGCTTCCGCCGCGCGAGACCGCTCGATCGCGCCGTCGATTTCGTCGGTCAGTGCCAGTTGGGCTTCGGACTGGTTCGCCTCGCTCCGCCCCGTGCGGCTGACAAAGTGCAAGACCCCTTCCCGCTCCACCGCGTCGAAGCCGTAGGCCGTCATCAACGGTTGCAACGCTGCGCGGGCCGTCGTGACATCCGCCACCGCATACCCCCGGACCAGTCCGAAGAGCTGTGACGTGTCGATGTCGCGGACACCGGCCCGGGCGCAGATCTCGGCGACAACAGAGGCCAGCGGACGAGCCGAAGCTCGCCCGGTGATCCAATGCCCGGCGGTGTAGTTCGCGCCGTCCGACCAGAGATCCGGCAGGCCCGGAAAGGCCGGCCAGGGCCGCGCGTCCCAGGCCCAGACGAGAGCCTTGGACATATCGACCATCTGTACGCCGGTCCCGAGGTGCGTCGGGTTATTGGCCGGGTCCGCAAAGTGACCATGCATGGCGCGCAGATATTGCGCCTGGATCAGGTCGTCGCGCAGCCCGTTGGACCAGTATGGCAGGGCGCTCTCGCTCGATTTCGGGTCGAGGAACTTGTTTGGCTGGTTCGTCCCCTTGTTGATCGCCGCGCAGCCAAGTTCGGTGAACCAGATCGGCTTGGACCCCGGTTCCCATGAGGTCGGCAGCGCCTGACGCAGCCCGTCCACCCGGTTGTGGTGGTAATTGTTCCACCATCCGGCGAGGTCCTTGGCGCGCCACACCCATGGCTCCCCGTCCCCATCGGTGATCGGCGTGCGGATCTGGGCGGCCCGGGCCTCGGGCGAATGATAATACCAGTCGAAAAGCTCCCCACCCGCGACATTCGACTTGAGGTAGTCGAGGTTGTGGACCCTGCCCCAACCGGCATCGATATGGTCCTCCCCATCCCGCCAATCCGACAGCGGCATGTAATTGTCGATTCCGATGAAATCGATCTCCGCATCGGCCCAGAGCGGGTCAAGATGGAAAAGCTTGTCACCCGTGCCTGTGGGTTGATACCCGTGGTACTCCGACCAGTCCGCCGCGTACCCGATCTTGCAATCGGGCCCGAGGATGCCGCGAACATCTGTCGCCAGCTGCCGCAGGGCGGCGACGGCGGGAAAGCTGCCGCCGGCTCCCCGGATCTGGGTCAGCCCCCGCATTTCCGACCCGATGCAAAAGGCATCGACCCCTCCTGCCGCGGCACAAAGGTGCGCGTAGTGCAGGATGAAGCGGCGGTAGGACCATTCGTTGGGACCGGAATAGGTGACAGTGGTCCCCAACGGAGAAAAATCGCCCGGCTGGGCCAGGCCGAAGAAGGCGGCGACTTCCCCATCGGCAGCCGCCGTGTTGTCGCTGCTGCCGGGTTGCCCGGGGGCCTTCGCGGTCGTTATCCGTCCCCGCCACGGCAGCACGGGTTGATCGCTGGCCTCCGAATAGGGGTCAGACAGGCCGTTGCCGTCCCCCTGCTCCATGAGGATGAACGGATAAAAGACCGGCGCAAGACCGCGATCCTTCATCGCCTGGATGGCCTCGATAACGGAGGCGTCGGCGGGCGTGCCGCCATAAACCGGCCGATCCCCGGCATCGCGGGCAACGGTCTCCGCCCCGGCGCGGTCCAACCCCGAAACCTGCCACGGCATGCCCTCGCCATCTGTCTCTGTCTGTTCGACTTTCGGCTTCAGCGCGCACTGCCCAGCCCGCAAATCATCGCCGAACCACGACACGATCAGGCTTGCCGCGCCGCAATTCGGAAGTTCTCTCTTCAAGGCATCGAGGGACACCGAGATATCGGCGACACCGGCGGCGGTATTCACATTGGCAATCTGCGACTTCGCATAGCCGGTCGACAGGGCGACCGGCGAGGTGGCGAGCGCGTACTCTCCGCTGCCGGGCATCAAGGCCACACCTTGCAGGATCGATGTCAGGTCCGCCCCGATGCCCTCATCCTGCTGGGCCGGGCGGTGCACTTCGAAGGTGAATTGCGGGACCCTGTTGCCGAACTGACCGAGGTCGAGATCCTCGATCACGACATAGGCCGTTCCCCGGTAGGCGGGGGCAAGCCCGACCCCAAGCTCGGCCTCGATCTTGGGGTCGGGCATCTGGTCATCGGTGCCCGGATGCAGGCGCAACGTCAGGTCGTCGACCGCCATCTCTTCCCCATCGGCCCAGATACGCCCGATCCCGGCGACCCCCCCCTCGCAAAGCGCGATCGCGACCGAGACACTGTAGCCATAGCTTCTGGTCTTGGGCCGGGGTGCCCCTTTTCCGCCACTGACCTTTCTGGACTCAATAAAATCCGAGGCCCAGATGATCTGACCACCAACCCGGATCTTGCCATAGATCTGTGCCACCGGCGTCCCTTCGCTGGCACCGGTCAGGCGAAATCTGTCGATCCGACCGGTTTCCACGGGTTCGCTGCCGGAGCCGAGGATTCGCTGGTCGAGCGCGCGCCCGATGCTGGCCCCGACGGCCCGGCCGATCACCGCCGACGAGAGGCCCAGAACCGACCCGCCAACAGAGCTGCCAACCGCCAGTCCGGCGGCGGAAAGGACAATGGTCGCCATGGGGTCAGTCTCCTGTGGAAATCAAGTCTTGGGGCAAGTGGTCGGGAAATTGGAACCGCGCGACGATCCGCCGGCCCCAGGGTGGTGTGAGCGGGCTTTCGATCACGCCGTGCCCGCTGTACGCATGAACCATCCGTGGGGCAGACCCGATCTCGGTCTGAACGCCAAGGTGTTTGGCAACGGCGCGATCCCGCAACCGAAACAGCAGCACATCCCCGACGGCGGCGTCGGCCAATGGCTTCGAAATCAGATGCCGGGCCGCCGCCGACCACAGTCTCTCTTCGGCCTGCGGTTCCGACCAGTCGGGCGTGTAGCTGGGCGGCTGTTCCGGTTCCTCGCCGTAGAGAGACAACCAGATGCCGCGGATCAGCCCAAGGCAGTCGCAGCCCGCGCCCTTGACCGCCGCCTGATGGTGGTACGGCGTGCCGATCCAGTCCCGGGCCTCGCAGACAATCCGTTCCCGCATCACAACTGGCCCGCCGGTTTCGGGGCGCGCATCAGCCAGTCATCGCCGGGAATGTCCGGGAAGCCGCGAAAATTCAGGAAGTTGTCGAACTTTGTGCGGCAAGTCTCGGCACGCTTGTCGCATCCGGCCTCGATCCGCACGGTATCACCGACCGCAACCTCCGCGCCGAGCGGGGACCAGAGCGTGACTTCGCGTGGGGCGTCCTGGTCCGGGGTCCTGTCGGTCTTGATCAAGCCGGTCAGTCCCGTCGCCGGTCCGTCCAGAACCGTCAACTGACCGCGCTCGAACCAGCGTTCGGCAAAGGCATCGAGGCCCGCTAGGACGAACACCTGAGCGTCGGAAACCTCGGACACGGCGGCCTCGAGGAAAAAGCCCGGCTGCTCCGTGTCAAAGCGGCAGGCTCCGTCACCCAGAACCGCGCCGCACGGCCGTTGGTAGACCCGACCGATCGGCTGGTTGAGCGCCTCTGTCAGACCACGGAGTTCGGCATGGAATGCGCCACCGGCGCGCCGCAACTCCCCGATCGTCCCGCGAAACTGTTTCTGTCGCTCCTCGGGTGACGACCAGTTGACCAGCCACGCCGTGATCTCGGCACCGTCAAACCGACCGGCCGAGATGTCGACCTCGGTGATCGCCGCGTCCGAAAGAGCCCCGAGCGCCTCGGTATTGTCGACCGACAATCCCGTCGTTTGCAGAAGTGCCCGGGCCGTCAGACCCGTGCCGGCCCGGTAGACGACGCCATCGAACTCCAGATCGACGTCGTGGTCCGTGAACCCCATGGTTGTCCCATCGGTGCGTGTCACGTCCCAGCAGCGGCAGACAGTGGTCTCCCCGGTTTCGAGATGCGCAAGCAGGCTCATATCCGAACCTCGACAACCGGAATTTGCGGAACCTCACCGGCATGGAAGCTGGAGATCGCCGTAACGATACGATCCGCATCGAACCGCACCGGAACATCGTACTCAAAACCAGCGCTGACTTCCGCCCCGGTGTCGGGCGGGTGATCAAAGGTAACGATCCCGGTCGTGTAGTCGACGGTGTAGTCGATGGTTTCCTGAACCGGCAGTCCACCGATCGCCAATTGCACCGTTCCCTGCACCGGCTTTGTAATCGCCCGCACATAGAGCCCCTCGCCCGACCCGTAGTACTTGACCAGCTGAAACCGGTCATTGATCTCATCACCAATGCCCAGAAGCTGGTCCGTCCCTTCCGTTTCTTCGGACGGGCGGCACGATTTGTAGTCCGCCCAATCCTTCCAGCGGAACCCGTGCAGCCGGCCAGCCCGGGCTTCGAAGAAGGTCACCACCAGATCGAGGTCATCGAGCGACCGTAGCCCGGTCCCGGCATCGTAGTGGCGCCGTGAATGGGCCCAGGGGCTGTTGCGTTCCTCGTGGCCGCTCGACAGCGTCACCACTTCGGTGCGCCGCTCCGGACCGCCGGAGGCGCCGAAACTGAGATTGGCGGGGAAGCGGATTTCGTGAAATGCCATGCCGGCTCTCCTGTCTTAGCGATTACGCTGTCCACGGGCGAGCGCGCGGGTCATCTGCGCCGCGATCTGGCCCTGGCTGCGCTCGAACCCGCGCACGTCCGGCGTGGTGATATTCATCGTCACATGAACACCCGTGCCACCCTGCGCGCGGACGCCCAGCCGCCCGTCGGCCCCCCGGGTCAGGGGCATGATGGCCTCCGGCCCGGCTTCCCCCATCAACCCGGTGCCACCACGCATCGGAAACGTTGTCGGCCCGCTGACCACGCCACCCCTGGCAAAAGGCATCACGCGTCCCTGGGCAAACGCGCCGCCCGCCGCATTCGGAATCAGGGAAGACACAAGTGAATTGACCCCGTTGGCCAGAATGCCGCCGAATTGGTCGGTTACGGGCTTCATGGCGTTGCCGTAGACGGTGTTGGCCATGGACCGCGCCAGAACACCCAGCGCATCCGACAGCTTCATGCCGTCAAGGATGACCCCATCGAACGCCCGGCGCAGACCGCGCGAAAACCCGCCTTCAAGCTTTCCCAGATCGCGGACCGCGTCACCCGCCGCGATCTGCACCCGCGACAACTCCGCCGAAAATGCCGCGGTCATCTCGGAGGTATCGGCGAGGCTTTGCTGCAGGTCGTCGTTCTCGAGCCGCAGATCATCGAAATTCGCCATCTTCAGTCTCCTTCGGAAATCTCCGCATCCGCGCGGTCGGGAAAGGCCAGCGCCAGGGCATTCAACCTGTCGCGCAACATCGGTGCCGCGCCCTCGTCACGCCCGAGCATTCGGGAAAGCTCCGCCGGCGTCAGCGCCCAGAACTCCCAGGGTTTCAGCCGGAGCTCACGAAACCCAACGCGCATGAGCCCGTCCCAATCCATGCGCTCACTCCCCGGTGGAGCCGAACGCGCGCGCCAGCAGTTCGGCCGCCTTGCGGGCCGCCGAAACGGCGCCGCCTTCGATATCCGCGGCAAGCAGGTCCGCGGCTGTCACCTGCCACCCGCCCCCGCGCAAACCGGCGACGATCAAGGCCAGCACATCGCGCGACGAACAGGCCCCGCCTTCGAACCGCGCCACGAGGTCCACGAGGGTCCCGGTATCCAGCGCGGCCTCCAGTTCGGCCAGGGCACCCAGGGTAAGCTTGGCCACCCTCGCTTGCCCATCGACCACCAGCGTCACCTCGCCTGCATGGGGGTTCGCCATCAGACAAACGCGGTGAACTGCAACTCACCCGCCGATGCCATGGCAAGCTCGTAGGTCGCCTCGCCATTGTAGGTTCCCGCATAGTCGATCGACGTGACCTGAAAGGCCCCCTCGACGGTTCCGAAATCGGGGATGATGACCTGAAAATCCGGAGTGTCGCCAGCGAAGAAGATCGCCCGCACGCGTTCATCGGTGTTCTCGTCCTTGAAAATCCCTGATCCGCTCAGCGCCGCGGTCTTGACGCCGGCCCCGGAGAGGAGTTCGCGCCAGCCACCGGCGCTGTCGAGGTTGGTCACTTCCACCGCCTCGGCGTTGAAACTGATCCGTGTGGCGCGCAGTCCGGCCACGGTTTCGAACTGACCGCCCCCGGTCATGTCGATCTTGATGAGAAGGTCCTTGCCGTTCTGGGCTACCATGGCTCGTGCTCCGCAATTGGTCGTGATGCTTCAGTTTTGGTCAGGCGTTGTCGTCGACCCGCGCCCGGAACGTGAGGTCGATCCGACGTTGATCGCCGGTGCCGACGCGAATGGCTTTGGCCTTGTGAAAGTTCAGCGCGACCAACCGGCCCCGACTGAGGGCGAGATCTGCGCCATCCAGCACGTCCGAGATCGCGCCCGCCGCTTCCTTTGCGTTGGAAAACCCCGCGCTTTCGGTGACAACGGATATGTTGATGTCATGCTCCGCCCCCGACCCGGTCTGATCGGATTTGTCCGTGACCGTCTCCTGGCCGAGTGTGACGTAGATCGTGGGCAAGGTGCCCGAAGGCACGGCATCGTAGATCGCCGCGCCGACAATTCCGGTCAGCGTCGCGTCTCCCGACAGGGCCGCGTAGATCGCCGATTGCAGCGGCATGGCCATCGCATAGCTCATCTCACCGTCTCCTCTTCGGCACTCACCGTCAGGTAGCGGCCATTGGGGTCTGCCTCGGTCACGGCGAGGACGACGAAGATCCGCGCTCCGTCACGGAGCCGCTGCCCTGCCACCGGACGCCGGTCCGACCCCTGGGGAGCGCCGCGAACGGTGATCGTGTAAGGCACGCGGGAAATCGGCGCCGATTGACTGCGGGATTCTCTCCCGCGCCCCGACTGCACCCGCGCCCAAAGCGTCCCCAGAACCGTCCACGTGGTCTGGTATCCGCCTGCGCCGTCGGCCAGTCGTTGGGGCGCCTCAAGCGTCATTTGCCGGTCCAGAAGCGGGGCTCTCATGCCTGTCTCCCCCACCCGGCGAGACGCAAGATCCGGTGTTTCTCGATCAAGGCCGACACGCCGTATGGCATGGCAGACCCCGAGAACGCCGCCTCGTGACGGAACTCGTAGTAGTGAGCCGCCAAGAGCAGCACGGCCTGCGAAAGCTCCGGAGGAAGATCCTCCCACGCGGGGCCAAAGCCGGCCGTGAACTGCACACGCACCGACCCGCTTGTCGGAATCGCCGGCAGGCGGCCCTTGGTGCTTGCGATCGCGGGGCGCAAGCTGTCCTGAACGAGGGTGTAGTCCGCATCGTTTACGGAAGTTTCAACACCGTCCCTGTCAACAATCGTGACCGAGAGGATGCTCGAGAGCGGCGCGACCGGTAGCGGCTGGCACATCGTGCCACCCCAGGACGACAGAACCCAATTGAAGTCCCGCTCGATGAGGATCTTCCCCGTACGGGCTTCAATCGCCGCAAGCGACGCGCGCAGGAACCGCTCCAACGTGCTGTCCTGCAGCGTGTCGTCGGTAAACCCTGATCCCAGCCGAAGGTGTTCGCGAAATCCATCGATCGGAAGTGCGCTGACCGGCACTGGTGTTTCTTCGATCAGAATCATGAAATTGCTCCGCTTTTCCGGTCGCGTTCCGACCGCCGGTTGGCTCTGGCCGATATCGACGCGGCCGGCCCGGCGTTTAGGTTGAGGTCCGCAGCCCGGTTGTGGCCGCGGACCCGGTGTCTCGAATCAGCTGACCGAGAACTTCATCATCTTGATCGCCGCAAAGTCGCTCACATCGCCGCCGACGCGCTTGGACGCGTAGAACAGAACATGCGGCTTGGCCGAGAACGGATCACGCAGAACGCGCAGGTCGGGACGCTCCACCACCGTGTAGCCGGCCCCGAAATCGCCAAAGGCAATGGACGCGCTGTCGATCGCGATGTCCGGCATGTCTTCGCAGATCAGAACCGGATGACCCAGCAGACGCGCAGGCTCGCCTGCGGCCATGCCATCGGACCAGAGGAAGCGGCCATCGGCGTCCTTCATCTTCCGTACGACGGAAACGGTCTTGGAATTCATCACGAAGGTCGCGTTGGCGCGGTACTCGGCACCCAGCGCGTAGACCAGGTCGATCAGCTTGTCGGCATCGGTCAGATCGCCGTCAACGCCAGAGGCGACATAGCCGATGTTGCCCCAGGTCCAGGCCGCGTTGTCGACGATCGGATGGGACAGCAGGCCCGTCGGCTTTTCGGTTCCGTCACCGGAAATGAATGCGGCGGATTCCGTCCGCGCAAACTTCGATGCCACGGCACCAGCCAACCACCCCTCAAGGTCGAAGGCCGTGTCATCCAGCAACCGCTGAGAGGCTCGCGGCATCGCGGACAACTCATGCACCGGAATGGTGATCCGCTCGATCTGGGGGGTGTCCGTTTCACCCGACGCGGTCAGTTCGGACGCCCAGCCGGCGCCAATGTCGGCCTGATCGACGAGAACGTCGTAGGACGTCGCGTTGACCTCGACGACATTCGCGACGGAGCGCAGCGACTGGCCACCGGCCAGAACCGACCTGATGGTGTCCGCGATCTGAGGAGCGACGAGGTAGCCACCGTCCGCGGCAACGGCCGTGGACATCGCTTTGCCCTCCAGCTCCAGGCCGCGCAGGCCATCGTCTTCGCCCGACCGCAGATAGGCGGCAAATGCCTTCTGGTGCGGGGCCTCGGTTTCGGCAGTTGCGCTCAGCGCCGGGCGGGCGGAGCCTTGCATCATGGTCTTACGATCCAGCTTGGTCATGCGTTCATCCTGTTTGTCGATCCTGGATTGAATGTCGGTTGAGAAGCTTTTGAACTCGCTCACAAATCCGGCGAGCGCGGATTTCAGCTCCTCGGCCGGAGACAGCTCTTCCCCGGCCCGAGCCTTCGTCTCGGGTTTGGCCATTGCCACTCTCCTTTAGGTTGGTGGGACTGCCCTCGCGGTCAGCCCCGGGCCATGAGGCGGCTTGCGTCCCGGAAGAGCACCGCCAGATCACGCAAGCCGATGTCGACCTCGGGCTCCTGACCCTTGGCCTCCCCGACCCGCGCATCGGGAAGCATCGGAAAGGTCACAAGCGACACCTCCCAAAGCTCCAGTTCCGACAAGAGCCGCTGGCCCTTGTCATCCTTCCGCGCCTTGACGGTGCGGTAGCCGATTGAGAGGCCGTCGATGGCGCCGGCTGCGATCAGCGACGCCGCTTCGCGGCCCTTCTCGATATCCGTCAGGATCTGACCTTTGACCCAGAGCCCCCGGTCGTCCTCGCGCACCTCTTCCCAGATCCCGATGGGTTGGGCGGGGTCATGCTGCCAAAGCATCTTGATGCGCGCCCCCTTGGTCGCGAGCCGGTCAAGCGACGCCTTGTAGGCGCCGGGCTCAACCACATCCCCGCCCTGATCACGAAGTCCGAAGAGCGACGCGTAGCCCTCGATCCGGTGCCCGTCGCAAACCGTGATTTCAGCGCCGAGTTCACAGAATTTCTTGTCAAGTTCCATGCCTTGCCTCACGTTCTTCAAGCCACGATCAGGACGCGCAGGGCTTCCAGCCCCAAAATCCCGAGCCCGATGTAAATGATGTTGGTGACCTGCCGCTCGATCCGCTGGACAAAGATCTCGATCCGCCCCAACCGGTTTTCGATCTGAGCAAACCAGAAATCGGTCGCGAAATGCGGCTCGTTCTGCCCAGAGGTTCTTGAAGTGTCACTCATGACCGACCTCCAGCGCGGGCAGCCCCAGAAGAGACCGCTTTTCCGCATCGGTCAGGAACTCGGCCTCGCCCACCCGCCGCCAAAGCGCCTCCCGTTCCGACGCCAGGGCCGGAACCTGGTCGAGATCAGGCTTCAGATCGAAGTCATCCTCGGCAAAGTCAGACAGCCAGTCCGATAGAGAGGACGCGACCCGTGTCGCCAGCGGCAGGACCGTGTGACGATAGAATGCACGATTTGCCTCCTGGTAGTTCGCATAGGTCGCATCGCCGGGGATCCCGAGCAACATCGGGGGCACACCAAAGGCGGTCGCAATCTCTCGGGCAGCGGCGTCCTTGGTCTTTTGGAATTCCATGTCGGACGGTGAGAAGCCCATAGGCTTCCAGTCGAGCCCACCTTCAAGCAGCATCGGCCGCCCCGCATTGCGCGCACCCTGGTATTGGCTCTCCATCTCGTCCTGCAGCCGCGTGAACTGCTCGCCAGACAATTGGCCCAGCCCGTCCTCGCCACGATAGACCAGTGCGCCCGACGGCCGCGCCGCATTGTCGAGAAGGGATTTCGACCAGCGGGATGCCGCGTTATGGACGTCCAGCGCAACCGCCGCCGCCTGCATCGGCGAAAGCCCGTAGTGGTCGTCCTGCGGATGGAAGGACTTGATATGACAGATCGGGCTTGGGCCCTGCGCGACGGCAAACCGGTGCTTTCGCCCGGAGACGGTGTAGTCATAGGCAATCGGCCATCCGTCGGCGCCGGGGACCAGAGCCATCCGATCCGAACGCAGGACATGAAGCTCCAGAGGTGCGCCGTCCTCGTCCGGCACGGCCTCGACATAGGCATCCCCGGTCAGAAGAAGCTGCCCGAAGAGCGCCTCCATCAACTCCGCCCGGCCTTGTTGGCCGTTGGGGCGCTGGATAAGGCTCAACGCCGGATGGGTCTCGTACCGACGGGTGCGATCCTGCAGATTCAATGGCAGCGCAGCCGCCGCCTCGGCAATCAGCTTCACCGCACGAAATCCAACGGGATTGCCGGTAAACCCCGCCTGGGTCAGGGAAACCGCGTCCCTTGGGCTCCAGGCGACGCGGCCCGAAGTCTGCAGAGCGACAAGGCGGCCGGTCGCCGAGGCCTTCACCTCCCCGACAACCTCTTCCGCCTTGGTCCCGCGTTTCAGAAAATCGAACATGCCAAACTCCTCTTGGCGTCGCGCCGTTTGTTGAAGCACACAATGCAATCAAAGGATTAAGGCTCACCGTTCCGCCCGCGCGCAGGCTGTTGCGCAGCGGCGAGCGCCGGTCAGATAATCCGCATTCGCGGCATCCCGCCGCGACCAGCCTGCCGTAGAATCAGCTCGTGTATGGCCCAGACAAGCGCGTCGACCCTGTCCGGGGAGCCCTGTCCACCGAATCCCTGAATCGTCATGAGCGCCATCTGATCTTCAAGATCTCCGAGCCCCGGCAAATGCTTCACCCGCCCCTGTTCATAGAGCGCCGCCACCGGTTCCGCCCTGAGCCCCTTGCCCTTGTGCGCCCTGACCCCACGAAAGGGGATATTCGGGGCCTCCTGGTGGAGGATTTGTTCGATCATGTCGCCGCCCTGGTTCACCTCGACGACAAGCCTGTCGGCGTCGTATCGGTCCATCGCGTCCACCGCCGCGCGCACCCAATCCAAGGGTGTCGCGGCCTCGACCGACGCATCTTCGAGGACGAAGGCCCGCCAGTCCTGTGGCCGACCCTTCATTTCAACACCGGCCACAACGATCCCGCAGGCATCCGACGCCGACGTCGCGGTGACCGGCGGGTCCACCGCAACGACGATCCGATCCGGTTTGGGCGCCGTTTCGATAGCCGCGGCTTGCAACAATCCGGCGGGCCAAAGGGTCCCGTCCAGATCGGCTACCATGATCCCATCCAGTTCCTGCCGCCCCAGACGCGTGCCGGCATAGCGCTGGCGCACCTCTTCCAGAAACGAACTGGCGAGGTTCGCCGCGTTGGCTTCGGTTGGAGCATGGGTCACCACGGTCGAGCTCCGCTCGAGCAGCGCTTTCATGATCTTCGTGTTTCTGGGGGTGGTCGTCACGCAGACCCGTGGATCATCGCCCAAACGCAGCGCAAACTGCAGCATGTCCCACGTATCCTGCGCCTTTTTCCACTTGCCGAGTTCATCCACCCAGGCGGCATCGAATTGCGGACCTCGCAAGCTCTCGGGGTCGTGCGCCGAAAAAACCCGGGCCTCGGCACCGTTCGGCCAGCGCAGCATCTTGCGCGTCGCGATCCAATCGGGCCGCCGATCCGGCGGAGAGCAGGCGAGGATCCCGCTGTCGCCGAACACCATCACCTCCCGCGCCTGATCGATCGTCTCACCGATCAGCGCGACATTCCGGGCCTTCCCCGGCATCGCCGGCCGGCTGCCTTCGACAACCGATCGGACCCATTCCGCCCCGGCGCGCGTCTTGCCGGCGCCGCGCCCGCCCATCACGACCCAGGCGTGCCAGTCGCCCTCGGGCGGCATTTGGTGCGGCAGGGCCCAGAACTCGAACAGATACGAAAGACCCAGCAATTCCTGGGGGGTCAGTTCACTCAGGAAGCTCTCTTGATCCGAGTGCCTCACGGAGCTTATCAAGTCGGTCGCGGATGGTCCCCCGGAGGGCATCAAAGTCGATCTCTCCGTCGGCGGGCAATCCTGCGCTCTGGCTTCGCCAGTCATGGTAGTTCCTCTCGGTTTCACGGGCCCGCCGCAGGACTTTCATGAGCTCGACCTGCAAGGGTCCGATGGTCTTGACGGCGGCTTCGTCGCCGGCGCGGGCTTCCTCCAGCGCGGCGTTGAGTGCCTTGCAGGCAGACTCCAACATGTTTTCACCCTCGCGGATCAGTTGAGCCAGACGATCGGCCTTGTTCGGAGCCTCCGCCAAATCGTCGGCGGCCCCAGCCGGTGTGTCCGAGGCCTTTTCAGGGTCTTCCGAAGTCTGATCTGTTTCGTCGCTCATGGGGGCGCCTCATCGGGGGGAGCGGCCATTGGCCGAGTGGCTTTCTTTCAAGCCGTCCGAAGGGCAAAAATACCCAAGGCTCCGCCTCCGCTCAAGAAGCGTCGCCGCGGTACGAGGCCTTAACTGACTGTCAATATTGGTTTAATTACTGCTTTCTTCCGCAGCCGCGGCCCGTTCCGCCTCGATTTCCCGCCATGCGGCGACGTTTCGGTTGTGGTCTTCGAGGTTGGTCGCAAATGCATGGCCACCGGTTCCATCGGCAACGAAAAAGATGAAATCCGTGCTGTCGGGGTTCACGGCTGCCTCGATGCTCGCGCGACCGGGATTGGCGATGGGTGTCGGTGGCAGTCCGGCAATTACGTATGTATTCCAAGGTGTTTCGGCGCGAAGTTCGCTCTGGCGCAACCCGCGACCCAAGACACCCTGTCCCCGCGTGATGCCATAGATCACCGTCGGGTCCGTTTGCAACCGCATGCCACGGTTCAGGCGATTGACGAATACACTCGCCACCTGTCGCCGCTCGTCGGTCACGCCGGTCTCTTTTTCGATGATCGACGCCATGATCAGCGCGTCTTCCGGGGACCCATACGGCAGATCATCGTCCCGGCCTGCCCACGCCTCGGCAAGGATCTGGTCCTGGGCCGCCGACATTTGAGCGATCAGGTCGGCGACTTGATCGCCGGGTGCAAATGCGTAGCTGTCCGGCGCGAGACTTCCCTCCCGCGGAATTTCTTCCACATCGCCGTCCAGCAGATCCAGACCGTTGAGGGCCTGCACGATGGTCCAACTCGTGACCCCTTCCGCCAGAGCGATGCGATACTGGGTATCCGCGCGCCCTATGACCTCTTCGTACGCCGCGGGGGGCTCATCCTCGGCCGGATTGAACCCGGCCAACTCCACATAGGCGCCCGTCGCCGGGTCCAACTCCCGCACGTCGATCAGGGTTCGCGTGACACCAATACGGTAGACAACCTCGGTACCGCAGGTATTCCGGCCGCCACGCGTGACGATATCCACGATTTCGGCCATGGAGGCCTGTTCGGGCACCAGAAAGCTCCCCGCCTTGAGCTGCGCCGTCTTTGCCGAATAATCCGCCCCCATCCGGAATATCGCGGGCGAGGTGATCGCCCCAAGCTCGACCAGTTCCTCGCTCACGCCCCGCATGTTCGAACCGCGATCGACCTGCAAACAGATCGCACCGGCAAGCGGACCTGCCTCGGTGTACCGCCCGGTTCCCCAAGTCACGAGACCTGCGGCCAGGAACAGCAAGACCACGAAGAAAGTCAGCGCGTTGCTGGCAATATGGCGCCACATGGGCTTCAGACCTTCCCGAAGATCACGCTGGCATTTGTACCGCCGAAGCCAAAGGAGTTGCTGAGCGCATGCGTGATCGCCCGCTCGCGTTTGGCATTCGGCGCAAGATCGATGGCCGTCTCGACTGCCGGATTGTCAAGGTTGATCGTGGGCGGCGCCACCTGATCCCGGATCGCCAGGATCGAGAAGATCGCTTCGATCGCACCCGCTGCCCCAAGCAGGTGGCCCGTCGCGGACTTGGTTGAGGACATGGTGACGGAACGCGCGTGGTCGCCCATCAAACGCTCCACCGCGCC
>CAYMMT010000026.1:18496-25588 GCA_964391555.1 uncultured Rhodobacterales bacterium
GCGGCCTCTGCACCGCCCGCAACCATGACATCGGCATCGCCATACTTGATCAACCGGGTGGCATCGCCAATGGCATGTGCCCCTGTCGAACAGGCCGTCACCACCGAGTGGTTCGGCCCCCGAAAGCCATAGCGGATGCTCACCTGACCCGAAATCAGGTTGATCAGGGCGCCCGGAACAAAGAACGGCGAGACCCGCCTCGGACCCTTTTCCGCCATCACCAACGTCGTGTTGGCGATCGAATTCAGACCACCGATCCCCGAGCCGATCAGAACGCCGGTCCGCTCGAGGCTTTCGCGGTCGTCGGGCATCCAGCCGGCATCCTCGACGGCCTGCTGGGCCGCGGCCACCCCGAACAGGATGAAGGTATCGACCTTCCGCTGTTCCTTGGGTTCCATGTAGGCGTCGGCCCGGAAATCGCCCTCACCCTCGCCGAGCGGCACTTCGCACGCATAGGTCGTGGCCAATCCCTCGGGATCGAACCCCGTGATGGGACCGGCGCCGGACTGCCCTGCCAGAATGCGACTCCAACTGGTTTCAACCCCATCACCCAAAGGTGTCACCAGCCCAAGGCCCGTCACGACAACACGGCGCATATCCTGCCCTCACCCGTTCGTTTCTTCGGAACCTGATACCGCAGGGAGAAAGGCAGGGGCAAGGGTGGCCCGTCCGGCCGTGGCAGCCTTTCGCACAAGTCGGAGCGCTGAACGCTTCCTTTACCTCCGCATGGGAAGCTCCGCGCCAGAGGAGTCTCGTCCATGTCCCTGCTTTCCCGCCTAATTCTGGTGCTGCTGTGCAGCGTCGTGCCGACGTTCGGCAGGGCCGACCCCTGCAATGGGGTTAATGACTTGATGGCGATCTATGCAGACCTCTACAGGGTTCACGATGCCGCCGCTCGCGTCTCTCCCGAAGTGGCCCGCCAATTGTTGTTCGCGGCAAGTCGGATCAATCCCACCGCAATGCAGAATTCCCTGGCCGAAAGCAGCATCGGCCAGCGCGCCGGCGACGTCGTTGAACCACTCAGGATGCTCCGGTCGGCCGGTCGAACTCAGGTCGGGGACGAGGTCTATCTGACCGGGCTCGACAGGCCAAATGTCGGCCGGATGATCACCGAGGCGATTGACCGTCTCTCGGGCCTCGGTTGCCCGGCCCCGGAACGAGTCGAGAGTTCCGCCGGCACATTCTGGGATCCGACCTTGGGCGGGCCCGGGGCCGACGGCGGCCTGATACGGTATTGGGGCGGTGGCGCGGCCTTCGTCGCCATGCTGCTTCTTGTCGCCGGACTTGTCTGGCAGCGCGACCGCAGTACCCGCCTCAAACAACGTTATATCTGCGCAATTTCGGTCCACATGAACGGCAGTGGACGTGGGCCGAGGGACGCGAAGGTTATCGATCTCAGCCAAGAAGGTGCAAAGATCAGTGTCCCGGATACGGAAGGGATCACCATAGGCAACCACGTCACGCTGGAGATCGGGGGCATGTCGCTCGACAGCACGATAAGATGGGGAAATTCCCATGTCATCGGAGTGCAGTTTCAGCAAAGACTGCCCCGTGCGACGCTCAACAAGCTGCTCGCGCTGAGCCAGTCCAAGTCCCGACAAGACGGTCGAAGTCCCAAGGGCCGGGCCGCCTGACCAAACCTGAAACGAAGAACGGCGCCCCGTCGGAGCGCCGTCCAGGACGCCATTTCGGCCGCTTGAACCCTGTTACTGAGCGCCCGCGATGTAGTCGACCGCATCGCCGAAGGTCTGGATCGTCTCGGCGGCGTCGTCCGGGATCTCGATGCCGAACTCTTCCTCGAAGGCCATCACCAGCTCGACCGTGTCGAGGCTATCCGCGCCAAGATCGTCGATGAAGGATGCGGTCTTGATGACCTTTTCCTCATCCACGCTGAGATGTTCCACAACGATCTTGCGAACCCGGCTTTCGACGTCGCTCATATCAATTCCTCACTTCTAGGTCCGGGCCTTTTGCCCTTTTGGAATGGCCCGGCTTGGGGCCCTTGATCCGGCGGACGCGACGCGCCACCGGCAAAGTTGCGCCGCCTATAGCAGAGATTCCGCGACACGCAAACGCTTTCAAAGTCGGCGATTTCGCCTCGCGGTCACCGGCCTAAAGCATCGCCATGCCACCATTCACGTGCAGCGTGGTACCGGTAACATAAGATGCTTCCGGGCTCGCCAGGTACAGCACGGCAGCCGCGATTTCATCAGACGTTCCCATGCGCGCCGCCGGGATTTGGGCGTTGATCTTTTCCTTCTGATCATCCGTCAGCTTGTCGGTCATCGCGGTGGCGATGAAGCCGGGCGCCACGCAGTTCGCCGTGATGCCTCGGCTTGCGACTTCGTAGGCAATCGACTTCGTCAGCCCCACCATGCCCGCCTTGGAGGCCGCGTAGTTGACCTGACCGGGGTTTCCCGTGGCGCCCACGATCGACGAAATGTTGATGATTCGCCCCCAGCGCGATTTCATCATGGGCCGCATGACCCCACGACACAGCCGCATGGTCGCTGTCAGGTTCACATCGATGACGCTCTGCCATTCCTCGTCGGACATCCGCATGAAAATCTGGTCACGGGTGATCCCGGCGTTGTTGACCAGAATATCGACGGACCCCAAGGCCTCCGTCGCCCGCTTCGGCAGCGCGTCCACGGCCTCCGGGTCGCTCAGGTTGCAGGTCAGGAGATGCACCCGCTCACCCAACTCTGCCGACAGCGCCTCCAGCGGGGCCTCCCGTGTTCCCGAAATCGCGACACTGGCTCCCGCGCCGTGAAGCGCCCTGGCGATGGCACCACCGATGCCACCCGAGGCCCCCGTGACCAGGGCACATTTTCCCGTCAGATCGAACATCAGCCCGCTCCCTCCTGCAGCGCCGCCTTTGCGGCCTTTACGTCATCAGCCCTACCGATCTGGCGCGTCGCGGCCGTCTTTTCGATCCGGCGGATCATGCCGGACAGGGCCTTGCCCGCGCCAACCTCCCAGAACTCGGTCACCCCCCGGGACGCCATCCAGCTCACGCTTTCCCGCCAGCGCACCGATCCACAGACCTGATCGACAAGAAGCGACCGAATGCGCGCCACATCGTCTACCGCCGCGGCTTCGACATTGGCCACAAGCGGCACTCTGGGCGCGTCCATGGAAACGGAGCTCAGCGCATCGGCCATCGCCTCGGCCGCAGGCGCCATCATGGGCGAATGGAAGGGGGCACTCACCGGCAGCAGCATCGCACGCTTTGCCCCGGCATCCTTCGCCAGCCCGACGGCGCGCTCCACCGCCGCCTTGTGGCCGGAAATGACGACCTGCGCCGGATCGTTGTCGTTGGCTGCCACGCAGACTTCCGTGTCGGACGCCGCCGACGCCGCGACAGACGACGCGCCTTCGAAATCCAGACCGAGGAGCGCCGCCATGGCGCCCTCGCCCACAGGAACCGCCTCTTGCATCGCCTGCCCGCGGGTTCGCAACAGCCGGGCCGTATCGGCCAAAGAGAAGGTCCCGGCCGCGCAGAGTGCCGAATATTCTCCCAACGAGTGCCCGGCGACATAAGCTGCGGTCCCGACGCCGATACCTTCGGCCTCCAAGGCGCGCATCGCGGCCATGGATGTTGCCATCAGCGCGGGTTGCGCATTGGCCGTCAGGGTCAGGGCCTCGATGTCGCCCTCCCAGATCAGGGCCGACAGCTTTTCTCCGAGGGCCTCGTCGACTTCCTCGAACACGGCCCGCGCTTCCCCATAGGTTTCAGCCAGATCGCGCCCCATACCGATGGTCTGTGCGCCCTGCCCCGGAAAGACGAATGCCCGCATGTGTTGTCCCCTTTTTGGCCCGCCCCTGATGGCTCCCGCTTAGACAATCCGCCCCCACACCACAAGAATGCCGTTCTATTCCGTGACCCAGCGCACAGCTACTCCGCGTTTTGCAACTCTAGTTGGTCGGGGCGCGACAGCTTAGTCTGCGCCAATCTCCCTATCCGCCCAAGGCAGTTCCGATGATTATCAATACCTCGACATCTTACGGCACCGTTGCCAAGACCTTTCACTGGCTGACCGCTCTTCTCATCTTCACGATGATCCCACTGGGTATCATCGCCCAGAACGCACCCTTCGACACCAACGAAGCGCTCGCCCGGAAGGCGCTCCTGTTTTCAACGCACAAGACGCTCGGCATCGTGACGCTTGCCGTTGCACTTGCTCGCATCCTTTGGGCCATCACACAGGCCAAACCGGGCGCCATTCATCCAACAAGACGTGCGGAGACTTTTCTGGCGACGCTGGTCCATTGGCTCCTCTACGGCTCTCTTGTTCTGGTTCCGCTGACCGGATGGATCAGCCACGCCGCAACCGAGGGATTTGCGCCCATCTGGTTGCCGGTGGGCCAGAACCTTCCGTTCGTGCCCGAAAGTGAACGTGTTGCCGAGGTCGCAGCCGCGCTGCACATCATCTTTGAACGTGTGCTTGTGGCATCGATCCTGCTCCACGTCGCAGGCGCCATCAAACACGTCATCATCGACAGGGATGGGACGCTTGCCCGCATGTGGTTCGGAGATCGCAATGCCGGCGATGGCCAGCCGCATCCATCATCATTGACCGCTCCGATCATGGCGGTGGCAATCTGGACAGGCGCCATCGGCATCGGAGCGGGCCTCGGGATCTTCGCCCGTCAGACCGAGGCCGCAACCGGTCCGGCATTGGTGGACGTATCGTCGGATTGGGCCGTCGCGGACGGGAGCCTCGGCATCTCGGTGGTGCAACTCGGCAGCGATGTCGGTGGCGCTTTCGCGGACTGGACCGCCGCGATCACCTTCGATCCCGAAACCGGGGCCGGCTCTGTCGATGTGACGGTGGCAATCGGCTCCCTCACGCTGGGCTCGGTGACGGGTCAGGCCTTGGGTCCGGATTTCCTCGATGCCTCCACTTTTCCAACGGCAACATTTGCGGCCCGGATCACCCCTGACGGAGACGCCTTTGTCGCCGAAGGCCCCCTGGCCATCCGCGGCATCGAAATCCCGGTCCGTCTGCCCTTCACTCTGTCGCTTGCCGGGGACGTCGCTACCGTCAGCGGATCGCTTGAGGTGGACCGGCGCGATTTCGAGGTGGGGCTCACCATGCAGGAAGGAAACCTGGGCTACCCCGTCAGTGTCGAGGTCAGCCTCACCGCTGAACGTGGGGCCAAAACGGAATAGGGCGAGCCAAGTCGGCCCGCCCGATGGGAAATGCCTGCCGCGGATGACACCGCGGCAGGCAACTTTTTATCCGCCGAAACCGCCTTGGCGCATCTCGGAGTTGATCTCGATCGTGACTTCGTCCGACCCGATCGGAATGAAGTTGTCGACGCCAAAGTCGGACCGCTTGATCTGTGCGGTCGCGGTAAAGCCGAGCCATGTCCCTTGATAGGCTTCAAAGAACTGGCCGACCGGATGCTCACCCAGCGCATGTACCGTTACGTCAAACGTGACTGGCGCAGTGGTCCCCTTGATCGTCATGTCACCCGTGACGGTCGCGGTCATGTCCCCGGTTTGCTCGGCCGAGGTCGAGACGAAGCGAATGTCCGGATAGGTCTCCGCATCGAAGAAATCGGCGCTCTGAAGATGGCCGGTAAAGGGTTCAAACGCGGTCCGCACCGAGGCAACCGCAACGGAAAAATCGGCGCTCAGCGCGCCAACATTTTCCGGATCGAGCTCGAGCGTGCCCGAAAATTCGGTGAACGACGCGGACTGCATCGAGAACCCGGCATGGTTCCAGGTGATGGACACTTCGGTGTGGGAAGGGTCGAGACCCCAGGTTTCGGCGTCAACGGAGGCCGAGGCCCCGACGGACAAAGCCGTGATCAGCGCGACGGACGACAGGGTGGATTTCATGGGAGGAGCTCCTTGGGTTTGGATGCCCAAGACATTGTCCGCCCCATCTCACGGCTCAATTCCGCGCCAGTTCACAACCACTGTTCGAAACTGCCGTGGAGTATTTGGGTTTGTTTCTCAGCCGTTGACCGGCGCACCCATGACATCCCGACCCAGCCGGTCCCGGATCCGCTCCAGCGCGCGGCCCCCGCCTTCCGCGATGGTAATCAGGTGCGCGGTATTGCGGTAGCGCGCCACCAGCCGACCGCTTCCGGAGCGATCAAAGAAGAGCCCACCTATCTCTTCGAAGCGGTAGCAACCCAACAAACGGGTTCTGTCGCCCGCGCGTCGCGATACCTCTCTCAGTTCGGCACGGCGGCAATCCACCTGGATCTCCACAACGGGATCTTCAGTCGCCAATCGTGCGAAGAGCGCGGCGATCAGGGCCATCAGGCTCGAGCCACCAGCCTTCATCAACAGGACATCTCCGGACAGGAGAGACGTGGGCGCCATCCAAAGGGCGACACCCGACACCGCAAAGGCAACCGCCAGCAGGCCCGCCAGAATGGTCAACAGGCGCCGACCGCCGGAAATCTCGCGTTCGTTCCGGATCACATATCCCCACCATGTCTCGGTGACGGACACGCGGGCAAGGGGACCCTCGAGTTTGAGAGGAGTGCCACGCTGCGTTGTCTGAGCATCCATCGAGGACATCTGCTGTCTCCCAACCAGTTTGGTAAAAACATGGTTAACGACACTGCGAGGCCGACAAACGGCGCCTTCGTGGCGATTGAGGGGCGAAAGAAGGCAAAAATGGGGCCGGCCACCGGTCATTGACCCGCTATGGTCCGAGCGGGGTTGAACCCCGAATGTCCTTCTGTATAAGGCCGTGGTCCTTCCGCGATTGCATATGAACTGCGCAGTCTCTCGTGGGTTGGGTGCGGAAGGTCGCAACGCCCTGCCCTATGAAATGCGCCGATGACAGAACTGGAGTAGACATGCCGCTCTACGAGCATGTGTTTATTGCGCGTCAGGACCTTTCCAACGCGCAGGCTGAAAGCCTCATCGAACATTTCGGGACCGTCCTTGCCGACAACGGTGGCAAGCTGGTGGACCAGGAATACTGGGGCGTGAAGACCATGGCCTACAAGATCAACAAGAACCGCAAGGGGCATTATGCCTTCCTGCGCACCGACGCACCTGCCGCCGCGGTGCAGGAAATGGAGCGCCTGATGCGTCTGCATGACGACGTGATGCGGGTC
>CAYMMT010000027.1:0-15345 GCA_964391555.1 uncultured Rhodobacterales bacterium
CCTGCTTCTTACGCAGTTCGAATCCATTGTGGCCGAAGTGCAGGATGCAGCGCTTTTCGAAATGACGATTGGAGGCGAAGAAACGATTTCGAGTGTCAGCAGCTCCCTCGACGCGCTTTTGACCGGCGATGTCGCCCAACTGACAACAGTGTTCGAGGTGCGCGCCGCAGCCAATTCACTTGTCGGCGCCTCTCTCGCGTTGACGTCGACGCGCGATGCTTCTGTTCGTTCAATTCTGCTCGACCTGGCCATTTCCGCCGACGCAATTCTGGAAGACATATCCTCCGAGCTATCCGGGTCGCCGGTTCTGGCGCCACTGGAGGAACCGCTTGCCGCCTTGCGCGACGTCGGCAGCCGGGCCATGCAGGATCAGGCTGTGCGCGGCCTTTCCCCTGAAATCCTCTCGGCAAGCAGCGACATGCAACGCGCTCTCGCCACGGCGTCCGACGAGATCGAGTTCAACCTCTTCATCGCCGTCGATGATACACGGTCGGCCAATGAACGGGCGATCCGGGATCTCATTGATGTTCAACTGCGCCGTATCAACGAGGCTGCGGCGTTGTCCGACGCGGTCCGATCGTCCATCATTGCCGCGCTTGGCGCCGCCGTAGCGGTTGACCAGAACATTTTGGCGGTAAGGCAGTCCGAATTCCGGGATGCCGCCGAACGCGCGCACACGCTTGCGGCGTCTTTTGGAAACGAGGTTGCGGTCGCGCTTGCTCCGTTGATGGCGGCTGCCGATGCGGAAAGCGGCATTGCCGCGGATCGGGCGTTTGCATTGGCCGCTGCGCAGCGGTCGGTCGAAATCACGGAAACGGCAACGCAGGCCGTTGCCGGCATCACTCAATCCGCAAACGCCGCGCTCGCAGACGCCGTCGCAGGCACGTCTGAGGGTAGCAGGACGATCTCCGCAACGACCTCAGCTGCGGAAACCCGCATCACGGGCCTCGGCTTGCTGGCCGCCGGAGCGATGATCGCCACGCTTGTTCTCGCCATTACCACGGTGGCACGCCCGGTTGCCCGGATCGCGCGTGCGACCGAGCGGTTGTCTGCCGGCGATCTTGACGCGGTCGATGGCCTGACGGCCAAGCGCGGCGAAGTCGGCCAAATGGTTGCCGCGCTGCGGGTCTTCCGCGATGGTCTGATAGAACGGGATCGCCTGACGGCCGAGAACCAGGCCGCGCAAGAGGCGGAGGCGGCCCGGGTCGCAGAACTGGATACCGTTATCGACACGCTCGGGACGCACCTGAAGCTGCTGTCTGACGGTGACTTGAGCAGTCCGATCGAGTTCGAATTCGACGGCGACTACGACGAGTTGAGATCTCACTTCAATCGCACGGTCGAGAGCCTGGGGTCCCTGTTGCAAAGCGTCAATGAAACGGGCGACACCGTGGCGGAGTCTGTGTTGAGCATCGCGTCCTCAACTGACGAACTATCTCGCCTGACCGAGTCGGCGGCGGCCAATCTGGAACAGACAACCGCGGCGCTGACCGAATTGACCTCATCGGTGAATGCGACGGCTGGCGGCGCCCGCGAGGCCAATGAAATCGGGGAACGCGCCCGCAGGACCGCCAGCGACGGAGCCAACGTCATGCGGGAAAGCGCGGACGCGATGGAGAAGATCCGTCATGCCTCTGACGACATTTCAAAAGTGGTTGGCGTCATCGATGACATCGCCTTCCAAACCAACCTGCTGGCGCTCAATGCAGGTGTGGAGGCGGCTCGAGCCGGCGATGCAGGCAAGGGTTTTGCGGTTGTGGCGTCGGAGGTCCGCGCGTTGGCCAGGCGATGCTCGAACGCGGCGGCAGAGATAGGTGGCCTCATCACCAAGAGCGGTAAGGTCATTCACAAAGGCGTTGAAGCGTCGAGCCAGGCCAGCGAGAGCCTCGACCGCATCGTGAATGGTGTCGGGGAAATGGCGGACAAGATTGCATTCATTGCCGACCTTGCGGAAAGCCAGGCGAATTCAATTGCCGAAATCAGCGCCGCCTCGACCGAGCTTGACAGCATGACGCAGCAGAACGCCGCCCGGTTCGAGGAAACGACGGCAGAGACAGCCTCCCTGGCCCAGGAGACCCGGAACCTTTCCGAAAAAATCGCCAGTTTTCGACTGCCGGTGCACGGGACACCGGGCGAGGAGACGGTGACTGCAAGCGACGAGGCGCTGGCAGCGGGCGATGAAGAGTTTCCCATTGCATCATGAGGCACGAGGCAGATGCCTGTTTCTCCCGCAAACGGGGGTAGCGAAGACCGAAGGCTAGACGGAGAATCGAATCTTTAAGGTCGGCGCCGCGTTGTTCTTGCGACCAAGAAAAGAAGGTGTTGCCGGGTCCTGGTGGTTGACCGTGATCGAATCCAAGCGACGGAGGTTGCTGTTGAAGAGCCGAACGATGACAGCAGGGTATCGATGCTTCCGCGCGGTCCGTCCGCGGGTTCGTCGGTCACGGCCGCAAATGCCGCGCCGGCTGGGGGTCTGCAGATCAATTAGCCGAGAGACGCCCGAATTTCGACCTCCAATCGCCCGCCGGCCAGCTTGATCGGGATCACCGTCGTTTCACAATTGGTGGTCCGTCGATGCCTGGCGAAACCGGGCGCCGCAGAACCGGATCGCACGCGGTGGTCCGGTTCACTCAAAGTCTCCAGTTCAACCCGGTGACTTCTTCGGACAGGGACCAGAGTCTCGACATGGTCGCCTTTTCGTAGGCGTGGGGTTGCAGCGTTCCCGTTCCAACCGGACCAACGAATTGCAGCCGTCCTGTCGGGCCGTAGAGCGCGCGCTGCTCCAACCTATCTTCGGTGGCGCACATGACTTCAGGCCACGCCCCTCGCTCCGCCGACTGCACCAGGGGAGACCAGGACATCAGTCCAAACAGCATTCGCGTCATCAGGCCGCCGCTCGTCTTGATGAGCGAGGTCCGGGACGAACCCGGATGGCAAACAAAGACCGACACGTTCGTCCTGCCGGACTCGGCCAATCGATCCTGAAATTCGTATGCAAACATCATCTGCGCGAGCTTGCTCTGGGCGTAGGTCCTGTTCTGGTGGTAGTTTCCGTCCCAGTTCATGTCGTCGAACTGGATGGTCCTGATCCCCATGGTGTAGCCAAGGCTGCTGACGACCACGATCCGACCTTTGGACGCCTCGATCCGATCGAAAAGCAGTCCGCACAATAGGAAATGCCCGTAGTGGTTCGTCGCCAACATGCTCTCATGCCCATCGACCGTGAGTTTTTGCCGTGGGACCTGTGCAATCGCGGCGTTGCACAAAATGGCGTCGATCCGGGGAACGGCCGCCAAGATATCCGAAGCGGCCGTGCGGACGCTGGCCAGAGAGGCAAGGTCCAACCGGATAAAGCTCACCTCGGACGCACCCCCGAACTCGGACTTCAACTCCGCGACCGCAGCCCGGGATTTTTCAATCGAGCGGTTCAGCATCACCACCTTGGCCCCTTTTCGGAGCAGCGTGCGCGCGGCCTGAAAACCGACCCCCGCATTCGCGCCGGTGATCAGAAACGTTTTGCTTCCAAGGTCGGCCAGACGGTCGGGCGTCCAACCATTGGGTCCGAAAGTTGTGTCGGGCATCCGAGTCCTCCTGAGGGTGTCGCTGCGATCGGCGACCGGGTGATTTCGGATTTGCACCTATATCCCACGAACGGGAAAAAGTAGGTCACGATGTCTCAAATAATTGCCTGATTATGCCAAGATGGTTGCTGATGGTCCTTTTCGGACTAGGTTTTCGATATGAGCAAAGAACAGATCAAGCGACTCATTGCGGACCGGGCCAGAGAGGATGGGCTGACGGAAACCGGTATTGAGGGCGTCCAACTGTTCCGGTCGACGGAGCCGATCCCATGTGCACCAACCGTTTACGCGCCCTGTGTCGTGGCCATTGTGAGCGGCTCCAAGGAAGTGGTTTCTGATGGGCGCCGTCATGTCTATGGTAACGAACGGTACCTGTGTTGTCCGATGACGATGCCGCTAAAGGCCGGGACGCCGGCAGCATCGCCCGAAAACCCGCTCTATGGCGTTCTCATTTCCCTCGACCGTCGGGTGATGACCGGCCTGACCATGGAAATGCAGAGCACCGGTCGTTGGCCGCCAGGGACGATGGAAGAGCCGGGCACACATGGCATCTGCCTTGCCCGGTGGGATGACGCTTTCGCAGACGCTCTATTGCGGGTGCTGAACCTGGGGTCCAGCCAGTCAGACACCGCGATCCTTGGAGAAGGTCGTTTGCGGGAGGTGTTGTATGCCGTCTTGAACGGAGACGCGGGCGCCTCCGCGAAACAGGCATTTGGTGCAGGCAATGCTGTCGCCCGGTCCATTGCGTACATGTCGTCGCACCTCGGCGAGGCGATCACGATCGACGATCTGTCCAAGCTCGCGGGGATGAGCCGGGCGGCCTTTCACCGCAAGTTCAAGACCGCAACGGCGATGGCGCCGATGCAGTTCGTTAAGGCGATGCGGCTCAATGAAGCGGCGATGCAAATTGCGGCAGGCGGGACGGTCGGCGAAGCGGCAAGAAACGCAGGCTATGCGAGCCCGTCCCAATTCAGCCGCGAATTCAGGAACATGTATGGGCAGTCGCCCCGGCAATGGGGCAAGACACGCCCTGCCTTGGCCGGAGTCTCCTGAGGCCAGGCGCCCAGTTGGAGCGTGCATCTACGATGAACCAGTATTGATATCGGGCGTGCCGGCACTCTGGCAGGTCCCGCAGAGAGGAGCCCGGCCTAGTTCAGTTCCCGGAACCCGTGGACGCGGCCGGGAGCGGGCCACCTTTGGCGGGACGCCTGGGAGATGCCTTCGGGGCGATGGATCCCGGCCAGTTCTGCCGGTGTCAGCGGCGTATCGAACTCGAACCCGACATAGACGCCGCGGCTCCAAACCACGGTGGCCGAGCGTTCCTTGCTCGCCAGCATGACGTAGACCGTCATGCCGACCTCGAACGGGGTTGATGTGCGGGCTTTCATTCCCGTAACGCTCACATCCCGCAGGGTAACCTGTCGCGCGCTGCCGTCTGAATGCAGCGTGATTTCGCGATCTGTCAGCCGTCTGTCTGCGCGATATTTCACAAGGTCAGCCTCCGGTGCCATCCAGCCGTAGCACCCGATGATGAATCGTCCGTAAAAGGCGCCAAGATTCATGCGCGTGCAGCAGAGTAGATAGGGGTCCGCCGCCGATTGCTCTGGCTGGCCAGTGCGGCGCGGCAAAGCTGACCCGATGCGCGAGGGTCGGACGGCTATCAGCCCCGACCGGCAACGCGGGCCTGGTACCCGTCCAGCGTCCGGATCAGGGACTGGCCTGTCGGACAGTCCGCGCGGGCGCAGGCCTCTTCCCAGACCGCGGCAAACGGCAGGTCCTTGAGTTCCTCGGTCAGGACAAACCGCGCCGTGAAATCGAGCGCGGTCTCTGCCGCGGCGAGGCGCGCGCGAGGCATCAGGAGCGCCCGGAGCAGCGCCTTTTGCATGTTCCGTGTCCCGATCACCCAGGCCGCGGTCCGGCTGATCGTGGCATCGAAGAAATCGAGGCCGATGCGCGTTCGGTCCAGAAGATCCGCGAAGACAAGCTCTTGCGCCATCTGCAGAATTTCGTCGCTTTGCAGGATGACATGGTCGCTGTCCCACCGCATGGGCCGCGACACATGCAGAAGGATTTCCTGCACGGACAAGGCGACGGCAGACAGCTTGTCGGCGATGTTCTCGGTCGGGTGGAAATGTCCCATATCAAGGCAAAGCAGCGTGCCCTTGCGGATCGCATAGCCGAGGTAGAATTCGTGGCTTCCCACCGTGCAGGCCTCGACCCCGATGCCGAAAAGTTTGCTTTCCACGGCATCGACCATTTGCGACGGATCGTGGGCCGTGGCCAACATGTCGTCGAGGGCCGCTTCGAGCCGGACCCGGGCTGCCATCCGGTCGACGGGCGTGTCCTTGTAGCCGTCCGGAACCCAGATGTTGTTGACCGCCGATGACCCGAGTGCCGCGCCGATCTCGGCAGCGATGTCCCGGGTGCGCTTGCCATGTTCGATCCAGAAGTCGCGGATGCCCGTGTCGGGATGCGACAGGGTCAGGTTGTCGTCCGCCTTCGCGTGGGCAAAGAACGTCGGGTTGAAATCGAGGCCGATGCCAAGATCCCGCGCCCAATCCACCCACGGCAGGAAATGGCGGTACTCGATCGTGTCACGGTCGGGCGCTTCGTCGGTATCGAGGTACATCGCGTGGAGGTTCAGCCGGTGCGTCCCGGGAATCTGGGCATAGGCAAACTCAAGATCGGCACGCAATTCCTCGGGCGTCCGGGCGCGACCGGGGTGGTTGCCAGTGGCCTGAATGCCGCCGCCCGAGGTGCCGGTTCTGGCTTCGAATCCCACCACGTCATCGCCTTGCCAGCAATGCACGGAGATCGGGATGGACGAGAGGCGGTCGATGGCCGCCTCGGTATCGACGCCCCAATCCGCGAACCGGGCCCTTGCGCTGTCGTATGTCATTGGCCTGGCCTCCTATCGCGTGAATGCCTGGACGTTGCCCGCGTCCACGTTGAGGATGTTGCCCGTGGATTTGGCCGAGGTGTCGGCGGCGAAGAAATAGCAGGCTTCGGCAATGTCTTCGGGTAGCACCGAGCGTTTGAGCATTGACCGGTCTCGGTACATCGCTTCCAGTCCTTCCTTGTCGAGGCCATAGGTCGAGGCCCGTTGTTCCAGCCACTCGCCTTCCCAGATCTTCGAGCCGCGCAGAACCGCGTCGGGGTTGACAACGTTGACCCGAATGCCCGCCTCTGCGCCCTCCAGTGCGAGGCACCGGGCAAGGTGAAGTTCGGACGCCTTGGCGGTGCAGTAAGCGGCGGCGTTGGGCGAGGCGGCCAGCGCGTTCTTGGAGCCGACAAAGACAACCGCCCCCCCCATGTCCTGTCGGCGGAGCAGTTTGAAGGCCTCCCGGCTCACCAGAAAATAACCGGTCGACAGGATGTCCATGTTGCGGTTCCAAAGCGCGAGGCTGGTTTCTTCGACCGGAGCGGAGGACGCGATACCGGCGTTGGAGACAAGGATGTCGATGCCGCCGAACTCTACCGCCGTGTCGGCGAAGGCATCGGCAATCGTTTCTTCGTCGGTAACATCCATGAGGAGGCTCCGAACCATGTCCGGCCCGTAGCGTCGGACAAGGCGGTCTTGCGCGCTGGCGAGCGTTTCGGGGTCGATGTCGGCCAGAACCACGCAGGCCCCTTCGGACAGGTAGCGGTCCGCCGTCGCAAGCCCGATCCCGCCGGCGCCGCCGGTGACCAGCGCAATCCGGCCGGCCAGGGATTTGGGCTGTGGCATTCGCTGCAACTTGGCCTCTTCCAGAAGCCAGTACTCGATGTCAAAGGCTTCCTGCTCCGGCAGGCCGCAATATTGGCTCACTGCCGACGCGCCGCGCATCACGTTGACGGCGTTGACATAGAACTCGCCGCTGATCCGGGCAGTTGCCTTGTCCTTTGCGAAGGTGATCATTCCGACGCCGGGGACCAGGTAGACCACGGCATTGGGGTCACGGATCGCCGGGGAATCGGGGCGTTTGCACCGCTCGTAATAGGCCGCGTAATCGTCGCGGTAGGCAGCGATCTGGTCGGGCAGTCCTGCCAGAACGTCGTCGATATTGCCCCGTGCCGGTTCGAAATCCACCACGAGTGGCCGGATCTTGGTCCGCAGAAAATGGTCAGGGCAGGAGGTGCCGAGCGCGGCGAGCGGGGCCATCCCCTTCGCGTTCACGAACTCCAGCACCGCCGCGCTGTCGTTGAAGTGGCCGACCATGTGCTGGTTGCCACTGACGAAACCTCGGATCGCCGGCATCAGCCGCGCGGCCACGGCGCGGCGCTCGTCCGGGGGCAGGCTGTCATGTGCGGCGCCGCCGAAAGCCGGCAGATTGGCCATGCGCTTCCCCAACCAATCGGTCGCGATGTTGATGACCTCGATGGTGGTATCGTAGCACGCCCTGGCGGTGTCGGCCCATGTGAAGAGGCCGTGACTTTCGAGGACAACGCCGTCGGCATCGGGGTTCTCGAGGCAAAACGCTTCGAGCCAAAGGCCCAGTTCATACCCCGGACGTTTCCATGGCAGCCAACCAATCCGGTCGCCGAAAATCTCTTGCGTCAGGTCCTTGGAGTTTTCGGAGGCCGCTATCGCGATGATGGCGTCGGCGTGCACGTGGTCCACATGTTTGCGGGGCACATAGGCATGCAGCGGCGTATCGATCGAGGCCGCGCGCGGGTTCAGACGAAACGTGCAGTGGGGCAGGTAGCCAACCATTTCGTCCTCGTGCTCCGGGCCACGGAAGAGCCCCTTCAGCGCGTGGAGTTTGTCCATGTAGAGCGTGGCGAACCCGTCGAGCGCCATGGAGCCGATATCCCCACCGGACCCCTTGACCCAAAGTACCTCGACCTCGTCGCCGGTCAGGGGGTCGATTTCCATCACCTTTGCAGACGTATTGCCGCCGCCGTAGTTCGTGACGCGCTTGTCCGCCCCTAGGATGTTGGAGCGATAGAGAAGCAACTCCGATTCGGATTTGTCATCGGCGTCTGTCTCTGACCAGCGGTTTTCAAGTGGCTGATTTCCGGCGGTTTTCAACATGTCATTCTCCCCGGTGGCGCAGGTTCGAATGCCTTTGCCTCCGAGCGGAGGCTGATCATCGTGTGTCAAAATGTCAATCATAAACAAGCAAAATCAATCATGCTGCGACGCAGAATGATTGAATATGATTGAAAATGATTGACAGAAGACACGAATCTCCACACCCTCGGCTGGCAATGGGAGGATGGAATGCACGAAACCGAGCGCCACCGGATCATTCTGTCAGCCGTCGAGGACCGGCCCGTGGTGACCGTCGTGGACCTGTGCGGGCTGACCGGCGTGTCCGAGGCCACCATCCGCCGCGACATTGCCACGTTGCACATGCAGAAGAAGCTGCGCCGGGTTCGGGGCGGGGCGGAGGCCATTGCGCCGCCGCAATTCGTCGGGCTGGCCGGGAGGCCGTTCGCTGTCAACGAAACACTGCGCATCCGCGAAAAGCAGGCCATTGCCCGGGCGGCCGTGAACCTCTGTGAGGACGGCGACCCGATCATCATCAATGGGGGCACGACGACATTCCAGATGGTGCATCCGCTGGCGTCGCGGCGCTGCCAGGTCTTTACCAACAGTTTTCCCATCGCCGAGCATCTGCTGAAGCATTCCAAGAATACGATCATGCTGTCGGGCGGGGCGATCTACCGTGAACAGAATATCATCCTGTCGCCATTCGAAAACGATGTGACACGCAACTTCTATGCCCGGCGGATGTTCATGGGCGCGCAAGGTATTGGCCCGTTGGGGCTCATGGAAGCGGATCCGCTGCTGATCCAGGCAGAGCAGAAGCTGATCGGGCAGGCGGATGAGCTGGTCGTGCTGGTCGACAGTTCCAAGTTCGAGCAGCGCTCCAGTCTGGTCCTGTGCCCGCTGACCCGGATCGACACGGTGATTACCGATGACGGCTTGACCGACCAGACCGCCAAGATGCTGGAGTCCGCCGAAATTACCCTGATCGTTGCCTCGTCGGGCACCGGACAGGCCGAAGACGAGGCGGCCTCTTGACCCCTCATACCAAGTGAACGTGACATTCCAGGGAGGAAGAAACATGAAACGTCGCACTTTCACATCACTCGTTGCGGGGCTTGGCCTGACGGCAAGCATGATGGGCACCACCGCGATGGCGCAGGACGACATGCGCATCGCGCTGGTGGTCAAGGCGCTCGGGATCGGCTTCTTCGAAGCCGCCGCCGAAGGCGCCGAAGAGGCCGCCGCCGAACTGGGCGGGGTCGAGATCATCTATACCGGGCCCACGGACACCACCGCCGAAGGCCAGATCGAGGTCATCAACAGCCTGATCGCGCAGGGCGTCGATGCCATCGCGATTTCGGCCAACGACCCCGACGCAGTTGCACCGGCGCTGCAGCGGGCGATGCAACGCGGTATCACCGTGATCAGCTGGGACAGCGGCGTGGCCGAAGAGGGGCGCCAGATGCACCTCAACCCGTCGTCGACCGAGTTGATCGGCAACACGATCATCAAGCTGGCCGCCGACCACATGCCCGATGGCGGTGAAGTGGCGATCCTGTCAGCGTCGGCCACGGCGACCAACCAGAACGCATGGATTGCCGCCGCGGAAGAGGCGTTGCCGAATTATGCTGGCGTCGATCTCGTCGCGACGGTCTATGGCGATGACCTGTCCGACAAGTCCTACCGCGAGGCACAGGGCCTGATGGCGTCCCATCCCGATCTCAAGGCGATCATCGCGCCGACGACCGTCGGCATCCTTGCCGCCTGCCAGGCCGTGACCGATGCCGGCAAGATCGGCGAGATCAATGTGACCGGGCTTGGCCTGCCGTCCGAGATGGCGGGCTGCGTCGACTCCGGGGCGACCGAAAGCTTCGCGATCTGGAACCCGATCGACCTTGGCTATTCGGCGGCCATGTTGGCCTATGCCATCGCAAATGGCGCCGAAGCGGCGCCGGGTGCGGAGATCCCAATGGGCCGGATGGGCTCCGTCACGCTGGACGACACCAACTCGGCCGCGATGTCGGATCCGTTCACCTATGACAGCTCGAACATCGACCAGTTCAAGTCGATCTTCTGATTGCGGATCCGACGTGAAGATCCGCCCCGTGGGGGGAGGTGCGACCGCCCCCCACATTCCACTTCCGGATATTGATGAGCCAGAGAATGGCGAGGAGCGGTTTGCGTGGCTGATCCAGTGCTGACCTTGTCGGGCGTGACCAAGAGCTTTCCCGGCGTCAGGGCGCTGTCGGACGTTTCTCTGGCTCTGGTTCCGGGGAAAGTGACCGCGCTTGTCGGCGAAAACGGCGCGGGCAAGTCGACGGTGGTGAAGGTGCTGACCGGCATCCATCAACCGGATGCGGGCGAAATCCGCATCGACGGTCGACCGGTCCTGTTTCCCACGCCGCAATCGGCCGAGGTCGCGGGCGTAACCGCAATCCATCAGGAAACGGTGTTGTTCGATGAACTTTCGGTGGCCGAGAACATCTTTCTCGGTCATGCGCCCAAGACCCGGTTCGGTCTGATCGACAACCGCGCGATGGTCGCGCGGGCAACGGAGATCCTCGCGGGTCTCGGCGCGGGGATCGACCCGGGCGCGACACTCAAGGACCTTGGTACCGCGAACAAGCACCTGGTCGCCATCGCGCGGGCCCTCAGCATCGATGCGAGGGTAGTGATCATGGACGAGCCCACCGCCGCGCTCAGCCAGAAGGAAATCGAAGAACTCTACGATCTGGTCGAGGGATTGAAGGCCCAGGGGAAGGCGATCCTGTTTATCAGCCACAAGTTCGACGAGATCTTCCGGATCGCGGATTTCTATACCGTGTACCGCGATGGCGAGATGGCCGGCGACGGCGCGATCGCGGAGGTCAGCGAACCCGAACTGATCAAGATGATGGTTGGCCGGGATGTCAGCCAGATCTTTCCCGACCGGAAAAACACTGCCGGAGACGCAACCCTGGAGGTGCGCGGATACGAGCATCCAACCGAGTTTTCCGACATCAGCTTCACCCTGAAACGTGGCGAAATCCTTGGCTTTTACGGCCTTGTGGGCGCGGGAAGATCGGAGTTCATGCAGGCCCTGTTCGGGATCACGCGGCCCTCAGCGGGAGAGGTGATGATCGACGGGGTCAAGGTCAGGATCCAGTCACCGGCTGACGCGGTGGCCAACGGGATCGTCTATGTCCCGGAGGACCGCGGGCGGCAGGGAGCCATTGGTGCGCTCCCGATCTTTCAGAACGTGACCTTGCCGTCCCTGGACCAGACCTCACACAATGGATTTCTCAAGCTCGCACGGGAATTCAAGCTGGCTCGGGACTATACGGAACGGCTGGACCTGCGGGCATCGGCGCTCGATGCCCCTGTGAGCACTTTGTCGGGGGGCAATCAGCAGAAGGTGGTCATCGCCAAGTGGCTTGCCACCCAACCCAAGGTCATCATCCTCGACGAGCCAACAAAGGGCATCGACATCGGATCCAAGGCGGCGGTCCACGCCTTCATGGCCGAATTGGCGGCGCGCGGGCTGGCCGTGATCATGGTCAGTTCGGAGATCCCCGAGATCATGGGTATGTCCGACCGTGTCATCGTCATGCGGGAGGGTCGGATCGCTGCAGAACTCGACCGCGACGCGTTCACGCCGGAAACCCTCGTCAGCCATGCTGCCGGGATCATGGAGGCTGCGGAATGAAGCGACTGACGGGCTCGCGTGAGGTGCTTCTTCTTGTCGCCATCGGGCTGTTGCTGGGGGTGATCTCGCTGCGGTTTCCGGCCTTCGTGGCGCCGGGCAACCTGCTGGTCGTCTTCAACGATACGTCACCCCTGATATTGTTGGCGATCGGGCAGATGATCGTGATCCTGACCAAGTGCATCGACCTGTCGGTGGCGGCCAACCTCGCGCTCACGGGCATGATCGTAGCGCTCCTCAACATCGCTGCGCCAGGGATGCCGATTGTCGCAATCGTGATCGTCGCGACGGGTTTCGGCGCGGGTCTGGGCATGCTGAACGGGATCCTCGTCTGGAAACTGGCTATCCCGCCCATCGTCGTGACGCTGGGCACCATGACCATCTTTCGCGGTACCATCTTCCTTCTGACAGAGGGCAAGTGGGTCAATGCCCACGAGATGACCGATGCCTTCAAGGCAGTGCCGCGGACGGATGTGCTCGGCCTTCCGATCCTGAGCTGGATCGCAATCGCAGTGGTGGTCCTGTTCAGCGTCATCATGACCCGCACCACGCTGGGCCGGGCGTTTTATGCCGCCGGGGGCAATCCGCACGCCGCGACCTATGCGGGGATCAACGTGGGCCGAACGCAATTCTGGGCCTTCACGATCTCCGGGGCGTTGGCCGGGCTGACGGGTTATCTGTGGGTGTCCCGGTTTGCCGTGGCCTACGTCGATGTGGCGGGTGGGTTCGAACTGACCGTGGTGGCGGCCTGCGTGATCGGAGGCGTGTCCATTATGGGTGGCATCGGCACGGTGCCGGGGGCGTTGCTGGGGGCGCTGTTTCTCGGGATCGTCGCCAACGCGCTTCCGGTCGTGAATATCTCGCCATTCTGGCAGATGGCCATATCGGGCGGCGCGATCATCATCGCTGTCGTGCTCAACGCACAGGCCAACCGGTCCCCGGGACGGATCATCCTCAAACGCGCGGAACATGCCACATGACCACGAGGCGCATCCCCGACCGCCTGCAAAGCCCGATGCAGCGCAGCCTGAAGAGCTGGGAGAGCCTGTTGTTGCTGGTGGCAATCGGCATCTTTGTCGCCAACTCCTTTGCCTCGCCCTATTTCCTGAACGCGTGGAACCTGAGCGACGCGACGTTCAACTTCACGGAAAAGGCCATGATTGCCTTTGCCATGGCGCTCCTGATCATCTCGGGTGAGATCGACCTCAGCGTCGCGGCGATCATCGCGCTGGCCTCGACGGCCATGGGCGCTGCGGTGCAAATGGGGGTGGGAACCGAGGGGCTGGTGCTGATCGGTCTTGCCGTCGGGCTGATTTGCGGCGCGGTGAATGGGGTTCTGGTGACCGGGCTGGGGCTGCCGTCGATCGTGGTCACCATCGGCACGATGAGCCTGTTCCGCGGCATCAGCTTCATCGTGCTGGGAGATCAGGTCTACAAGGGCTATCCGCCTGACTTTGCCTTCTTCGGTCAGGGCTACGTGTGGTGGGTGATCTCCTTCGAGTTCGTGCTTTTTGCCGTTATCGCAGTCATTTACACCGTGATCTTGCACCTCACCACATTTGGCCGCGCTGTCTTTGCCATCGGCAACAACGCGACCGGGGCGTTGTTTTCCGGCATCCGGGTGGGTCGGGTGAAGTTCATCCTGTTCCTGTTGACCGGCCTGATGTCGGGGGTGGCGGCGGTTTGCCTGACCTCGCGGTTGGGCTCGACCCGGCCGTCAATCGCCTTTGGCTGGGAACTCGAGATCGTCACCATGGTCGTTTTGGGTGGAGTCAATATCCTCGGCGGATCGGGATCGATCCCCGGCGTGGTCATCGCGGCCTTTGTCATGGGACTCGTGACATTTGGTCTGGGGCTGCTCAACGTACCCGGCATCGTGATGTCGATCGTCATCGGTGCCCTGTTGATCGGGGTGATCGCATTGCCGCGGCTTTGGTCCATGTGGAGGAGTTGATGGAAAAATACGCCTTCAAGATGCAGCTCAATCCCGACTGCAAGGACGAATACAAGCGCCGCCATGACGCCATCTGGCCGGAACTTGTGGCTCTGCTGAAGGAGGCGGGGGTCTCCGACTATTCGATCCACCTTGACGAAGAGACAGGCATCCTGTTCGGCGTGCTCTGGCGCTCCGACGATCACACGTTGGACGACCTGCCGGGCCACGAGGTGATGCAACGTTGGTGGCGGCATATGGCTGATATCATGGAGACAAATCCCGACAACGAACCGGTGGCGGTGCCGCTGACGCCCGTCTTCCACATGCCATGACCACGGGCCAAGTCCCATGACCACGGGCCACGTCGCGGTCATCGATATCGGCAAGACCAATGCCAAGCTGGCGCTGGTCGACAGTCGGTCGATGACCGAAGTCTCGGTGATCACGCGACCCAATACCGTGTTGCCAGGTCCGCCCTGGCCGCATTTCGACGTCGATGGGCATTGGGCGTTCCTGCTGGACGGACTGAGCCAATTCAATCGCGACCACGGTATCTCGGCCATTTCCGTGACCACCCATGGGGCATCGGGGGTGCTGCTTGATGCCAACGGAGATCTGGCCGCGCCGGTCCTCGATTACGAGCATACCGGGCCAGACCAGACGGCGGCAGCCTATGACGCCATCCGACCGGGCTTCGAAGAGACCGGGGCGCCGCGTCTGCCCATGGGGCTGAACCTTGGCGCCCAGTTGTTCTGGATGTTCGACACGGACCCGGGCCTTGCCGCGCGGACGCATCGCGTGATGACATATCCCCAGTACTGGGGCTTCCGGCTGACCGGGGTCGCGGCAAGCGACGTGTCCTCACTCGGGTGCCATACCGACCTCTGGGCGCCTTACGACAGGTCCTATTCGTCCCTCGTGGGACATCTCGGTCTGTCAGGCAAGATGGCCGCGGCGCGCCGGTCCTTTGACGTCCTTGGACCGATCCTGCCGGATCTGGCCGCCCAGACGGGGCTTGCCGGCGACCTCCCGGTCTACTGTGGTATCCACGATTCGAACGCGTCGCTTCTGCCTCATATCCTTGGACGGGAGGCCCCGTTTTCGGTCGTTTCGACAGGGACATGGGTCATCGTGATGTCGATGGGCGGGCGAGACGTGGCGCTTGACCCCG
>CAYMMT010000027.1:15445-24070 GCA_964391555.1 uncultured Rhodobacterales bacterium
CGGATCCGGCGCGCGGACCGTCGCGGTCAGCTTCTATCTCGCCCTGATGACGGCCAAGTGTCTGGACTTGATCGGGCACCGGGGGCCTGTCGTTGTCGAAGGTCCGTTTTCCGGAAACCTGGAGTATCGCCAGATGTTGTGCGCGGCGACAGGTTGCCCTGTCATCTCGGCCCGCGGCGCGACCGGCACCAGTATCGGAGCCGCCATGCTCGCCGGGGCGAGACCGACCCACTGGCCGGACGAGGCCGACGCAACCCTTCGGCACGCACCGGACGACATGCAAGCCTACTCCCGCCGCTGGGCCGCCGCCACGGCGGGGCTCTGATACCCTGGAAGGTCGGGGTCCTATTACGCTGGCCTGAAACCGACGATCAATTGACGCAGCCCGAAGGCCGTCCCGACCCCGATGCTCGCCAGGGTGATCGGCGCCGACCACGCAAGGAGCGACATGGCAGAGAGGCCCTGTCCGATCGAACAACCCATTGCCGTAACCGCTCCGACGCCCATCAGTCCCGCGCCAAAGATCTGTCGGCGCAGTTCTCGCGGGTCCTCGCAGGCTTCCCACCGGAAATGGCCCTTGATCAGGCTCCCGATGAAGGCGCCGACCCAGACGCCCGCGACCGACCCGACACCGAAACTCAGCCCGCCACCGGACGAAGTCATGGCGTAGAGGATCGTTTCACCCACGGGCGCGGAAAAGGTGTGGGACACGACCGGCACAGCGCCCATGCTCTCAAAAGCGACCCACTGGGTGCCTGCCCATCCGCCGACGATGGCCAGCCCGACAACGGTTCCCCAGAAGATCATGGCGCGTTCTTCCCGGAACGCGCGCTTGGCAAGCGTGGCCGCGAGGATGGCGAGGCCGATCGCGATGCCGATCGCCGGAGCCGCGAGGCCGATTGCCCCCGACAGGCCATGGGCGATCCCGGTGGTCTGTGACGCTGGCTCCATCGGGAAGGCAACGACGCGGAGATAAGCCAGTGGACCCGAGAGCGTCACATAGGCGGCGACCCCCATGACCAGCACGATCACGAAGGCGCGCAGGTCCCCGCCGCCCAGCCGCGCAAGCGCGCCGTAGCCGCAATTGCCCGCCAGCGCCATGCCATAGCCGAAGATGAGGCCGCCGATCACGGACGCCGGCAGGGAAAACCGCGTCAGATAGGCGGTTTCACCCGCGTTCAGGAGGTCTGTTCCCATCAGGAGAAAGCTGCCGATCACCGCCACGCCGATCGCAACGCCCCACATCCGCAATCGCAAATCCGACCCGCCATAGAGCGCGTCTTCGATGGCGCCGAGCGTGCAGAAGCGCCCGAGACGCGCCGCCAGTCCAAGCAGCAGACCGCCCCCGAGCCCGATCAGGGCCACAAACAAATCTTCGCCGGGTATCCCGAACATGGTGGCTTCCTCCTCCCTGAACCCGGTGGTGCCTAGTCGCGGCAGAACAACTCGTAGACGATCTCCATGATTTGTTTCGGACGATCGTCGGTCAGGCTGTAGTAGATCGTCTTTCCGTCGCGTCGAGGCTGCACGAGTCCTTCAAGGCGCAGACGGGACAGCTGTTGGCTGACGGCGGCCTGGCGCGCGGAGAGAAGTTCTTCAAGCTCCGTGACGGATTTCTCTCCGGTCGTCAGGTGGCACAGGATCATCAGGCGCCCCTCGTGGCTGATCGCCTTGAGAAAGTCTGACGCCCTGCGGGCATTCGACATCATCTTGTTGAGGTCGTCGTCTGAAAGGTTTTCATCGAAGACCGGAAGAGGGGACATGGATCCAAGCCCTTGCTGGGAGGTCGTCAGCAATTTGGAGCGATCCCATCCGGTGTCAACGGTCGCCCTATCCATCGGCGTTTCCTGTGGCCCACTCGACACCGTTTTGGGTGAGCATTGCGCCAAGAAGGCCCCAGAAGAAGTCCTCACCCGGATAGCCTTCGAGGCGGGCGACTTCTGCTCCATCGATCGAGAGAACAAAGGTCGGGCTGTAGACCACGGGCCGTTCGAGCGTCAGGCCGTCGGGCAGGGGGTCGGCCATGAAAATCGTCATGAGCGGCGCGGCCCGGCCTTCGGCGGTCAGGTGATAAGCATCGCCCACCTCTGCTTTCCACTGGGCGCAGTAAACGCAGCCGGGTTCTTCGAACATCACCAGACGTGTTTCGGCCGCCACCACTCCTGCCCAAAGGACGGTCAGCAAAGCCGCACATGCGGCGATTGGTCGAAACGACATCGGCCCTCTCCCGATTGACGACACTCTATCAATCAACATAATCTGAATATGTGAATTCATCAAGGAACGAGACCGTGAATGCTTGAAATGTCCTACCTCGGGGCGGCGTTTGCTGGACTCTTGTCCTTCTTCACCCCCTGCGTCCTGCCCATGGTGCCGTTCTACCTCAGCTACATGGCCGGGATTTCCATTGCGGAATTGCGCGGGGACGACGCCATCGCACCCGGTGCGCAGCGCCGGCTGATTGCGTCGTCGGTGGCCTTTGCGTTGGGAGTAACGACGATTTTCGTACTTCTGGGCCTCGGGGCCACTGCGTTGGGACAGGCCTTCGCACAGTGGAGCCAGCCGTTGTCCTATGTCGCCGCGGGACTGTTGTTCCTCTTTGGTCTGCATTTCCTCGGCATTGTCCGGATCCCGATCCTCTACCGAGAAGCCAAGATTGAAAGCTCGGCAGAGGCGTCGACGATGCTGGGCGCGTACCTCATGGGGCTCGCCTTCGGCTTTGGCTGGACGCCCTGTGTCGGCCCCGCGCTGGCCTCCATCCTGTTTATCGCATCCGGCATGGGGGAGCTCTGGCGCGGCGGGCTCTTGCTGCTGGTCTACGGGCTCGCCATGACCCTGCCGTTTGTCATCGCCGCGTTTTTTGCCAGACCGTTTCTGGCCTGGATCGGTCGCAATCGTCGCTATCTGGGCCATGTCGAGAAGGCCATGGGCGGGATGCTGGTCCTCTTCGCGGTCCTGATCGCAACCAATTCCGTCAACGTCATCGCACAATGGATGATCGAGACGTTTCCGGGCTTCACTCGGCTTGGCTGAGCCGTGGACCAAGAGAAGGGAAAGACGACATGAAACATCTGATCCGCGCCACCTTGCTGGTGCTTGCCGCCGCGCTGCCAGCAGGCGCTGCCGAACTCGGAGACGACGGATTGCACAAGGCCGAGTGGATCCGCGAGACCTTTCTCGACCTGCGAGAAGACCTTGCCGAGGCCAATTCAGAGGGCAAGCGGATGTTCGTGATCTTCGAACAGCGAGGCTGCATCTACTGCACGGAGATGCACGAGGTGATCTTTCCCCGACCCGAGATCCACAGCTACATCATGGAGAACTATTTCGTCGTTCGTCTGAATCTCCACGGGGATCTCGAGGTTGTCGATTTCGACGGCGAGGTTCTGAGCGAAAAGCAGATGGCGCGGAGGTGGGGAATCCTGTTCACCCCGACGATGATGTTCATGCCGCACGAGGTGGCGGAGGGCATGACGGCGCCCCAGGCCGCGGTCGCCGTCATGCCCGGCGCGTTTGGACCGCAAACCACGCTCGACATGCTCGTTTGGGTCAACGAGGAACGTTATCTCATTGAGGGCGGTGAGGATTTTCAGCGCTATCACGCGCGCATGATTAGCGAGCGCCGCGAGGCGGAAGGTGAGAATTAGGGAGTCTAACTCCCTGATCTCAAGCCGGAAAATCAATGAACATTCAAATACTCGAATTTGATATTGCGTGAATGTGTTCCGGTGGTCTACGGTATGCCGAAGTCATGCATTCGATGCGATCAGGTCTTGAGGGAGGAACCATGAAGCGCAGTCTACCCATTGCAGTGAGCGTCCTTGGGCTGGCGTCCTTCGCCATCGCGGAGACCCCGTTGCCGTCTGACGTCACATACGGCGAATACGGCGAAATCGCTACGTCCCTGACCGGCGTCGCGGGCGATCCCGAAAACGGCCTGAACGTGATGGTCAACCGTGGCAAAGGCAACTGCATCGCCTGTCACCAGGTCACGGCGCTGGATGACTACCCGTTCCATGGAGAGGTTGGCCCGTCTCTGGACGGCGTGTCCGAACGCTGGGGAGAGGCCGAGCTCCGGGGCATCGTCGCGAATGCGAAGATGACCTACGAGGGCACCATCATGCCGGCCTTCTACAAGAACGAAGGCTACATCCGGCTGGGCAACGCCTACACCGGCAAGGCCGCGGAGACCACCGACCCGATCCTGACCGCCCAGGAGGTCGAGGACGTCGTCGCCTTCCTCATGACGCTGCAATACGACTGATCCCACTTCACCACTCACGCGCCCCGGCTGGTCCCGGGGATGACCCGAGGAGACCGATATGAAACTGACCCGCAGAGAAACCCTGGCCGTGCTGGGCTTCGGTGCCGTCGCGGCCTCGATCCTGCCACGACAGGCCGTTGCCGCCGTCGAAGACGCGATTGCAGAGTTTACCGGTGGCGCGGCGACCGGAGAGGGCGGCATCACGCTGACCGCGCCCGAGATCGCCGAGAACGGCAACACCGTACCGGTCGAAGTGAGCGCGCCCGGTGCCCTGGCCATCGCCATCTTCGCGGCCGGGAACCCGACGCCCAGTGTGGCGACCTTCACCTTCGGACCGCTGGCCGGCGATCAGTTCGCCTCCACGCGGATGCGCCTTGCCGGAACTCAGAACGTGATCGCCGTGGCGGCCATGCCCGATGGTTCGTTCGTGCAGGCGTCCCAGGAAGTCAAAGTGACCATTGGCGGCTGCGGCGGCTGACCTCTCGAACAGGAGACCAAGGATATGGCAGAAAATGTGACCCCCCGCGTCCGCGTTCCCCGTTCGGCGGCGGCTGGCGAGATCATCACCATCAAGACACTGATTTCGCATCCCATGGAGAGCGGCCAGCGCAAGGACAGCGACGGCAACCCGATCCCACGCTCGATCATCAACCGCTTCGTCGTGGACTTCAACGGCCAGAACGTCCTCGACGTCAAGCTTGAACCCGCGATCTCCACGAACCCGTTTTTCGAGTTCCAGAGCGTGGTGCCCGAGGCCGGGACCTTCACGTTCACCTGGTACGACGATGACGGCTCCGTCTACACCGAAACCAAGGACATCACGATCGGCTGAGCCGCGAAAGCTCGCCGGAAAAGGGAACTGGGAGGAGACCCGAGAATGAGAAAGACGGTCCTGAAATCAGCGGTTTGCGCCTTGACCCTGCTGGGTCTGGCTCAGGTCGCGACCGCAGACCAGGATGCCGATCTCGTCGTGAATGGCGAAATCGAGATCACCGTGCGGGCCGCGGCACCCGATCACGTCCCCAACCTGCGTACGATCTACTCCGGTTGGACCTACCGCAGCTCCGAAACGCAGGCGCTTCAGATGGATGATTTCGACAATCCGGGTTTTATCGGTGTCGATCAGGGGCAGGAGTTTTTTGACACCGCCATGGGGGCCAATGGCGAAAGCTGCGCCGACTGCCATGAGGACGCCGAGAGCCTGCGCGGTGTCCGGGCGGTCTATCCCAAGTGGGACGAAGAGCGTGGCGAGGTCCAGACGCTCGAGATGCAGATCAACGAATGCGTGACCGAGCGGATGGGGGCCGAGCCCCTGAAGTACACCGGCAGCGACATGGTCAACCTGACCGCGCTGATCGCCTCGGTCAGTCGAGGCATGCCGGTCAACGTCGCCATTGACGGACCGGCGGCGGAAACCTGGGAAATGGGGCGCGAACTCTACTACACCAGGACCGGTCAGCTGGAGCTGAGTTGCGCCAATTGTCACGAAGACAATTACGACAACATGATCCGGGCCGACCACCTGTCGCAGGGCCAGATCAACGGCTTTCCGGTCTATCGTTTGAAAAATGGGCGCCTGAACGCGGTGCATTCCCGGTTCCGTGGATGTGTTCGGGACACGCGTGCCGAGACCTATTCGGTCGGCTCCCCGGAATTCGTGGCGCTTGAACTCTACCTGGCGTCGCGCGGCAACGGGCTGTCTGTCGAAGGACCGTCGGTTCGCAACTGACCTCCCAAAGCCCGCGCCGGGAAACTGGCGCGGGTTTTTTCGGGCCGTAAACATTCAAAGAGACGCATATGTGTGGCGAGACGACGCACCGCGTCCCCGGAGAAAAGGCAAGATCCATGATTTCGCGCCGAGATTTCCTGCAAGCCTCCATGGCCGCGGCGGCTCTTTACGGGGCCAACGGTTTTGGCAATTGGGCGCGTTTGGCGGCGCAGCAACGGCTGACACAAGACGATCTGCTGGGGTTTGACACCTTCGGCAACGTTTCCCTGATCCACCTCACCGACCTGCATGGCCAGTTGAAGCCGGTCTTCTTTCGGGAGCCGGAAATCAATCTTGGTGTAGGTGTCAACAAGGGCCAGATGCCCCATCTCACCGGCGCCGACTTCCGCCGGGCATATGGAATCGAAGACGGAAGCGCGGCACATTATGCGTTGACTCACAACGACTTCTCGGCACTGGCAGGGACCTACGGCAAGATGGGCGGCCTCGACCGGGTGGCGACAGTCGTGAACGCGATCCGCGCCGATCGGCCCGATGCGCTGTTCCTCGACGGCGGTGACACCTGGCATGGCTCTTACACCTGCTATCAGACCGCGGGACAGGACGTCGTCAATGTCATGAACGCCCTCAAGCCGGACGCGATGACGTTCCATTGGGAATTCACGCTGGGCCAGGACCGGGTGCGCGATATTGTCGGGAGCCTGCCGTTCGCGGCGCTTGGGCAGAACATCTTTGATGCGGAATGGGACGAGCCCAGCGAGGATTTCGAGCCCTACAGGTTCTTTGATCGGGGCGGCGTCAAGATCGCCGTCATTGGTCAGGCTTTCCCCTACATGCCTATCGCAAATCCGGGCTGGATGTTCCCCGACTTCTCCTTCGGGATCCGGGACGAGCGCATGCAGGAGATGGTCGACGAGGTGCGCGGGCAGGGAGCGGAGCTTGTCGTCTGCCTCAGCCACAATGGCTTTGACGTCGACAAGAAGATGGCGGGCGTGGTGTCCGGCATCGACGTGATCCTGTCGGGCCATACCCACGACGCCCTGCCGGAACCGGTTCTGATCGGAGACACCTATGTCATCGCGTCCGGCTCTAACGGCAAGTTCGTCAGCCGTGTCGATGTGGATGTTCGCGATGGACGCATGATGGGGCTGAAGCACAAGCTGATCCCGATCTTTTCGGACGTCATCACCCCGGACCCGGATGTCGCCGCGCTGATCGATGCGGAGCGCGCACCCTTTGCGGACGCCTTGTCGGAAGTCATCGGGACCACAGACACCACGTTATACCGGCGCGGCAATTTCAACGGCTCATGGGATGACCTGATCTGCGACGCGCTTTTGAGCCAGCGGGACGCGGAGATCGCGCTCAGCCCCGGCGTGCGCTGGGGTCCGTCGTTGCCCGCCGGCTCGGACATCACGCGAGAGGATATCTGGAACGTCACGTCCATGACCTACGGCGCGGCCTACCGTACGGAAATGACAGGTGAATTCCTGAAAGTCGTCATCGAGGACGTGGCCGACAATCTGTTCAACCCCGATCCCTTCTATCAGCAGGGCGGCGACATGGTCCGGACCGGGGGGCTGGGCTACGCGATCGACATCACAAAACCCCAGGGCGCGCGCATTTCCGACATGACCCTTCTGGCCACGGGCGAGGCGATCGACCCCGCTCGCAGCTACGTCGTGGCTGGCTGGGCCAGCGTGAACGAAGGCACCGAGGGGCCGCAGATCTGGGACGTGGTGGAGACGCATATCCGGGAACTCGGCACGGTCAGCCTTCCCGAGAATACCAGCGTCAGCGTCCTCGGAGCCTGAGAATACAAGGAGAGAATGCATGGGCGATCTTGCAAAACTCAAGGGGATGAAACCCTCCCGCCGGGCGTTCCTGCGCGGGGCGGCGGCTGCTCCGGTCGCTGCGGTCGCCGCGAAGGCGCATGCGCAAGGGGCCCCCGACCCGGCGATCACCGAATTGCAACCGTGGATGCGGAACCTCGGCGAAGGCGTGGACGTCTATCCCTACGGTATGCCCTCCGAACACGAGGCCCATGTGGTGCGCCGTACCGTGGAATGGCTGACTGCGGACCGGGTGTCCTCGATCAACTTCACGCCGTTGCACGAACTGGACGGGATCATCACGCCCAACGGTGTCTGCTTTGAGCGCCATCATGCCGGCATTGCCGAGGTCGATCCGGCGGAACACAGGCTGATGGTCAACGGGCTGGTGGACACCGAGTTGGTGTTCACGATGGAAGATCTGATGCGCTTTCCGCGCGAAAACCACATCTACTTCCTCGAATGCGCTGCGAATACCGGCATGGAATGGGCCGGCGCGCAGCTCAATGGCTGCCAATACACCCACGGCATGATCCACAACGTCATGTATACAGGGGTGCCGCTTCGGCTGATCCTCGAAGAGGCGGGGCTCAAGACCACCGCCAGGTGGATCCTGCCCGAAGGTGCCGACGCCTCCGCCATGACCCGGTCAATACCGATCGAGAAGGCGCTCGATGACTGCCTCGTCGCATTCAGGATGAACGGAGAGGCGTTGCGGCGGGAACAGGGCTATCCCGTGCGGCTCGTCGGGCCGGGCTGGGAAGGCAACATGTGGGGCAAATGGCTGCGTCGCAGCGAAG
>CAYMMT010000028.1:0-24034 GCA_964391555.1 uncultured Rhodobacterales bacterium
AGAGCCTGCGCGCCGAGGCGCATCATCAGGGGCTGGGTTTCGGGGTCGCCAAAGCGGCAGTTATACTCGACAAGTCGGGCCTGACCGTTCTCGATCATGAGGCCCGCATAAAGCACGCCCTGGTACGGGGCTCCGCGCCGGGCCATTTCGGCCATGGTGGGCCGGATGATCTCCGTCAGGGCTTGCTCTGCGACCGCGTCGGTCAGAATGGGCGCGGGAGAGTAGGCACCCATGCCGCCGGTATTGGGGCCCTCATCGCCGTCGAAGGCGCGTTTGTGATCCTGTGCGGTGCCGATTGGCAAAACTGTGTCGCCGGAAACGAGACAGAAGAAGGAGGCCTCTTCACCGGTCATGAAGTCTTCGATCACGACCGAGGCGCCAGCCGCGCCGAACTGGCCCCCGAGAATGTCGGTCACGGCAGCGCGAGCAGTGCCGATATCGTCCGCGACAATGACCCCCTTGCCGGCAGCGAGCCCATCGGCCTTGATCACGATGGGGGCGCCCCGCTGATCAATGTATGCCAGAGCCGGGTCAAGGTCGGTGAAGCGGGCGTAGGCAGCGGTGGGGGCGTCGACTGCCGCGCAGATCTCCTTTGTGAAAGACTTTGACGCTTCGAGCTGCGCTGCGGCCCCGGAAGGTCCGAAAACTGAAAGACCGGCATCGCGGAGGCGATCAGCGACGCCGGCGACAAGGGGCGCCTCGGGACCGATGATGACAAAATCGACGCCATTCTCGGCGGCAAATTCCGCCACGGCGTCGCCGTCGTTGATGTCGATGCCTGCGTTCCACGCAATCCCGGCCGTCCCGGCGTTGCCCGGGGCCACGATCAGCCGGTCGCATTTCGGGTTTTGTTTCACGGCCCAGGCGAGGGCGTGTTCGCGACCGCCGCTGCCGAGGATCAGGATGTTCATCGGCTTTTCCTTTGTCTGCCGCCTGTCTAGGGTCGGCGGAAAGGGGGTACAAGGGCATGGACCTGATTGACGACGACGCGCTGGGGCGGAACACGCCGGAATACTCCGTCAGCGAAATCTCGGGCGCCGTGAAGCGCACGTTGGAGGACCGGTTCGGGCGCGTTCGGGTTCGCGGTGAAGTCGGTCGGGTCTTCCGCGCAAAGTCCGGGCATCTCTACTACGATATCAAGGACGACCGCAGCGTGCTCGCCTGCACCACCTGGAAGGGACAGGTGAGTGGCCTGTTAGTCCTGCCGGAGGAAGGTCTGGAGGTCATCGTGACCGGGCGGCTTTCGGCCTTTGGCCAGCAGTCAAAGTACAATCTCAACGTCGACGAAATCGCCGTGGCGGGTGAAGGCGCGCTCATGGCCATGCTGGAAAAGCGGCGCAAGGCGCTTGCGGCGGAGGGCCTGTTTGACGAGGGTCGAAAGACTCCATTGCCCTATCTCCCGGAAATCATTGGGGTTGTGACATCGCCTCAAGGAGCCGTCATCCGGGATATCCTGCACCGCTTGAGAGACCGGTTTCCCCGCAAGGTTCTTGTCTGGCCGGTCGCCGTGCAGGGCGCGGCCTCGGCGCCGGAGGTGGCGCGCGCAATTGCCGGGTTCAACGAATTGATGCCGGGAGGGTCCCTGCCACGGCCCGATCTGATCATCGTTGCCCGGGGGGGCGGCTCGGTGGAGGACCTCTGGGGCTTCAACGAGGAGATTGTGGTGCGCGCCGCAGCGCATTCAGAAGTCCCCCTGATCTCGGCCGTGGGGCACGAGACCGACACGACATTGATCGACTTTGCTGCGGACAGACGCGCCCCCACGCCGACGGCGGCGGCCGAGATGGCGGTGCCGGTCCGACTGGAATTGCTGGCGTGGATCGAAGCACAGGGCGCGCGGCTTTCGCAGGGGGTGGCCCGCGGACAGGACCGGCGACGGCAACGGCTGGCAGACGTCGCGCGGGCGTTGCCGCGGCCCGAAAGCCTGCTGCGAGAGGCCGAACAACGGCTTGACGCGCAGGCGGAGGCGTTGCCGCGTGCCCTGACTTCCGTGGTGACGCGCAGGGGGGCAGAACTGGCGCGGATTGCTGGTGGCTTGCGACCGCAGACCCTGATGGGTCGGGTTGCCAACGAACGGGCGGCGCTGGAGCGATTGTCCGGGCGCCTCGCCCCCGCGATGGAACGTCTCGTGGCCGCGCGTTGGGATCGTCTGCGCGCGGCGGCGCGGCTCAACGAGACACTCAGTTACCGCGCGACGCTTGAACGGGGATATGCGGTCGTGCGGGGGGATGGCGATGTGCTGACCACAGCGGCGGCGGCGGGTAGGGCCGCCAGTCTCGAGATCGAGTTTGCTGATGGAACTCTCCCGGTGGGCGGCCCAACGAAGACAACGAAACGCAAATCCGCCAAGCCCGAACCGGATCAGGGCAGCCTGTTCTGATCTAGACGCCGAAACCGCAGATCAGGGCCTCTTCTCCCTCCAGCGCTTCGTAGAGGATGGAGGTGCCGGGTTGATTGAGGTACTCGGCGCGCAGTCTCTCACCGTCAAGATACATGGCCCAGCATTTCGGCTCAGGGTCGAAGTCGTAGAGAAAACAGATCGCCGGATCGCCCGCGATCTCCTCTTCGTACCAGGCGCCTTCCTGGCATTCGTCGTCGAGAAAGGACCAGATCACACGGCGCCCGGGCAGGTAGCGTTCAACTCCGTAGGGTCCACTTTGGCTGGAAAACGTCAGGGTCCGGCCCTTTGCATATGCCTCGAACTCGGCGCCGGTCATCGGATTCTCGGCCAAGGCGGGCGTCGCAAGAAGCAAAAGGGCGAATGCGTATTTCATCTGTCCAACCCTGACAAACTGCGGTGCATTGCGCCAGTCACTTGACCGTCATGTGCACTGAACAGCGCGCACCCGCGGATCCATGACGCGCCGCCATGCCGATGGGAATAGCGCGAGCGCGCCCATGACCGGCAGGGACCGGGGCAGGGTCGGCATGTCGGCGTCGAGGCGCAAGGCGGGGTAGGGGCGCGCGGGATGGGCGTGATGATCGGAATGCCGGGGGGCATTCAACATCAGGCCGGACGTGAACCAGTGCGGTGCGTTCCAGCTGTGGCGGTCACCGACAGGCTCGGGCTTGCCATTGTCCCGCATGGACCGGCGCAGACCATAATGTTGCACGTAGTCAGAAAGCATGAGCTGGCTGGTGGCAAAACCGCAGAGGGCCAGCATCCAGAGCAGTGCGGGGCCGCCGCCCAGGGTCAGGGCGAGGGCGAGGAAAAAGACGGCTCCGCCGACGTAGACCAAGTAGGGGTTCCGCCACGCCGGGGCACCGATCCGGGCGAGACGGGCGCTCTCTGCCTTCAGACCGGCGCGAAACGATCCGATCCAGGCCCGCATCAGGAAGCGGTAATAGGTTTCTCCCAATCTGGCCGAATTGGGGTCCTTGTCAGTCGCCACATGGATGTGATGGACCAACGGGTGGGCCGAGGTGTGGTGGGCGCACAGCATGGTGATATAGACCCATTTACCCAGTAAATGCAGGGCGCGGCTGCCGCGATGGATCAACTCATGCGCATTCGAATTGCTGACCTGGCCAAAGAACCAACCGGCCGCGAAAAAGAGCGCCAGCTTTTCGCCCGCGTCCAACCACTCCCCCGCGAGGGCCCAGACCGAGACCGCCAATAGTCCGAAATGGCTTAGCGCCAGCGCCACAGACAGCATGTCGGCCGCCGGAAACTCTCGGCCCGCGTCCTCTGCCGGGGTAACGACGCGGATGATTTCATCCAGTGCGAATGCCAGAACGGACATGTAGGCCAGTGCGGCCCATGTCCACGGACGACCAAGCAACGCCGCAGCCACGATCAGGGCCACGGGCGTCAGCGTCGCCAGGGTGAAGAGCCACATCGCGCGGGTCATGGTGCACCTTATAGCCCGGATATGTGGCGTCAGGAGGGCGCAGACCGCGACAATTCGGCTCTTTCGGGCGTGTCGACTTCGCGTGGGCGCAGATGCGTGTCGCTTTTCGGATGCCGCCCAGCTTGAGTCCACGGTACGGTCCGCGCGACGACATCCCGGGGATGAGCAATGGCACTCGACAAGCAGGCGAACGGCGACGGCATCTGGAAGTCCGGTCGTGGCAAGGGACGGGCGACGCCGAAGGGGCGTCAGCTCGATGATCAGGCGTGGGACGAAGTGCGGGCGCTGCTCGGGGACAAGCCGCGCCGACGCGACCTTCTGATCGAGCATTTGCACCTCATACAGGACCAATTCGGGCACTTGTCGGCGGCACATCTGCGCGCGCTTGCCGAAGAAATGCGGCTGAGCATGGCCGAGATCTGGGAAGTCGCGTCCTTCTACGCCCATTTCGACCTTGTGAAGGAAGGGGATACGCCGCCTCCTGCTTTGACGGTCCGGGTTTGCGATTCGCTGTCCTGTGAACTGGCCGGTTCACAGGCGCTGGAAAAGGCCCTGAAGGACGGGCTGGATCCGTCCGAGGTTCGGGTTGTTCGTGCGCCCTGCATGGGCCGCTGCGACACCGCACCAACCTGCGAACTCGGGCACAATCACATCGACTTCGCCACGCCCGAGAAAGTTCGGGCTGCCATTGACGCCGGCGACGTCGATCCCGCCGTCCCTGACTTTCAGTCATTCGACGCCTACAAGGCCGAAGGAGGATATGAGACGCTGCTCGAGTTGCGCGCGAATGGTGATTGGGAAGCGGTTCAGGCGCAAATTTCGGAAAGTGGCCTGCGGGGACTGGGCGGTGCTGGCTTTCCGTCGGGCAAGAAATGGGGCTTTGTCCGTGCCAATCCGGGGCCGCGCTTCCTTGCCGTAAATGGTGACGAGGGTGAGCCCGGCACGTTCAAGGACCGCTATCACCTCGAACGCGAGCCGCACATGTTCCTCGAGGGGATGTTGATTGCGGCATGGGCCGTGGAGGCAGAGACCGTCTTTCTCTACATGCGCGACGAATATCCCGCCGTGCTTCATATCCTCGCGGGGGAAATCTCCAAGTTGGAGGCCGAAGGGATCGTGGCGCCCGGCTACATTGACCTTCGGCGCGGCGCCGGGGCGTATATCTGCGGCGAAGAAAGCGCGATGATCGAATCGATCGAAGGCAAGCGCGGGCTGCCACGCCACCGGCCACCGTATGTGGCGCAGGTGGGGATCTTTGATCGCCCGACCCTGGTCCACAATGTGGAGACGCTCCATTGGGTGGCCCGCATCGCGCGGTTCGGGCCGGAGGTGATGAATTCGATTGAGAAGAACGGCCGCGTCGGGCTCAGGAACTTCTCTGTCTCGGGCCGCGTCGCAAAACCGGGCGTCTACCTGCTTCCTGCCGGATCCACGATGGAGGATATTATCGAGGCCGCGGGCGGCATGGTGGAGGGGCACACCTTCAAAGCCTATCAGCCGGGTGGACCCTCTGCCGGCATCCTGCCCGCATCCCTGGGCAACATTGCGATGGATTTTGATGTGTTGCAGGCGCACGGAACCTTCATCGGATCCGCCGCCATCGTTGTGCTCTCGGACAAGGACAGCGTGAAGGCCGCAGCGCTGAACATGCTGCGGTTCTTCGAGGACGAAAGCTGCGGCCAGTGCACGCCGTGCCGGGTTGGTTGCGAGAAGGCGGTGAAGCTGATGCAGGCCGACCGCTGGGACAGCGCCCTGTTGGAAGAGCTGTGCCAGGCCATGGCCGACGCCTCGATCTGCGGTTTGGGGCAGGCGGCCCCGAACCCGATCCGGCTGACGATGCAGCATTTTCCCGACGAAGTATGACCGGAGGCGCTGGCCTCGGGGCTGTGCCGACGGACTGGATTCTGCTTCCTGTCAGCGGCGCCGCCGCCCTGGCCGTCTATTATTGGCTCTGGCTGGCCCGTGCGGAGCCGAGCTGGTCTCGGACGGGCATCAAGACAGGCTCGGTTGCCATTCTGGCCGCGCTGGCCCCGGCCACCATGGCCGGCACGCCGCTGCTGGCTGCCACCCTTGGGCTCTGCGCGTTGGGTGATGCCTGTCTCTCCAGACCGGGCAGGGTGAGTTTTCTTGCGGGCGTCGGGACCTTTGCCCTCGGCCACGTGGGCTACGTCGGCGTCTTTCTGTACCATCCCGAAGCGGACCCTTCGGCTCTCGTCAGGGTCCTGCCGGTCGTCGGGATCCCACTCTTGCTGGTCGCGCTGGGCATGATGGCCTTGCTGTTTCGCCGGGCAGGCGATTTGCGCTGGGCGGTGCTGGCCTATGTGCCGATCGTGACCGGCATGGCCTATGCGGCCTTTGTTCTGCCCGGGATCGGGCCCTTGGCTCTGGTGCCCCTTGCCGCGCTGTGCTTCCTGATCTCCGACGCAATCCTTGCGCTAGAACTATTTGTCCTTCGGCCGGGCGGACGGGCGCATCGACTGGCACCGGCGCTGGTTTGGCCGCTCTACTGGTTGGCGCAATTCGGGTTCTTCTGGAGTCTCGCCTGGGCTGGCTTGAAGTGACCCGCACGCGCGTCCGGTGATCCGGTTTTCTCCAGCCGGCGTGTGAAGTCAGGCACCCGGCGCCGCGCTAATTGTGCGGGGGGCGTTTTCATCTTGTGTTCTGGTGGTTAGGTGGGGGGGCAGTACAAGGAGACGGCATGGCGTTTTTCCGCAAGTTGAGAGAGAGGCTCATGGGTTCTTCCTCGAAGATCGAGGAAGGGCTGGACGCCATCGTGGAGGATGGTGGCGACGTGGAGGGGCTGCCGCCAGAGAGTGAGAGCGCATCGGAGCCCGCGCCTATGGCTTCCGAGCCTTCCGCGCAGCAAGCGCCTGCGCCCGCCCCCGGGCCGGAGCCCTCGGCCGTGCCGGCGCCCCAAGAACCGCCGACCGCGCCGGTGGCATCGGTCGAGACGTCCGCCGAACCAGAGCCCTCTGTCCCGTCCGCTCCCATCTCGCTTGCCAGCCCGTTCGAAGGCGACGACCCCACTGAGGGCGAGGCACAGCCCGGCCTTCTGGGGCGCCTCATGGGCCGGGGCAGCGCGCCGGTTGTGCGGCGGGTGCTTGATGACGATATGCTGGAGAGTCTGGAGGACTTGCTGATTACGGCTGACATGGGCGTCGATACCGCCGCGCGGGTGGCGGCCAATATCGCCGAGGGGCGTTACGGTCGAAAGGTATCGACCGCAGAGATCAAGGACGCGTTGTCTGCCGAGATCGCCCGCATCATGGACCCGGTCGCCCGGCCCATGCCTCTCTACCCGACGAAGCCGCAGGTTGTGCTGGTGGTCGGGGTGAACGGATCGGGCAAGACCACGACCATCGGCAAGCTCGCCTCCCAGTTCCGGGCCGCGGGCAAAAAAGTCGTGATCGCCGCCGGTGACACATTCCGCGCGGCCGCGGTCGAGCAACTTCAGGTCTGGGGCGAGCGGGCCGGAGTACCGGTTCTGACCGCGCCCGAGGGGTCCGACCCGGCATCGCTGGCGTTCGACGCCCTGACCCAAGCCCAGGCGGAAGGTGCGGATCTTCTGATGATCGATACGGCGGGTCGCCTTCAGAACCGGGCCGATCTCATGGAGGAACTGGCCAAGATCGTTCGGGTGATCCGCAAGAAGGACCCGGATGCGCCCCACAACACGCTGCTCGTTCTGGACGCGACGACCGGTCAGAACGCACTGTCTCAGGTCAAGACGTTTCAGGATATGGCCGAGGTTTCCGGCCTCGTGATGACGAAACTCGACGGCACGGCGCGGGGCGGTGTCCTTGTGGCACTTGCCGACAAATTCGGGCTGCCGATCCACGCCATCGGGGTGGGTGAGCAAATCGACGACCTCGACGCATTCGATCCGCAGGAATTCGCGGATGCCTTGGTTGGGGTGGACCGCTAGACGGTCAAATGGCGAGGATGATCACCCTCGCTCGCGCCACCGGCTCATGGTATTCCGGCGTCAGACCACATCGGAGCCGCCCAATGCGCCGCCTCGCTCTTTTCCTCGCGGTTCTCTCCAGCCCGCTGGCCGCCTTCGAACCCATGAAAGAACAAGAGTGCCATGACGGTTGGGCCAGTTTTTCCCGGGTCTTTGTTGCCCCTGGTGGTGCTGAGAACCGGGGGCAAGAGAGTAGGGGTTCCCTCGCAATCCGGGTGACTGACGACGGTTGGTGCCGGATTTCGGGGCAGGGGGTAGCGGGGGATGCTTTGGGCTACGCGACGCTGGACTGGCAAACGGAGCCTGCGGGCGATGCCGAATTCCCACTCGCGCTGCGCGTGCGGATCGACGATGCGCGCCGCCTGGATACCTCGCCGCCCAGCAGGACGGACCTGGTGCCACCGCCACCTGTCGACGTCGCCCTCACTCTGCGACGCGTCCCCGCGGCGCGGCAGTTGATCGTGGAACAGGTTCGGGTGACGTCACCAGCCGGTGATGACCTGCGCGGAACCGCTGTCCTGGACCGGGTCGACCTCAGCACGCCTGGCATGGCGCAGATGTCCCTGGGATCGGTCGCCCTGCGGCAGGTGAATGCGAAGGTGCGGCTCAATGGATGGGTTGAAAGCCAGATCCTGCCAAACCTCTCCGTGGAAATCCGCGGTGACGACGGCGCCATACGGGAAGCCGCACGCGGGATCATCGCGGACCTTGCGCGCAATGCATTTGGCGTGGAGGCGATCCAGAACCTCTATGACCTTGTCTACGATCTGCCCGCGCCGCGAGGTGATCTGGAACTCTCCATGCGATCCGAGAGCGGCATCGGCATCATGCAGATCGCGGTCGCGGGGCTCAGGGGCGTGCTGTCTGTCGAGGGCTCGGGGGAGGTCACGCTCGATGGAGTCCGGTTCGACGTGATTTGGACACCCGACCCCGACCAGACCGAGTAGACCCCATGGGCGATTGGATTGTCTCGATTGCCGGAACGCCGGAAGGCGCGCGTCTGGCGACCGTTCTGGCGCTGACCTCCGCTTTGGCGCACGCCGTGTTTGGCGCGCTGCAAAAGGGCCGTCATGACCCGTTCCTGATGCGCGGTGCGATCGACGCCGCACTTCTGGTGATGAGCTTTCCGCTGTTGTTCCTTGTGCCGTTCCCGGAACCCGGCACATTCCTGATCCTTGCGGGCGCGATGGTGATCCATTTTGCCTACAAGATGACCGTTGCATTGGCCTACGAGCGGGCCGCCTACACGGTTGTCTACCCGATCATCCGGGGCACCGGGCCGCTGGTCACCGTGCTGGGGGCCAGCGCCATCTTTGCCGAACATTTTACACCAACTCAATGGGCGGGCGTCGCCTGCCTGACCATTGCCATGCTGTTGCTTTCGTTGAGGAACCTGAGCGAAGAACACCTGGATCTTCGCGGACTCCGGATCGGGCTCGTGTGGGCGCTCGCGGGCGGCATGCTTGTCGCGCTCTACACCGTCTATGACGCGTGGGGCATCCGGCAGACACCAACCCCGTTCACCTTTCTGGCCTGGTTCTTCTTTCTCACGGCTCTCGATTTTCCGGTGCTGGCCTGGATCCGCGTGCGGCGGATGGGTGTGCCGGGGGGGCTGGGGTCGCTCCTGAAACGTGGTCTCGCGGGCGCCCTCATTGCCTGGGTCAGTTTTGGTGGTGTGATGCTGGCCACACGACTCGACAAGGTCGGTGAGGCAGCGGTGTTGCGAGAGACCTCAACGGTGTTTGCCGCCCTCATCGGCTGGTTCATTCTGGGTGAGAAAGTCGGGCCGCGCAGGCTCGGTCTCATGGGTTTGATCGCTTTAGGGGCTGTCATCGTCGAAATGGGAGGCTAGATAGCGGGCATGGCAGATACAAAACCCATCAATCCGGTCCTGAAGCAGGTCCTCGACCTTGGCCCCATCCTGATCTTTGTGGTGATCTATTTCCGCATCAAGGATGAGGTGTATGCCTTTGGCGGTACGGACTATTCCGGCTTCATTGTCGCGGCGCTGGTGCTGGTTCCGCTTCTTCTGGCGTCAAACGCGGTGCTTTGGTGGCTGACCGGCAAACTCAGCCGCATGCAGATCTTCACGCTTTTCATGGTGGTGTTTTTTGGCGGGCTGACGGCATGGTTCAACGACGGTCGGTTCTTCATGATGAAGACCACGCTGGTCTACGGCACCATGGCGGCCCTTTTGGGCATCGGGCTGATGCGCGGACAAAGCTGGCTGGAATGGGCGATGGGGGACCTCCTGCCGATGGAGCGGGAGGGCTGGATGATCTTCACGCGACGCGTCGCGCTCTTGTTTGCCGTCCTGGCGGTCGCGAATGAAGTCGCATGGCGCACACAAACCGAAGAGACGTGGGTCATCATTGAAACGTTTGTTTTCCCCGCCGTGCTTATTGTCGCGCTGTTCGGCACGATCATGAGCCTGCAGAAATATCTCATCGACACGGAAGAGCCTGAAAAGGTGTCGGCCCCCGGCGATAATCAGTCGGGATAAAGCCTTGCGGCGCGCAGGGCAGCCTTCGATTGCGGTTCCGCGAATTCGATACCTGTCCGGTCGTCCTTGCTCCATGCGACGCGGCAAGGCAGCTCGATTTCGGCGTCCGGTGCCTTGACCGTTATCTCACCCCAGATGCTGCGCAACCCCCGCACAAGCAGCCCTGTGGAACTGATCGAAACCGCTCTCGCCTCACATTCCAAGCCAGCGGCACATACCAGCACAGGCAGGTCGCAGTCCCGGCGGTGTGGTCTATACCGCATCGGGTCAACCTTCCGTCAAAGTTTCCGGCAGTGTAGGGCGACACCTTTAACGATCCGCTAAAAGGGATGCGGTCGTCCGTCCCAGGTTTCGAAACATCCGGTGGTGTCGAGGCAAAGTGCGTCGAAGCGGTCAATGAGCCCGGCTGCCGCGTCGGCGGCGTCGATATCCGCGGCCGCACCACCCATGTCCGTCCGGACCCAACCGGGATGGTATATGCCCACGGCGATCCCGTCCGGCTTCAGGTCGACCGAGAGATTGCGGCCCAGATTCAGCACCGCGGCTTTCGAGGCGCGGTAGATATAGCTGCCCCCGGGCGCAAGCGTCTGGGATGCCATCTGGGACGAGATCACGGCGATCTTGCCATTCGCTGACCGCAGCGCAGGCAGGGCGGCCTGGATCGTCAGGAACACCCCTGTCACATTCGCGGCAAAGCCGTCGGCCCACATGTTGGCGGGATAACCTGTCTCGAGGCTCTGACCCTTGTCGGGATAAATGCCCGCGTTGCAGACCAGCAGATCCAGTGGTTCCGTCCCCATCCGAGACCCGAGGCCGGCGACAGATGCGGGGTCCGTCACGTCGAGGGGCCAGAGACCGCCCTGACCCGAACGCGAGGTGCCAATCACCTCGTCCCCTCGCGCGGTGTAACTCGCCAGCAGGGCGGCGCCGATTCCGCGGGACGCACCTGATATCAAAATGCGCATCAGTTGGTCTTCTTGCTCGGAAGGAAGGGCAGGGGGGCAACCGGAATGCCGTCTTCGATCAGGGCCTTGGCTTCGTCGGGCCGCGCCTCGCCGAAAATGGCGCGTTCCGGGATGTCGCCGACATGCATCGCCCGTGCTTCGCGCGCAAATTCCAAACCAACGTAGTCGGAGTGTTCTTCCACGTGTTTACGCATTGCGGTGATCGCCTGTTCAGCCGTGCTTGGCTCCGACTGCTTCAGAGGTACCGACACCCCGTCCCGTGAAGACACGGCAGGCGCCATCATGGCCTTTTCGATCCGCGCGGTGCCACAAATCACGCAGGACAGATGTCCGGATGCCTTGAGCGTTTCAAAAGCATCCGATGACTGGAACCAGCTGTCAAATCCGTGCCCGTCGGCACATGTCAGGGAAAACCGGATCATCTCCGCCTCTGGTTACCTGCAAGTCCTTCAAAAATAGTCAACCCGGCCCAACGGGCAAGGGGTCATCGCCGCATGGTGAACGGATCGAAATTCGCTATCACCTGACGCAGTTCCGGATCGCTGATCCGGGCCGACGCCTTTTTGAGGCTCATCCATTTGCGCGTCCGCTGCCGTGCCTCGGGCCAGGTCTTGTGAACCTTGGTGACTTCCATGGCGTAAATCACCGCAATCACGGGGACCGAGGCCCGCGCAATGCGCTTTCTGTAGGAATAGAGCCCCAGTGAGTCGGGCAGGATTACCCCCTCGACGCCAGCCTCTTCATACGCTTCACGGGCCGCAGCTTCTGCCGGGGACAGTCCGGGCATCGGCCAGCCTTTGGGCATGATCCATCGCTTCGTGGTGCGGCTGGTGATCAGGCAAACCCGGGTCTTCGGACCGTTCTTGCCGGTTTCCACCCGGAACGCCAGAACTGCAAACTGCGTGCGGACCTCAGTCTTGCGGGCAGAAGACAATTGCAGGGGTTGATGGGCTTGCACGTGGCGGGACATGGACTTTCTTTGATTCAGCACAGAGTCAGCTTAACTCAGAACGACGTCCCAGCAAAATGGAATAGGGTCAACAAGTTGGACGATATTTGCGCTGAATTACAGGCATTGGGTCATTTCGGTGCCACCCGATAAGCCGCTGGACGTCGGATTGGAAGGGCCGCGGTTTCTGGGCTCCGAGATATATCGGGGGTCTTCCTACGGGCCCTGGCACCCGCTGCGCATCCCCCGGGTGTCGACGGTGATGGACCTGTGCAGAGCGCTTGGATGGCTGCCTGCGGGTACTTTCCTGACCTCCCCGACGGCCAAGCCCGCCACGCTCACGGCGTTCCATACGGAGGATTATGTCAAAGCCCTTGTCTCGGCCGAGCAATCGCAGTCGGTATCCGATTATGTGAAGGCCCGCCACGGACTGGGCACCCCGGCAAATCCGGTTTTTGCCGAGATGTACCGCCGGCCCGCCACGGCCGTCGGCGCATCTTTGCTGGCGGGGGAACTGCTGGCCAAGGGCGGAGAGGTGTTTTCGCCTGCCGGTGGCACCCATCACGGGTTTCCTGACCGGGCGAACGGGTTCTGCTATCTCAACGACCCTGTCTTTGCAATCCAATCCCTGCGCCGGAACGGCGCGCGGCGGGTCGCCTATGTCGATATCGACGCCCATCATCCCGACGGGGTCGAAGCCGCCTTTGCCCGGGATAGCGATGTCCTGATGATCTCGATCCATGAAGAGAACCGCTGGCCCCGGACAGGCGCCCTTGAAGATCGGGGGCTTGGGCAGGTCTGGAACCTCCCCGTGCCCAAAGGCTTTCACGATTCGGACATGGATCTTCTGATTGACGAGCTAGTGCTGCCTCGGCTTTCAGATTTCCGACCGGATGCCATCGTTCTGCAATGCGGCGCAGATGCCGTGCTCGAAGATCCGCAATCGCGTCTGGCCTTGTCCAACCGGGCGCATCTGGGCGTTGTGGCGGCCATCCGGGGTATGGCGCCCCGGTTCCTTGTTCTTGGTGGTGGGGGCTACAACCCGTGGTCCGTGGGTCGACTCTGGACGGCCGTCTGGGGCGAACTCTCCGGTCAGGAGATGCCCGACACCTTGCCCGACGCCGCCCGCCGGGTCTTGAGCGCGCTCGACTGGCCCGGTCAACGCCGCGTGAAGGTCCCGCCCGACTCATGGATCACGACGCTGGTTGATCCACCCCGGAGCGGTCCGATTTCGACCGAAGTGCGTGCGCGGCTGTCGATCCTGAAGAAACGCGCTCGCGCCAGCGCCGAGGGTTGAGCCCGCGTCGCGTTGCCCCGATAGTCGCCCCATGCGCCAGTTCATCACCGCCAGTTTCATTTGTCTTCCCTTGATGGCAACCGCCGGGGAAGTCACCGTTTTTGCGGCGTCATCCCTTGTGGATGCCATGACGGAACTGGCCGATCTCTGGGAGGAAGAGACGGGCCACGACATGCGCCTTTCTTTCGGGGGTTCGTCGACGCTTGCGACACAGATCGCCCTAGGCGCACCTGCGGATATCTTCGTCTCCGCCGATCCGGATTGGATGGATCACGTCGAAAGCCGGATTGCCGATCGGATCGACCTTCTGGGGAATACGCTTGTCCTCATCGCCATCGGGGTGGGTGAAGACCAAGGAGCGACCGTCACGTCGTCGTCGTTTGCAGATTTGGGGCGTGGGCCGCTGGCCATGGCCTTGGTCGATGCCGTTCCGGCAGGCCGGTACGGTCGGGCCGCGCTCGAGAATCTCGGCCTTTGGTCCGGTCTTCCCGTGGCCGAGGTGGCCAATGTGCGTGCCGCGCTGGCTCTGGTGGCAAGCGGGGCCGCTCCCTTGGGCGTCGTCTATGGAAGTGACGCCGCAAGCACCGATGCGGTCCATGTTCGTGCAACGTTTCCGGAGGGCAGCCACCCCGAAATCATCTATCCTGCCGCCCGTTTGACCGGTGGTGCAGGTGATCCGGATGCAGTTGCCGACTTCATGGTCGCGCTGCAATCTCCTGAAGCAAAAGATATTTTTCTCTCGCATGGGTTTCTGCCGAGATGATGGCGATTGGTCCAGAGGCGTGGGAGGCACTGGCCCTCTCTCTGCGGGTGGCGTTGGTTGCGACGGCGGTCAACCTGCCCGTCGGGCTTGCCATCGCGTGGGCCCTTGCGCGGTGGCGCTTCTGGGGGCGGGGCCTTCTGAACCTGCTCGCCCATCTGCCGCTGGTCCTGCCGCCGGTGGTCACTGGCTACCTTCTCCTCATTACCTTCGGACCCCAAGCCCCGCTGGGGGCGTGGCTCGGCGAGCGCGGGGTTGTCTTTGCCTTTCGCTGGACCGGTGCCGCGCTTGCGGCAGGGGTCATGGCTCTGCCGTTCATGGTCCGCGCGATACGCCTGTCGCTTGACGCGGTGGACCCCGGATTGGAGCAAGCTGCCCGCACGTTGGGTGCCGGGCCAGTGCGGGTCTTTGCCACCGTAACCTTGCCGCTGATCTGGCCCGGCATTCTGGCGGGGGCCGTGTTGAGCTTTGCCAAGGGCCTCGGCGAATTCGGTGCGACGATAACCTTTGTCTCGTCCATCGCGGGAGAGACCCGCACCTTGCCGCTCCTCATCGATCTGACGCTCGAACGACCCGGGGCCCAGGCCCAGGTTCTTGGCCTCTCGGCCCTAGCGCTTGTCTTTGCCGCCGGGGCCTTGCTGCTCTCGGAGTGGCTGTCGCGCAAGGCCGCGGCATGGGTTGGGCCGTGATCTCGGTTCGGGTCACGGCAGCGTTGGGCGGGTTTCGCCTCGATGCCGCCTTTGACGCCCCCGCGGGGGTCACGGTTCTCTTTGGCCGGTCCGGATGCGGCAAGACTTCGGTCGTGAACGCGGTCGCGGGCCTGCTGACGCCGGACGCGGGCCGGATCGCGGTGTCGGGGCGGGTGCTTTATGACAGCGCCGATGGCACGAACCTGCCGGCCCATCGTCGCCACATCGGATATGTCTTTCAGAATGCAAGACTTTTTCCACACATGAGCGTGGCGCGAAACCTTGCCTATGGGGGCAAGTCCGATGCCGAAAAGGTCATCGCGATGTTGGGGTTGAGTGATCTTCTCGATCGCCGACCAGCGGCATTGTCCGGCGGCGAGCGACAGCGCGTCGCGTTGGGGCGCGCGCTCATGTCGGGTCCACGCCTGCTCCTGATGGACGAGCCGCTTGCATCGCTCGACGCGGACCGCAAGGCCTTGATCCTTCCCTATCTCGAACGACTGCGGGACGAGGTGGCCCTGCCGATCCTCTATGTCACGCACGACGTTTCGGAAGCGGCACGACTGGGAACCACGATGGCGTTGATGGAGAATGGGCGGATTTCGCGCGTCGGCGAGCTCAGCGACGTGCTGTCCGATCCATCCCTTCCCGGGCGCGAGGCCGGTGCGGTGCTGGAAGGTCGGCTTGCGGGGACGACGGAAGATGGATTGACCCGCGTCGCGCTGGCCGGGGGCGAGGTGTTGATCCCGGGTGGATTGGGTCCGGAGGGCGCGCACATTCGCCTGCGCATTCCGGCGCAGGATGTCATCCTGTCCATTGCGCCGCCCGTAGGGCTGTCGGCGCTCAACGTCCTGCCGGTCGAGGTCGTTTCCCTTTCTGACAGTCCCGGCGGTGGCGTGGATGTGATGCTCTCGTGGGGGCCGGATACCCTCCTTGCCCGGATCACGGCCCGGTCGGCGGCGGCCCTGTCACTGGTTCCGGGGCAAACCGCTCATGCCATTGTCAAGGCGCGCGCGCTGCCGGGTTGAGATCCCGTGGCCCCGGTTGCGACGATCGGGCTTTCTCTGCAGGCGGCACGCTGGTATCGGGTCCCAACCATCAACCGCATTGACCCCCCGGACCATGAGCGACCGCACCTATGCCTTTCTGATTTCACCTCGGGCTGAGTCCGCCTTCTTTTCTGAAAGCGAGAAGGTGGCCACGGCGGAGTTGTACGGCATCGTGGGCGAGGTGGAGCCTTTCACGGTCGGCGCCATGCTGTTTCTCAAGGCCAAAGCGAATCCCGATCAGCTGCCCACGCTCTTGCGTCTTGCCTGTGTTCAGGGCGTGTTCGAGCAAGACGGAAGCAACCTGCGCCCCCTGGATCAGACGGCCGGATTTGCCCTGCACCCCGATTTCGTCTGGGGCGAAAAGTATCGTGGCAAGACAAATGAAACGCTGACCCAATTGCTCATCAACCTCTGCCTGCAAGAGATGCCGGGGCGTGGGCCCGGCGGGCTGAGGCTACTTGATCCGATGGCGGGGCGCGGGACCACGCTTATCTGGGCGATGCGCTACGGGATGCGGTCGGTGGGAATCGAACAGGACAGTCAGGCGCTGGTCGATCTGCGCAGGGGTCTGAAGAAATGGACCAAGATCCATCGGCAGAAGCACAAACTGACCGAAGGCTGGGTGCAAAAGGCGAACCGGCGGGGGATGGGCGAATACCTCGACTTCGCAGCCGAGGGGACGACGCTCCGGCTGATCACCGGGCCCACCCGGGAGGTTGAGAGCCTCACGCAGCGCAAACCGGTCGACCTGCTTGTCACGGATCTCCCCTACGGGGTCGAGCACAAGGGCCCCGGCGGAACGCGCAACCCGCTTGACGTGATTGCGGAGGCCGCCCCGGCATGGACCTCGGCACTGGCGCCCGGCGGGGCCATGGCTGTGGCGTTCAACGCCTACGTCCCGAAGCGGGCGGAGTTGCTCGCCGCGTTCGAGGGGCTGGGTCTGGAGCCCGTGGAGCGCGACTTGCGGCACCGGATGAGCGAGGCGATCCTGCGGGATATTCTTGTCATGCGGAAGTCGGGCTAGACTGTGAATGCTGGTAATCGGTGTTGGGGGCGCGGCTTTCGTCGGCACCCCGAGACATCGGGAAACCGCGCGGTCCCGGCAACCGATCGGGTCCGCGTCAGGTCATCGACCGACTACAACAGTGGGTTGGATCGGGTCGAGACGGTTTGATTTCCGGTAGTTGCGCGGTGTGGTGCCGTAGACCGCGCGGAAGGTCTTGTAGAAATGGCTGAGGTTTTCGATGCCGCATTCGGATGCGATTTCCGAGATTGGCTGATCCGAGCCGGACAGCAGTTGCGCCGCGTGCGCAACACGAATTCTGGTGAGGTAGGCCGTTGGAGAGAGGCCAAGATATTTCCGGGTCATCCGGCAGACATGTTCGTGGCCGCGTCCTGCCGCCCGCACGAACCCCGGAACCCCGGCACGGAAGACCTCGGGCGAGCGCGCGGCGATACAGGCGTTTGCAAGCCAGCCAGGCGCGGCGTCCGGTAGCGGGTCGGGTTTTTCAATGATGCGGACCATCAGGTTCAGCAGGAATTGTTCCAAGATCGAGAGGCTGCGACGGCAGCGGCTCAGATCGATGAGCGCTGCAACGGTGCGCTCCATTCGAGCGCCCTGCAGAAGGAGCAGTTCGGGGCTATCGCTCTCTTTCCAGAAATACCGTTTGCCCAATTCCGTGCCGTAGCGATGGGCAAGATGATCCGCGGTCTCGATCGGGAACATGACGTTGAAGATGCGGCAGACCGTTTGCTCGTCGGTATGAAACGCGTGGGTATCGTCGGGCCGGAGGAAGCAGAGGGCTCCGGGTGTCAGTATTTCGGAACGACCATTGATGAGGTGCCGCGTGCGCCCGGACTCAATCAGGAAGAATTCGTAAAACTCGTGCCGGTGCATTGGAGACGGCGGGCCGGTGACCAGCGTCTTGCGCGCAAAGTGGTACGACTCGCCAGCGAGAATATAGTCATCGAGGCGGAAGATTCGGGCCTGCATGCGTCGCAGGGGGCCATACAATGACGGGCATTGGAAGCCAGAATATCAAAATAGCACATTTTTTTGTCAAGACGACCTCTCGTCGGAGGTGTGTGGAGTTTCTACCGTAGGGTCAGGGAGAGACAACACCATGCTGCAGACATCGCTTGATCTGTCGTTCAAACCCAGCGCGCCGCCAGCGCCGAAGGTGCTGTCGCCGGCAGACGTCGCGCATTACAACACCGAAGGCTTCGTGCAGCCCTTTGACGTCTATGGACCAGACGAGATGGCGGGGATTCGGGCCTACGTCGATGGCCTGATGACCGACATGGGTGACGATGGGGCCTATGGCATCAATTGCTACCAGGCCCGGTTGGCGGGGCTTTGGGATATCGCGACCGATGCGCGTATTCTGGACTGCGTGGAGGACGTCATCGGCCCTAACGTCGTGTGTTGGGCGACCGCGATACTGTCCAAGAAACCCGGAGATCCAAAGCAGGTGCCCTGGCATCAGGACGCGAGTTTCTGGGCATTGTCCCCGGCCAGGACCGTGACCGTCTGGCTGGCCATCGACGACGCGGATGAGGCCAATTCCGCGATGCAATTTCTCCCCCGGTCCCACGACAGGGGTAAGCTTGAAGAGACCAAGATGGGGACCGACTCGGTCTTTCACAAGGGTATTGCGGTGACGGAAGATATGGGGTCACCGTTCACCAACACATTGAAAGCAGGACAGATTTCCCTCCACGCGGATATGCTCGTTCACGGCAGTCATGCCAATCTGTCGAACCGGCGGCGCTGCGGGCTGACGCTTCGCTACTGCCCGCCCGAGGTTCGGATCGTTGACCCCGACTGGGCCGAAGGTGTGGAGGCGATCCTGTGTCGGGGCACCGATGCCTCGGGCCATTGGGTCCATCATCCGCGCCCCGCCAATGACGACATTACCAAGACCCAAAGTCCCCACGTCGTCGGCAACAACTGAGGGGTCCGCGGGATGGAGATCAAATGGTACGGACACGCGGCCTTTCGGCTTCTCCCTACGAAGGGTCCCGTGGTCATAACCGACCCCTACACGCCGGAAGGGGTCGGTTATGCTCCCATTCGGGACACCGCCGATCTGGTGCTGATTTCATCCGATGATGACGATGCCCATTGCCGGGCAGATTTGATTTCCGGCGATCCGGTAGTGCTCAATGCCCTCGAAGTTGCGCAAGGTGGCGGCGCGGGACGTGCGGCGGGTCTCACCGTCACGGCGATCGAGGCCGCAGAGTGGGAGCAGCATCCCGAACACGAAGTGCCTGGTCAAAATGGCATGTATCGATTCAAACTTGACGGGATTGACTACGCCCATATGGGCGACGTCGGCAATCCGCTCAGCCCCGCGCAGCAGGATTTCTTTGAGGGGGTCGATGTCCTCTTTGCACTTGCTGGCGGCTACCTCACGATCGAGCTTCCCGATCTCATGGAGATGATCGATCGGGTCGAGCCGAAGCTCGTGATACCGATGCATTTTCGAACGCTGACCTACCGGCCACGGAACACGATGTGGATCGAGAGCTTCTTGAGCCACTTCGACGACAACCGGGTGGATTTTGCCTGCGCGTCCGAAGTCAATCTGACAACCGCGGACATCCCCAAAAACACCCGCGTTCTGGTGATGGACTACGCGCGGTAGAAGATCCGGGCGCGAGGAGGCGTCCGCAGACCAGCCGCGACGACGTGGCAAACAGGGAGGAAAGACATGACCAGAAAGGCTCTGATTCTGGCTTCGGCGGCTGCATTTGCGGTGCTTGCCGGAGCTGTAACCGCGCAGGACGTTGCACGAGAAGACACCGTGATCTTCGACCTGGACCGGACAATCTCGGACCCGGAAAACTTCAATTGGTTCACCGCGGGGACAAAGCGTATGCACGGTGCGCACCAGGCGATGTGGGAGCCGCTCTTCATCCTCAACTACACCACCGGCAATCTGGACCCCTGGCTGGCCACGGGGATCGAGCCGAACGAGGACTTCTCGGAGTGGACCATGACGCTGCGGGACGGCGTGGAATGGTCGGATGGCGAAGCCTTCAACGCCGACGACGTGGTCTTCACCATCGAGATGGTGAAAGGCAACGAAGAGCTGTCCGCGCGGGAGGCGGCGACAATTCGGGCCCAGGTGGCCAGCGTGGAAAAGATCGACGATCTCACCGTGAAGCTGACGTTGAACGAACCGAACCCGCGCTTCCCAACCGAAAACTTCGGCGTGCGCATCTTCGGGTCCTTTCTGCCGATGCCCGAGCATATCTGGTCGGCACAGGAAGACCCGGCTACATTTGCGTTCTACCCGCCGATCGGCACCGGGCCATATACCTATACCTCTGGCGCAACGAACCGGATGATCTGGGATCGCAATGACGATTGGTGGGGCGCAAGGACCGGGTTCCAGGACCTGCCGGAACCCCAACGTCTGATCTGGCTGGAGACGGGCGGCGAAGAAAGCCGCGCGCAGCTCATGCTGACCAACCAGCTTGATGCCAGCCAGAACGTGTCAATCGGAACGTTTGAAGCACTGACGGCGCAAAATCCCAATATCATTGCGTGGTACGACGATTACCCCTTTGCCTGGCCTGACCCCTGTGCACGGCAGCTGGAGATCAATACAACCGTCGCGCCTTGGGACAATCCCGAGATGCGTCGCGCCGTTGCCACGCTGATCGACCGCAACCAGATCGTGAATATCGCCGCAGAAGGCGCCACCACCGCGTCGCGCACCATGTTCACCGAATACGGCGCCATGATGCCCTTCATTCAGGCAGTCATCGACGCCGGCTATGCTCAAACGCCCGAAGGGGATATGGAGGCCGCCAAGGCAATCTTCGAAAGCCAGGGCTACGTGATGGGCTCTGACGGCATCTACGAGAAGGATGGCGAAGACCTCAGCGTCGATATTCATGTCAATTCGGCATCGACCGAATACACTCGGACCATCGACGTGATTGTCGAACAAATGGCCCGTGCGGGGATCGCGGCCAAGTCGGTTCCGGTCGAAAACGGTGTCTTTTGGGGAGAGGTGCTGCCGTTCGGCGCCTTCGAGATGAGCTACAGCTGGCTTGGCTGTGGGTCGGTGACCGAGCCCTGGACTTCGCTCAACCGCTACACCACGGCCTCCGTCGTGCCCGTGGGCGAGCGGAGCCCGGGTTTCAACAACACCTCCCGCTGGGATGGTCCGGAGGCCGACGCCTATACCGAGGTCGTCAACAGGATGGCCGGACTTCCCGCTGATGATCCGACGCTGCCCGGTCTGGTGGCCGAGGCCTACGCCCATCTCGACGCAGGCACACCCTTCGTGCCACTGGTCCAGTCGGCCAAGCTTCTGCCCTTCAACACCACCTACTGGACCGGTTGGCCGACGGCGGACAACGCCTATAACCACCCGGCGTTCTGGTGGGGGCACACGCACCAGATCATCCACAATCTCGAGAAGGCGAACTGACGCCCGAGCGAAGACAGCGCCCCCGGGGTCAACCCCGGGGGCGCGATGACCCGGAACCATCCGATCGCGAGACAGAATACAATGTCCGAAGCCTCAGATTTCTTCCGTGAAAAAGGCTACTTCCATGCCAAAGGTGTCTTTGACCCAGCGACCATCGCGGGCCTCGAGGCCGACTTTGACCGCATCGTTGCGCAACTGACCAGCAGCGGCGAAAATGTCGATGCGACGTGGGACAGCAGCGAGGTACAGAAGATCGCGCGCAAGAACGACGTGATCCTGCATACCCACAACGTCCAGAAATACTCGCGTCGCTGGCTCAACGCACTGCTAAGCGATGAGTTCCTGACACCGGTCCGCGAGATCATCGGAAACGACGTGATCCTGCATCATTCAAAGCTCTTTCAGAAGCCCGCTGAGAATGGCTCGCCCTTTCCGATGCATCAGGATTGGCCGAATTTTCCCACGCTGAACGACACAATGATGGCCGGCATCATTCACGTGAGCCAAGCGACCGACGAGATGGGCTGCCTGCGCGTCTATCCCGGCTCTCACCGGTTGGGGCGCGTGGAAGGTGCCGATGGACGCAGTCAGAACGATACGCTTGACCAATATCCGATCGAAGAGGCCACGATCGTCGAAGCGGCTCCGGGTGACATCGTGTTTTTCCACTATTTCACGCTGCACGGCTCGATGCCCAACCGATCTGACCGGACCCGCAAGACGGTTCTGGTGCAGGTTTATGACGGCAAGGACAGCGTCGAGCCCGGAAATCCGCACCCGGACGAACGGATTGTGCTGTCAGGGTGGAACCACGCCATATCACGCGAAGCGGCAGGGCGCGCGGCCTGAGGCAAGAAAGGGGGGCGACATGACGGCGATCCCGAGAGACTATCTCGTCAACCGAGTGGTGACACTGTTTCTGACGGTGTTCATCGCGGCGACGCTGATCTGGATCATCCCTCGCCTGTCGCCGGTGGACCCTGCCGAGATTGCGCTCGGCCGGATGGCTGCGGGCGCTGGCACTGTGGCAAATTCTGACGAGATCCTCGCCCAGTTGCGCGCCCAGCTCGGCATCGATCAGCCGCTATTGATACAATATTTCAAATATTTGTGGGGCATTCTTCAGTTTGACTTTGGGCCGTCGACCGCGAATTTTCCGACGCCTGTTTCGACACTGGTCGCAAACGCGCTGCCCTGGACGCTTGGTCTGATGATGGTTTCGCTGATCATCACCTTCATCATCGGCAACCTTCTGGGCGCCTTTATGGTGTGGGAGCACACGCCGAGGCTCTGGAAGGTGGCGATCCCGGCGGCAATGGTCTTTACCTCCATCCCGCCGATCCTGTCGGGGCTCTTGCTGATGTGGGTCTTTGCCGCGAACCTCCAGTGGTTCCCGCTGACCGGCGCCTATGGCCTGACGGTGGAACCCGGCTGGACGTGGGGCTTTGCCGAGTCCGTTCTCTACCACGGGTTCCTGCCGGCGCTCTCTATCGTGGTCGTGACCTTCGGCTTCTGGGCGCTTGGCATGCGCGGGCTGATGATCACGGTTCAGGGCGAGGACTACACGACGCTGGCCAAGGCCAAGGGCCTGCGCCCGCGCTACATCCTTTACAAATACATGATCCGCAACGCGATCCTGCCGCAGATTACGGCCTTCGCGTTGAAAATCGGCCTTCTGGTTGCGGGACAGGTCCTTGTCGAGCGCATCTTTGCCTATAACGGCATGGGCAAGCTCCTCTACGACGCGATCCTCAATCAGGATTTCCCGGTCATTCAAGGCGTCAGCTATGTGATCATCCTGATGACCGCGCTCGCGGTGTTCTTCGTGGACCTGATCTACCCGTTCATCGATCCACGCATCAGGCATGGAGCGTGACATGACCGATCAACCCGTCACCACGCCGCAGACCGCAGCCCCTGATACCGCGGACCTGACGGCCCGGCAGATCAAGCGGATGAAGCGCTTCGACAATCCCTGGCGGAACCCGAAGCTGATGTGGGGCGCCGGGTTGCTTCTGGGCATTTTTGCTCTCGGCCTCCTCGGTCGCGTTTTCTGGAATCTCGATCTTGTATTCACAGGTTCGGCCACGCTGAAACTGCCGCCCGTGGGGTTCGAGAACCTGCGCCGGCAAGAGGGCGTCTGGGACTACCCGCTCGGCACCGATGGGTCCGGGCGGGACATGCTGTCCCTGCTCATCATCGGCGCGCCGAACTCGCTGATGGTGGGGCTTCTGGCCTCTCTCATCGGGATGTCGGTGGGGATTACGCTGGGCTTCACGGCCGGGTTCATGAAAGGCCGGGTCGATGACGTGATCCGGGTCCTTTCCGACGTGATGATCACCATCCCGCCGCTCCTGATCCTCGTGGTGTTCCAGGCGGCTTTCGGCGACGTGTCGCTGACGATGATGGCGATCCTCATCGCATGTTTCGTCTGGCAATCACCAACCCGCCTGATCCGGGCGCAAGTCCTGTCGATGCGGGAAAGCGGTTACGTCCAGATGGCGCGCCTCTCCGGAGCATCGACTCCGCATATCATGTTCCGGGAGATGCTGCCGAACCT
>CAYMMT010000029.1:0-23029 GCA_964391555.1 uncultured Rhodobacterales bacterium
CTGGCGATGAACGCGGCGGGCAAGAGCCGGGCGGAGGCGTCGGCGGAGGACTAGGCCGCGGTGCTCGTCGGTCGGCATGGCGGGAGGCTGGCCACAGTCGGGAGTTCGGCAAGCAGGATGCGCGACCGGCTTGACGCACCGCGCAGAACTCGGGGAAAATCCCCGCATGTCCGACCCTATCGTCTCCCCCCATGGCGAGGTCTTGCCAGCCGCATCACCTCTGCCCAAGATCGGAAAGATCACGCTCACCGAACTGTGGCTTTGTCTCAAGGCCGGGATCGCGGATTTTCGGCGCGCCCCTCAGTTCGGGCTGTTCTTTTCCGCTGTTTACGTCCTCGGCGGATTGCTGATGCTGGTCCTGAGCGCCGGGCATGTGTCATGGGTCCTTGCGACGTCCCTGGGCTTCCCGCTTTACGCGCCGTTTGCGGCTGTCGGTCTTTACGAGGTCAGCCGACGACTGGAAGCGGACCAACCGCTTGTCTGGAAGGACATTCTGGGTGTTGTCTGGGATGAACGACACCGGCAGATCCCCTGGATGGGGGCGATTATCGTAATCTTCTTCCTGTTCTGGACTTTCCTCGCCCACATGCTGTTCGCCTTGTTCATGGGCATGTCGGCGATCACGAATATCTCGGAAAGCTATGACCTGTTCCTGACCGCCGCGGGGCTGAGGATGATCGGAGCAGAGGTCGTTGTCGGGGCGCTGGTGGCGTTCCTGCTGTTCGCGATGACGGTTGTGTCCCTGCCGCTGCTTCTGGAACGGGAGGTGGATTTCGTGTCGGCGATGATCCTGTCGATCAACACCGTGCGCGAGAATTTCGTGGTCATGCTGGCGTGGGCCGCGGTTATCGCGGCTCTTTCGTTCTTGGCGCTCCTGCCATGGTTTCTGGGGTTGATGGTGATCCTGCCCGTTCTCGGCCACGCCACGTGGCACCTTTATCGCAGGGCTCTTTACGACGAGGTCTGAACGGAGTTTCGCGGGATGCCGATCAAGGAGGTGACACCGGCGAGAGCGGACAAGACGCCGCAGATCAGCGCGATGCGCGCGAAGGCCGCGGTCATGGCTTCGCTGTGGCCGGGCATGTTGGAACTGACCCCGTAAGAGACGGTTCCCCCGGCAGTGACGTAGGTCGCCGCGACAACGGTTCCCATGATGGCCACGGCAATCAGCCCCGCGGTCCGGGAGACGGCGTTGTTGACGCCTGACGCCACGCCGGATTGCCCGTCGCCCACCGCCCCCATGACGGCAGTCGAGAGCGGCGCGACAACCATGGACATGCCGAACCCCATCATCAGCATGGGTGGCATGACGTCGCTCCAGAAAGCCATGGACCAGAGGTTTTGGCTCATCCAGATCTGGGCGGCAGCCACAACGAACGAGCCTCCGGCGATCACAGGACCCGGGCCGATCGAATCGGCCAGTCGTCCGAAGCGGGTCGAGAAAAGCACCATGCAAAGCGTCATCGGGGCGAAGGCGATCATGGTGATGATCTCGGGGACGCCCCAGCCCTTGATGGTGAGCATCGGCAGGTAGAACATCAGGGACGACAGCCCGAAGTAGAGCGCAAAGGTGGCAAGGTTGGCGGCTGAAAAGGCCCGGCTCCGAAACAGGTTCAGCGGCATCATCGGGGCGCGACTGACGCGCTGGTGCAGGATGAAGGCCACGATGAGCCCGCCTCCGGCCAGCACCATGAGGAGGGGCAGTCCCCGGGTGAAGCCGCTGCCGTCCTCACCGGAGGCCAGACCCCAGGCAAGAAAGCCCAGACCCAGTGTCGCGAGCACGCCGCCCAACAGGTCCACATGTTCCCCGGGGCGGCTGGCGTCGGTATTGATACCCCGGTGCAGCAGCCACAGCGCAACCATCCCCAGTGGCAGGCTGATGGCAAAGATCCACCGCCACGCGGCATCCCCGCCAAGGGTCAGGATCGTCACCCCGAGGATGGTTCCTGCGGCGGTTGCCAGCGAACTGGCTCCGGCCCAGAGCGAGATGGCCCGCGTCCTGCTCTCGCGCGGGTAGGCACGGGAAATGATGGCGAGGGATCCGGGCACCATCATGGCCGCACCGGCCCCTTCGGCGAGCCGTGCCAGGATCAGGATTTCCGGGGAGGGCGCCACGGCGCATGTGATCGACATCGCCATGAAGAGCGCAATGCCCAGGCGGAAAACCCGCGCGAGGCCGAAACGGTCGGCAAAGGCGCCCCCCACAAGGATGAGCGCCGACAAGGTAACCATGTAGGCGAGATTGATCCAGATCGTCTGACCAAGCGTCGCGTCCAGGTCCGCCCGGATGGCCGGTGCCGCGATCGAGACGATCGTGCCGTCGATGAACCCCATCGATGTCGCCAGCGTGCCCGCGACAAGGATCATCCAGCGCCGGTCTTCCCTGACAAAGTCGGGAACGAAAACCCGCCCCGGCTTGCGGGCCGGAGCGGGTGTGTCAGGGGGCATCTCTGCCAAGCCTGATGCTTACTTGTTGTCCGATGCTGCCGCGGCAGGCGCAGGGGCAGGGGCCGCTGCGGGCCTCGGTTGGGGTTGAGGCGCCGGGGTCGCGGCGGCGGCAGGTGCGGTCCGCGCCGTCGCGTTGCCAAGCGGGTCGTCCTCGCGCCGCACGGAGCCTTCGAAATGGGCGCCGCTCTCGATCGCGATCGTCTTGTGAATGATGTCACCTTCCACGCGGGCCGAAGAGGTCAGGCGGACTTTCAGGCCGCGGACCGTGCCCACGACACGGCCATTGACCACCACGTCATCGGCGATGCACTCGCCCTTCACGGTGGCGCCTTCGCCGATGGTCAGAAGATGCGCGCGGATGTCGCCCTCGACTGTGCCTTCGATGTTGATGTCGCCCGAGGTCTTGAGGTTGCCGGTGATCGACAGATCAGCCGAAAGAGTGGAGGCAGGCGGCTTGGCCTTTGGAGCGGCGGGCTTGTAGTCGGTTTGTTGATTCACGGGGGCACTACTCGCGGATGATTGCGTTTCGGGTTTCGGCGGTTCGCCGGCTCTTGGCCCCGGCTCATTGATCTTGGATTTAGAAAACATCTTGTCCAGCTCGTATGTAGATCATGGGGTTCACGGGCTGCCCGCCGACGCGCACTTCATAGTGCACATGTGGGCCGGTTGACCGTCCGGAGTTCCCCATATCACCAATCCGATCCCCGCGCGAGACCCTTTGTCCAACCTCGACCCGCAATCTGTTGAGATGGGCGTATCGCGTCTCGATTCCGAACTCATGCTGGATCTTGATGAGGCGACCATATCCGGACGACCAGCCGGCATGGGTCACGACACCGTCGGCGGTCGCGTAGACCGGTGTCCCGATCGGGCCGGCGAAGTCCGTCCCGTTGTGCATCCGGCCCCAGCGCATGCCAAAGCCGCTGGTGTAACGAAAGCTTGCCTTTACGGGGATGTCGAAGGGCGCGCGCTCGGCCGCGATGCGGTAGAGATTGATCCGGTCGAGCCGGTCGAGAATGGCGTTGGCCCGGTCTGCATCAGGATCAGGGCCACCCCCCATCGTCGAAAAACTCAACGGAGTCAGCGGTCCGCCGGTACCGGAATAACCGCGGCGGGCGGCGGCCAGCAGGTCATCGGGGTTCAATCCGGCGGCGCGGAACATGTTGTCCAGCGGCTCGACCGAAACGACCATGGCCTCCTCGAGCTGACGGAAAATCTCGTCGTTCTTTTCCTGCTGGAGCCGAAGCTCGAGTTCCACTTCCTCCGCGTGATCAAGCGCATATTCCGCGTCCGCCGCGATCTGATCCCGCTCCGCCGCGGTTTGGGCGAGCGCATTCGCCAGAATGTCCACTGTTCCGCTGGCCGCATCGCCCATCGCGGCGGCCCCGGCACCGGCATCGCCGTCTTCGAGCCGCGCGGTTAGTGTCTCGAGCTGGTCGGACACCTCTTCGCGTTCCTGCGTCGTTCGGCGCAACGTCCCCTGGATGATCTCGATCCCGGTTTCCAGTTCGCGCAGGCGGGTCTGTTCGGACAGAAGCTGCGACTGGAGATCCGAGGCATGATCCAAGGCCGCGGCAAACCGCTCCTGAGCGGCCAGGGCTTCGGCAGCCCGCATGTCGCGCTCGCTCGACAGAACCTGCAAGCGCTCTTCGTAGATCAGCTGGTCCCGTTGGGCTTGAGCCCTGAAGTTTCCGGCGCCAATCGAATCCATGAGGAGGATGGCTGTTGCAACGATGGTCCAGGCCAGGACGGTGGCCCCGCCAATCCAGGCGATCAGTTGCGTCTCGGACCTCAGCCGGATGAACCGGGTTTCCGTGTTGGAGCGAATGAACAACCGCCGTTCCGGAAATCTGCGTTCCAGCCAGGCGTGCAGGCCCTTTGCAATGCGTGTTTTCACAAGTCGTCCCCGTCCCAGTTTGCCGCTCGTCGCCGCTCTTCTGTCCCGGCGCGGCCGTCAACAAGAGCGTGCCTCGCGGCCCGCGTCTCCCGAACGCTCCCGGCCGCGCGGCTTGAATACAAAATCAAGACGTTGGAGTGCAACCTGTTTACTTGTTGACGCGAAGTCCGGTCCGCCAGGGGCTGTGGATAAGCGGGAACCCGCCGATCCGTCAGCGGCCCTGACCTGTCGGCGGGAGCTTGTCCGCCAAAGGCCAGTAGAAATCCGGCGGCAATCCGGCCTCGGCCCGCTTTTCCTCGTTGAACGGTGGCTTGAGGGAGGCTTGAAAGTACCGCTGCACCAAACCGTGAAAGGCCAGCTTCGGGTCGAGGTCGTGACGCCCGCACAGAAAGTGAAACCATTTCGACCCGTAAGCGACGTGGTGAACTTCCTCGGAGTAGATGACCTTCAGGGCCTCAACCGCCTGAGTTTCGCCCGCTGTCTCGAAGACACCGATCATGCCGGGGGTCACGTCGAGGCCCCGGGCCTCGAGAACCATTGGCACAACGGCAAGACGCCCCATCAGGTCCTCGGCCGTATCCTCGGCGGCGCGCCACATGCCGGCATGGGCGGGCAGCGCGCCGTAGAAGCTGCCCATGGCCTCAAGGCAATCGCATATCAGGTTGAAATGCTTGGATTCCTCGTCAGCAGCCCGCACCCAATCGTCGTAGAATCCGATCGGCAGAGGGATGCCGGAAAACCGCGCGATGATGTCCCAGTGCAGGTCCACGGCATTGAGTTCGATATGGGCAACGGCATGGAGCATGGCGATCCGGCCCGCAATCGATCCGGGACGCCGCCGTGGCACGTCGCGCGGGTCGAGAAGCTCCGGTTTCTCGGGACGTGACGGACGGGTTGGCGGCGCCGCCGTGCCGATGTCCGGTGTGTCGCCGTTTTCACGCGCCCGAAACCAGTCTGCCGCAAGTTTTCGCGACAGGGCGGTCTTGGCCCGTCCATCAGCGGTGGTCAGCACGGCGCAGGCCGCTTCTGCGATCGGTTTCAAGAGATTGCCCGCATTCAAAAGTTCCCGAATTCCCGATTGTCACTTCCGACCGCGCCCGTCGCGGAAAGTGGAATATCAGAGGGCCTTCACCGCCTCCAGAACGGCCTCGGCGTGGCCCGGAACCTTCACCTTGCGCCAGACTTGCGCGACGTGACCGTCAGCGCCGATCAGATAGGTCGCCCGCTCGATTCCCATGCCTTTGCGACCATACATGTTCTTCTCGACCCAGACGCCGTAGCGTTCGCAAACATCGCCCTCGGCATCGGACAGCAGGGCCACGGAGAGTTCGTGTTTGTCGCGGAACTTCTCGTGTTTGGCGACCGTGTCCTTCGACACGCCCAGCACCACCGCCCCCGCCGCGTCGAATTCCGCCTCCAGCCCGGTGAAGGCAATCGCCTCTTTCGTGCAGCCGGGCGTGTCATCGCGCGGGTAGAAATAGAGCACCACCGCTTTGCCCCTGAGGTCCGCCAGGGAAACGGAGCCGCCCCCGTCACGGGGCAGGTCGAAGTCGGGGGCGGCGTCACCGATGCCAGGTCCGCTCATGTGATGTCCTTTCAGTAACTGTTCCTCGACCATGGGCCGATTGCCGCTTTCGTTCTAGGCCGGGGTTGGCAAAGATAAAGGGCAGATATGACAGGACCGGCATGACGGGGACCCATCAGGACAAAACGCTGCGCGGTGCCTTGCCCGAACCGGGCGAGGGGACGGTGATTCTCACTCTGCCGCCACAGCCGCTGCCGAGCCCGGCGCCCCACCCGGAGACACCGCCGGTTGACCCGGCCGACCTGAAGGCCCGCCGCCGCAAGCGACGCCGGCGCCGATGGGCCTGGCGGGCAGCCGGCGTGCTGATCACGGTTCCCTTCCTTTTCACGGTGATCTTTTCGCTCGGGATCGTTGGCCGGCAGGTCGCTGCGCCGAGTTGGCTCAAGGCCGATGTGGAAGCCCGCGCGACAGAGCTTCTGGGCGGAGGGTCGCTCCGGTTCGGAGGGCTGCAACTGACCCTTGGTGCCGATCTGCACCCCCGCGTTGTCATCACCAACGCGGAACTCCGCGACGTGGAAGGCCAGCTGATCGCGCAGGTGCCACGGCTGACCGCGAATCTGTCTCCCCGTGGACTGTTGGCCGGCGAGGTGCTGGTGCAGGAGGTCGACCTGTCTGCGCTGCAAATCCGCCTGCGCCGGTCCGCGGACGGGGCCGTCGCGCTGGAGGTCGGGACGTCAGGAGGGGGCGCGCAGCAGGCCGGGAGTTTCGTGGACCTCCTCGACAATATCGATGGCGCGCTTGAGGCCCCGCGGCTCGCGGCTCTCGAACAGGTCCGCGTGACCGGCATGATCGTCAACTACGATGACGCCCGCGCGGGCCGGAGCTGGACGGTTGATGGCGGGCGGCTGACGCTGGATTTGGGTTACCATCTGGTTGCCCTTCGCGGCGACGTTTCACTGCTCTCCGGTCGGGCCTACCTGACGGAACTCGGTCTGAGCTACGAAAGCCCCAAGGGCAGCAGCGAGGCCGCGCTGTCGATCGAGATCGAAAACGGTATCGCGCGCGATCTCGCGACGCAGGCCGCCGCGCTCAGCTGGCTCGGCGTTCTGGACGCACCGCTGTCGGCCTCGATCCGTGGCGAGATCGACGCCCGGGGCGCGCTTGGCCCGATGAACGCCGCGCTGGAACTGGGCGAGGGGGCCCTGCGCCCGACCGAGGCGACGCGGCCGATACCATTCGAATCGGCCAGCGCCTACGTCACCTACGATCCGGCAACGAATGTCCTGCATTTCGACCGGCTGGGTCTGGTCAGTCTGTGGGGACAATTCACCGGGACGGGCCGGTTTTTTCTCCGCGCGTTCGAGAACGGCTTTCCGCAAGAATTGTGGGGCCAGTTCGACCTCGCCCAGATCGAGCTGAACCCGGCCGAGCTTTACCCCGAACCGGTCCGCGTCGGCGATGGCTCCATCGCGCTCAGGATGATCCCCGAACCCTTCCGGCTCGAGGTCGCGGAGCTTGCCGTCAGCGAAGGCGACGGTCGGGTCACCGGCCGCGCCGATATTCGCGCCGCCGAAGCGGGTTGGTCCGTGCGCGGGGACCTCAGCATGGCCCATCTGACAACAGACAAGCTCTTGTCGCTATGGCCCCTGACACTGCGCCCCAATACCCGCAAATGGTTCGCGGAAAACCTGCAGACAGGACGTGTCGACACGGCCACCATGGCCCTGCGCAGCACCCCCGGAGAGACAGCAATCGCGGCGATCAGTTTCGAATATTCGGACCTGACCCTTCAGTTCATGCGGACCATGCCGCCCATCGAAGGCGCGGCGGGGTTCGGTGTCTGGGAGAACGACAGCCTCACGATGGTGGTGGAGGACGGTCTCGTGCGTGCGCCGCAAGGGGGAGCGATGGTTTTGCCGGGGTCCGTGTTCACGATCCCCAACACACGCATGAAGGATCCGCCGGCGACGATCGCGCTGGCCTTGCGGGGAACCCTGACTGCCGCGCTCTCGGTTCTGGACCGTCCCCCTTTCGAGTTCCTGACCAAGGCAAATCTGCCCGTCACGCTGGCGGATGCCCGGGCGGTCATGCGGGGCAGCATCACGCTGCCTCTGATGGAGAGAATCCCACGGGACGACATCCTGTTTTCCGTCGCCGCGACATTGGAGGACGTGCGCTCTTCCCAGCTTGTCCAGGGTCGTCAATTCGCGTCAACGAGGCTGGACGTTCAGGCCGACAACAACGGGATGGAGGTGTCCGGTCCCTGGCGCATCGGGCAGGTTCCGATGGCCGGCAGGTTCACGCAGGCGTTCCGGGACAACGCCGATCGGGAGGCTGACATTTCGGCTACAGTGGAGCTGTCCGAGAGGTTTCTGGACGAATTCGGCATCGGGTTGCCGCCGGGGATGATGCGGGGGGACGGGTCGGCCGAGGTCAACCTCAGTCTTGCGCGGGGGCGGCCGCCGAATTTCTCGCTGGACAGCACCTTGACCGGCCTCCGGCTCGCCCTGCCGTCCATCGGCTTCACGAAGGGCGCGGGAACGTCCGGGCGGCTCAGCATCGCGGGGCGGCTGGGGGACGCGCCGGAGATCGACCGGTTCCTCCTTGCGGCGCCGGGCTTGTCTGCGGCGGGCGACCTCGATCTTGCCGCGAACGGCCGGCTTGCCGCGGCGAATTTCCCGGACCTGCGTGTCGGGGACTGGCTGCGCGCGCCGGTGCGGCTGCGGGACCGGGGCGCCGGCAATCCCATGGGGGTCACCATTGGTGGCGGACGGCTGGACATGCGTGGTCTGCCGGATGGCGAAGGTGCGGGGACAAAACCGCCGATGTCCATCGCGCTTGACCGGCTTGTCATTGCCGAGGGGCTGAGCCTGACCGGTTTTCAGGGCGAATTCAGTGGCGGAGCCGGCCTCTCGGGAAACTTCAACGCACTGGTCAATGGTCGGGGGGCGGTGCGCGGTACGGTGGTGCCCCGGGACGCGGGGCGGACCGCGATACGCCTGCAAAGCGATGACGCGGGTTCCGTCATCTCCGCTGCGGGGTATCTGGAGAACGCCGTCGGCGGCACGATGGATCTCACCCTTCTGCCAGCGGCGGGAGAGGGCAGCTTTGACGGACAGCTCGCGATAGAAGACATTCGGGTGCGCGATGCGCCTGCCTTGGCGGGCCTGCTCGATGCGATCAGCGTGGTCGGGCTGTTGCAGCAGTTGGACGGGCAGGGGCTCGCCTTTTCCAATGTTGATGCGCGGTTCCGTCTGGACCCGGACCGAATCACCATCACGCAGTCGAGCGCCGTGGGGGCAAGCCTTGGCATTTCCCTCGACGGGACTTATCTGACCGCCTCGAAACAGATGGATTTTCAGGGCGTTGTCTCTCCCCTCTATCTTCTCAACGGGATCGGCGCCGTGCTGACGCGGCCCGGTGAGGGGCTGATCGGCTTCAACTTCACGCTGCGCGGGCCGGTTGGCGACACGCGGGTTCAGGTGAACCCCCTTTCCGCGTTCACGCCCGGCATGTTCCGCGAGATTTTCCGCCGTCCACCGCCCCGGGTCGGGCAATGAAGCTCTCGGAATTCGATTTCGACCTGCCGGACGAATTGATCGCTGTTCGCCCGGCGTCTCCGCGATCGTCCGCCCGGCTGCTGCTGGCCGAGGGAGACGGACTCTCCGACCGGGTCGTCCATGACCTGCCGGAGATCCTGCGGCCGGGGGACCGGCTGGTTCTCAACGACACGCGCGTGATCCCGGCCCGTCTCTTTGGGGAACGGCGGCGGGGCGATGCCACGGCAGGGATCGAAACAACCCTGCTGGAGCCACGAGCCGACGGAAGCTGGAGCGCGCTTCTGAAGCCGTTGCGGAAGGTGGGCGAGGGCGAAGAAGTCATATATTCCAAAGATCTGAGTGCCGTACTTGAAGCGAAACATGACGGCCAGGCCGTCCTGCGGTTCAACTGTTCGGGCCCGAACTTCGACACTGCGCTTGAGGCCGCGGGGCAAATGCCCCTGCCACCGTACATTGCCGCGAAGCGCCCCGCCGACGCGCGCGACCGCACGGACTACCAGACGATCTGGGCCGAGAACGCGGGCGCCGTCGCCGCGCCAACGGCATCGCTGCACTTCGATTCACCACTGATGGACGCGCTCGAGGCGCGGGGGGTGGACGTCACGCATGTGACGCTTCACGTCGGGGCGGGAACCTTTCTGCCCGTCAAGGTGGACGACATTCGTGATCACAAGATGCACGCCGAATGGGGCGAAATCACTCCAGATGCCGCCGACGAGATCGCCGCGACCAAGGCCGCCGGACACCGGGTCATTCCCGTGGGCACAACGGCCCTGCGATTGATCGAAAGCGCGGCGACAGCGGGCGGGATCGCGCCGTTCCGGGGCAAGACGGACATTTTCATCACACCGGGTTTCGAGTTTCGGGTGGCGGACGGGCTGATGACCAATTTCCACCTCCCGAAGTCGACCCTGATGATGCTGGTGTCCGCACTCATGGGCCCCGAGCGCGTGCGCCGGATCTATGCCCACGCGATTTCCGAACGCTACCGGTTCTTTTCCTACGGTGACAGCTCGCTTCTCTTTCCGGCCCGGAGCCTGTCCGCGACATGAAACCGTCGCGGAAGGAAGTGACCGGAAGAGGACGACAGGTGCATTGAGGGCCCAATCGATTCGGCGTGGACTTCAAGATGTTTCAGGTAATCAGCAATTCCTGGCCGCTTTTGCTGGGCATGTTCATGCTCATGATCGGCAACGGCTTGCAGGGCACATTGCTCGGACTGCGGGGCGAGGCGGCAGGGTTTGCGACATGGGAAATGTCGATCGTGATGTCGGCCTATTTCGCCGGGTTCCTCTTTGGCAGCCGGATGGCCCCCGAGATGATACGCCGGGTCGGCCATGTTCGGGTCTTCGCCGCTCTCGGATCGCTGATCTCCGCAGTTCTGATTGCCTATCCCGCTCTTGAAAACCCCTGGGCCTGGACTCTGGGCCGGATCCTGATCGGCTTTGCCTTTTCCGGTGTCTACGTGACGGCGGAGAGCTGGCTCAACAACTCCGTCGGAAACGAAATGCGCGGCAAGGCCCTGTCGGTCTACATGATCACGCAGATGGCGGGGATCGTGCTGGCGCAGTATTTCCTGCTGCTGAATGACCCGACCGGCTACCTGCTCTTCGTGATCTCGTCGGTGCTTGTGAGCCTGGCGTTTGCGCCGATCCTGCTGTCGGTCAGCCCGACCCCGGCCTTCGAGACGACGAAACCCATGCGGCTCTGGGAGTTGGTTGAGGCCTCACCGCTCGCCTGTGTCGGGATGGTGTTGCTTGGCGGGGTGTTTGCGGCGCAGTTCGGCATGTCCGCGATCTTTGCGGCGCGGGTCGGTTTGAGTGTTGGGCAAATTTCGATTTTTATTTCAACGATTTACGTATCCGCACTTTTGCTTCAGTATCCCATCGGCTGGTTGTCGGACCGGTTTGACCGTCGCCAGTTGATTGTGGCGGTTGCCTTCCTGTGCGCCAGTGGGGCGCTCGTGGGCCTCTTTGCGGGGGACCGTTTCTGGATGCTGATCATCGCGGCGGCAATGATTGGCGGCATGTCCAATCCGCTCTATTCGCTGCTCTTGGCCTACGCGAACGACTATCTCGCCCACGAAGACATGGCAGCGGCGTCCGCCGGGTTCGTGTTCATCAACGGGCTGGGTGCCGTGGCCGGCCCGCTGGTCATCGGCTGGACGATGGACGCCACCGGGCCGTCCGGGTTCTGGCTCATCATCGTCGTACTCATGGCGACGATGGCGGCGTATGGGCTCTATCGGATGACGGTGCGCCCAACCCTGACGGACGCGGGTGAAGCCGTTCCCTACGCCCCGGTGTTGCAGACCGCGTCCCCGGTTGCTGTCGAACTGGCGCAAGAGATCTATATCGAAACCGATCTGGACGAGGGCGGCGACGACACACTGAAACAATCGACACAAGGCGTGAATTGATGGTGTTTTGCGAAACTGCCAACGTCAGGACAGTCAGGTGGGACGGGACGCGGTGAGGATACAGGCATGGTAAGGCCCGAGGACATATTGGATTTCTGGTTCAACGAGGTTGGTGAAGACGGGTGGTATTCGCAGGATGAGGCGCTCGACACGCGGATCCGGGAAAGGTTTCGAAGTGCCCTGGAAGAGGCGGCTGCCGGGGCCTACGGGCTTTGGTTGACGTCGGCCAAGGGGGCGCTGGCCTATATCATCCTGACCGATCAGTTGCCGCGCAACATGTTCCGCGGTCAGGCGCGCGCTTTCGAAACCGACAAATGCGCGCTCGCCGCGTCGAAGGTTGCGGTCGATCGCGACTGGGACATGCGGATTTCCGGGCCTGAAAGACAGTTCTTCTACATGCCGATGATGCATTCCGAGAGCCTGATGGATCAGGATCGCTGCGTGCGGCTCATGTGCAGCCGGATGACCGGCACCAATAACCTGCTGCACGCCAAGGTTCATCGCGAGATCATCCGGCTGTTTGGACGTTTTCCCTACCGGAACGTGGCGCTAGGCCGGGCAACCACGGAACATGAGGAAGAATTTCTGAAGGGCGGCGGGTACGCGAAACTGTTGAACTCGCTGAGTGGTAACGCCGCCGCCGCCTGACGAAAAACAGGTCGGAAAACACCAATTTTCCAACAATCGGTTCTATTCCACCAAGTACGGTTAAGGGTTACTCAACGGGGCCGCGTCTAGGTACCTGTATCGAAGCGGTGGAGACGGGCGCGTGAAGGACGAGGCGAGACGCGGGCGCGAGACCTGGCAGCTCGGCGAGTCCGAGGATCTGCCCGGGTCCGATCTTGCCATCGAAATCATGAACATCATGGAGCAGGGCATCCTCGTCTGGAATGCCGAAGGGATCTGTGAGCTCCACAACACCCGCGTGTTCGAGGTCCTCGAACTGAAGCCCGGAGATCTGAGCATCGGCACCCATTGGGAGGATTTTCGGACACGTGCCGTCGCCCGGGAGGAGATGAGCGAGTTCGACCGGGACCGCGCCGAAGAACGGATGGCGGCCAATCTGCCCTATTCCTACGATAGTTACCTGCCATCCGGCCGCGTGGTCTTTGCCTCGGGGCGCCCGGCCCGGAACGGCGCCTATGTGGTGACATTCACCGACGTCACCGACTCCCGTCAGGCCCAGTCCGAACTCGAGATGGCCATGGCCAAATCGGAAGAGGCCGAAGCCCGCGCCCGGGAAATCCTCACCTCCGAACGCTCCCGACAGGACGAAGCGCAAAAACTCGCCAACCTCGATGAATGGCTGCAATCGTGTAAGTCGCTCAGCGAGTTGTTCATGATCGTTCAGACATTCATGGCGCGGATGCTCCCGGGCTCCGCCGGGGAACTCTACACCTTTTCGAACACGCGCGACGCGCTTGATGGGGTCTGCGAATGGGGGGATCCGGGCATTCACGCGCATATCCTCGCCGACAGTTGCTGGTCCCTCCGCCGCGGCCGCGCCTACGAATACACCCCCGAGGGTTTGTGTTTCCCCTGCGATCACGCGCACGGGCCCGAGCACGACTATATCTGTGTGCCGATCCTGGCCCACGGTGACACGGTGGGCATGATGCATGCGATCTTCGGGATAAGCGGACCGGGCGCGACGCTGGAACACGACGGACCGTTTGCCCGGCGCTGCGCCGAACACATCTCCATGGCCATCGCGAACGTGAAGCTGCGCGATGAACTCCGCGACCAGTCGATCCGCGACCCGCTCACCGGGCTGTTCAACCGCCGCTATTTCATGGATGCGATCCAGAAGGAGATCAACATTGCGGACCGGAAGGGCGTGGGCTTCGGCCTGATCTCCTTCGACGTCGACAAGTTCAAACTGTTCAATGACAACCACGGGCACGAAGCCGGGGACGAAGTTCTGCGCCACATCAGCGCGTGCCTGGCAACCGTGTTCGATGACGATGAGGTTCCCTGCCGGGTCGGAGGAGAGGAGTTTGCCGTGCTGATCCCCGAGGCCGACATGGACGAAACCGAGGACTGGGCCAACAGGCTACGGCAGGCAGTCGAAGCAACGGAAGTCCCCTACCTCGGATCCCGTCTGCCACGGGTCACGATCTCCTGCGGCGTCGCCAGTTATCCGGCAACAGGGTCCACGCCCGAAATCATGCTGCGGGCGGCGGATGCGGCGCTGTACGAAGCCAAGGAAACCGGTCGAAATCGGGTTTGCCGGGCCAATCGCTGATGGTCACGGGCCTTGCAGAGGGCAGATAGCCGCATTGCACCAGCGCCCGGTAGCGACCATTGAAGGAATAGTTTAATGTCAAACTAATTTCGGCCCGACCGGCGGGCAACGGATCAGGAGGACCATCCATGGCGGCGCAAAGCTTTGATATGATCGTGATCGGGGCAGGGCCCGGGGGCTATGTCTCCGCGATCCGGGGGGCCCAGCTCGGGCTCAAGGTTGCGATTGTCGAGCGGGAGCATATGGGCGGTATCTGCCTGAACTGGGGCTGCATCCCGACCAAGGCGATGCTGCGGTCGTCCGAGGTGTTCCACCTCATGCACCGCGCAAAGGAGTTCGGGCTGAAGGCTGACGGGATCGGCTATGACCTCGATGCCGTCGTCAAACGCTCGCGCGGGGTGGCCAAACAGCTCAATTCCGGCGTCGGACACCTGTTGAAGAAGAACAAGGTCACCACGATCATGGGTGAGGCCACCATCCCCGCCAAGGGTAAGGTCAGCGTCAAGACCGACAAGGGAACCGAGGAACTGACCGCCAAGGCCATCGTCCTTGCGACCGGCGCCCGGGCCCGCGAATTGCCGGGTCTGGAGGCCGATGGCGACCGTGTCTGGACCTACAAGGCCGCGCTGACGCCCCCGCACATGCCCAAGAAGCTCCTCGTCATCGGGTCCGGCGCCATCGGGATCGAATTCGCGAGCTTCTACAATACTCTGGGCGCCGACACGACCGTGGTCGAAGTCATGGACCGCATCCTGCCCGTGGAGGATGAAGAGATCAGTGCCTTCGCCAAGAAGTCCTTCGAAAAGCAGGGGATGAAGATCATCCAGAAGGGCATGGTCAAGCAGCTTGACCGCGCCAAGGACAAGGTCACCGCCCATATCGAGGTGGGGGGCAAGGTGGACAAGCACGAGTTCGACACCGTGATTTCCGCAGTGGGCATCGTGGGCAACGTCGAAAATCTGGGACTGGAGGCGTTGGGGGTCACCATTGACCGGACCCACGTCGTCACGGATGCCTACTGCCGGACGGGGGTCGAGGGTCTATACGCCATCGGAGACGTTGCCGGTGCGCCGTGGCTCGCCCACAAGGCATCCCACGAAGGCGTCATGGTGGCGGAGCTGATCGCCGGCAAGAACAACGTTCACCCGATCAAACCCGAAAGCATCGCCGGTTGCACCTATTGCCATCCGCAGGTGGCCAGTGTCGGCCTGACCGAGGCGAAGGCCAAGGAAAAGGGATATGACATCAAGGTCGGCCACTTCCCCTTCATCGGCAACGGCAAGGCAATCGCGCTCGGCGAACCCGAGGGCATGGTCAAGACGGTCTTCGATGCCAAGACCGGGGAGCTTCTGGGGGCACATATGGTCGGGGCCGAGGTGACCGAGTTGATCCAGGGTTATGTCGTGGGTCAGAAGCTTGAGACGACGGAAGAGGACCTCATGGAAACCGTCTTCCCGCACCCGACGCTCAGCGAAATGATGCACGAAAGCGTGCTCGACGCCTTTGGCCGCGCCATTCACTTCTAGGGCGTCGCTGGCCGCCTCTCACGAGTGCCGGAATGAGATCAGGGACCTGAGGAAGCCGCCTCAGGTCCCTGTTTTCTTTTGCTATTCGACGGTGAGTGGGCGTTCGGCAATCGTACTGCGATCCTGCCCGAGGAAGTACCGGATCACGTAGTCACCCGGTGTTTCCGGCAGGCGAATGGTCGCCGGGCTGCCGGCATTGGTATAGGCGAAGGCCTCCCAGGCCGCGTTGCGCTCCGCGCCGACGCGGCCAATACCGATATAGTCGTTGTAGTAATCCGGCCCCTCCCACGCCACGTCGATCTCACTGCCGGCGGGGGCGGATGCCGGTGCGGCAAGGGTCGCCGTCACCGCGGTGACCGAAATCGGAACCTCCGCGATGGAACTGCGATCCTGACCCAGAAAGTACCGGATCACGTAGTCACCCGGGGTTGTGGGGATCAGGAGTTCGGCCGGGGCGCCGTCCTTGGCATAGGCGAAATTCTCCCAGGCGGCATTGCGTTCGGCGTCAACCGGCCCGATCCCGATATAGTCGTTGTAGTAGTCGGGACCGGTCCACGTCACGTCGATCGTGTCGCCCGCGACGGCGGTGCCGGGGGCCGACAGAGAGGCCTCCACTGGGCTGACCGTGATCGGGATCTCGGCCAGCGAAGTGCGGTCCTGACCCAGGAAGTACTGGATGACGTAGTCTCCCGGCGTTGTCGGGACGAGGATTTCGATCGGGCTTCCATCCTTGGCGTAGGCGAAGTTTTCCCATGCGGCGTTGCGGTCGGCGCCGACAAGGCCGATGCCGATGTAGTCGTTGTAATAGTCAGGCCCGGTCCACGTGACATCGATTGTGTCACCGGCGATGGCCGTTTCCGGGGCCGCGAGATTGGCACCCACGGCGGTGACGGTGATCGGGATCCGGGCAAGCGACGAGCGGTCCTGCCCAAGGAAGTACTGGATGATGTAGTCGCCGGGCGTTGTGGGAACGAGGAGTTCAGCCGGGCTGCCATCCTTGGAGTAGGCGAAGTTTTCCCATGCATCGTTGCGTTCGGCGTCGACCAGCCCGATCCCGATGTAGTCGTTGGTGTAGTCGGGTCCGGTCCACGTAACGTCAATCGTATCTCCGGCCGTCGCCTCTGCCGGGGCGCTGAGGGTCGCGCCGATGGCCACCAGCGTGATCGGGAGGGACGTCAGGCTGCTCCGGTCCTGACCGAGGAAATACTGGATCACGTAATTCCCGGGTTCGGTCGGCAGTTGCAGCTCCGCCGGGGACCCCTTGTTGGTATAGGCAAGGCTTTCCCAGGCTTCACTGCGGTCGGCGTCCACCGGCCCGATGCCGATATAGTCGTTGCGGTAATCCGGGCCGGTCCAGGCCACGTCGATCGTTTCCCCCACCATCGCTTCGGCCGGGGCAGAGAGGCTGGCGGTCGCCGGAGCAAGTGAGATGGCTGTTTCGGCAATCGGTACCCGGTCCTGTGCCAGGAAGTAGCGGATCACGTAGGCGCCCGGTTCCGTCGGCAATTGCAGATCGAGCGGGCTGCCGTCTCGTGTGTAGGTCAGGTTGTCCCACCGGTCCGCGCCGTCCGCATCGGCAACACCGATCCCGATGTAGTCATTCTGGTTGTCGGGCCCGGTCCAGGACACCTCGATTGTGGAACCGGCAACGGCTTCTGCCGGGGCCGTGACCGACGCGCCGACGGCGCCCACCGTAATCGGCACACTGGCAATCGCTGTCCGATCCTGCGCAAGGAAATACTGGATCAGGTAGTCGCCTTCTTCGGTGGGGATGAGCAGTTCGGTCGGGTTGCCCTCCCGGGTATATGTCCAGTTTTCCCAGACGTCCGACATGCGGGCGCCAACCTGACCGATGCCGATGTAATCCAGATCGTAATCCGGGCCGGTCCAGCCGACGTCGATGGTTTCCCCGACAACGGCGGTGGCCGGGGCCGAAAGGGTCGCGGTGACTTCGGTCACCCTGATCGGCACCTCGCCGATATTCACCCGACCCTGATCGGTGTAATACGCGATCATGTAGTCGCCCGGTGTCACCGGCACCTGAAGGTCGAGCGTGCTTCCCTCGCGGGTGTAGGTGAAGTTCTCCCACAGGTCGGCTCCATCGGCATCGACCCGGCCGATCCCGATGTAATCGTTGCGATAATCGGGACCGAGCCAACTGACTTCGATGGTTGATCCGGCAATCGCTTCCTCGGGCGCCGTCAGGGTCGCTTCGACGGGAAGTACCGTGATCGGAGCTGACCCGAGCACGCCCCGGCCCTGCTGCTGGATGTAGCGGATTTCAAAGGGGCCTTCGCCAATGGGGACCAGAAGTTCGAGGGGGCTGCCGTCCCGCGTGTAAGTGAAGTTCTGGGCCAGATCGACACCGTCACCGTCCTCCGGGCCGATCCCGATATAGTCCAGATCGGAATCCGGTCCGGTCCAGCCAACTTCGATCGTGCTGCCGGCAATGGCGGTGGCCGGGCCGGTGATCGTCGCGGAGGCAGGCGGCGCCTCAAAGACGACCGTGACCGTGCGCCCCGGCGTGGCAATGAACTGGCGATTGACGTCCTGTTCGGCAACAACCCAATAGGCCGTCACCTCGTAGCTTGCCTCGCCCATGGACAGGGTCAGGGCGTTGCCCTCGGCCTCGGCGGCGACCGCGTCCGGGACGGGGTCGAGGGTCCAGAGGACGGGGCCGTCAACAAGGGGACCAGCCTCCGACCCGAGGCGTGCCTCGAAGGTCACGTCCACGATTGCCGGGGGTTCGGGAAAGATGACCTCCACCCGGAGGTCTCCGGCTTCGGTTGCGGAGGCGACCGAAAAGGCGCCGTTCGCTTCGTGGCCATCATCCAAGCGTGTGCCTCGAACCACGTAATCCCCGGCCATGAGGTCGATTTCGAACCCCGGTCCGCTGCCGTCCTCCGATGCCTCGCCATTTGAAACCGTCCAGTCGATCGCCGCTTCGATTTCCGCTCCTCCGGGCTGATAGACCGCCACGATTCGCGCGGTCTGCGGAACCGGGTCGGGCTCGGCCACGGCGACCGTCGTCAGTGCCTCGGACAGTTCGGCGGCGTCTGCCGCCGACCGGAATGTCCCGCCGGTTTCGTCGGCAAGACACTGCATTTGAGCCAGCGCTTCGGGGTCGGTGACGTCAAACCCGATGACATGAGCGGTGAAGTCGACACCGGCTTGCTCAAGCGCCCGCGCGGCGGCGCAGGGGTCGGGGTTGCAGGTCTCGATTCCGTCGGAAACAAGGATCACGGTTGCCTTCTCTTCGGTGAACCGAAGCGCCTCTGCCGCGGCAATGACGGCGTCGGTCATCGGCGTCTTGCCCCTTGGATTGATACCATTCACGGCCTCCCGGATTGCACCGAGCGTATCTGGCCCGGGAGCGACCACGGTTTCGATATCGGCGCAGTTGCCCCGTTCCCGGTGCCCGTAGACGGTCAGTCCGAGGTTCTGGTTCTCCGGAAAGGTGTCGAGCAGGTCGCCCACGACATCCCGTGCGATGACAATCTTGTTGATCCCGTCGATCTGCCCCCACATGGAACCCGAACCGTCGAGAACGAGTATCGTGTTGGGGCGCTCCTGACTGATCGCAGCGGTTCCGGCGATCGAAAGGGAAATCGCAAGCAAGGGAAAAAGCAGCACACGAAAGAAAGTCATCCTGCAAAAGTCTCCCTGAGAAAAGGTGGCATCGGTCATTTCAATGTCCGACCTTGGCATGGTTTGGTCAAGTTTGGCGTGAGGCGACGTTCACCACCAGGCACCGGCTTGTCGCCCCGTCCGTCCTCCGATTGTGAGCCGTGACCTTCCGGAGCGGAAGTCAGGGAATCCCAACCTCAATCGTCCTGCCGTTGGACAATGAAAATGTCGAAGTCGAGATCGGGGGCGACGGCCTTGATCTCGGACCGGATAACGCCGGTGTTCGGAATGCTCTGACCCACTATGGCGCGATAGGCACCGCCATAGGACAATCCTGTCAGCCGTTCCGCGATCTCGATTGCGTCGACCCCAGCTCCGATCAGCGCCGAGATGACAAAATCCGGGCGGAGGCGATCAAGAAGCGCGGAGTCCAAATCGTCGACGCTGGCGAAATGGCAATTCTCCAGCGTTGGCGTATCCCGCCCTTCGGCGTTCCACCGACCGACATCTCCGATCACAAGCATGACCGGCTCGGGTGCCGCAGCCTGCGGCGTTACGTTCAGCACCAGGTAACCTTTCAAGCTGGCAGCGCGCCCACTTGGGACGGGGCTGAGGGTGACAACTGGGCTTTGCAAACCTTAACGCATCCGGCGGATCATGCAACTTTCCGTTGATTGGAACCGGTCCGGCACAACGCGTTTTCGGATGGCTCGTGCCGCCAGACCGACTAGAAGGGGCGCATCATGGCGCAAGGTTTATCCGGTTCCCCCCTGTTCTCGGCATTGATCGCCGGAATGCCGATCCCCGCGATGGTCGTGGGGCCGGACGAACGTATCGAGGCGTTGAACGGTCGGGCACAGCGGCTCTTTGACCTGCAAGAACCGGGCAGGCACTACATCACGGTCGTGCGGCAGCCCGCGGTTCTGGACGCGATCGAAGGGACATTGGAAGACGGGCGGTCACGGTCCAGCAGCTACCTCAGCACCGACGGAACACGGGACACAACCTGGCGCGTGACGGCGTCGGCCTTGCCGCTGAGCGACGGGCGGGGGGTATTGCTCAGCTTTGAGGATGTCACGGCGCTGGAAGCGGCTGGCCAGATGCGCCGCGATTTCGTTGCCAATGTCAGCCACGAACTGCGCACGCCGCTGACGGCGCTGCTCGGGTTTGTGGAGACCCTGAGGGGACCGGCGAAGGACGATGCCGCCGCGCGGGAAAGGTTCCTCGGGATCATGGAAACCGAGGCCGGGCGCATGGCGCGGTTGGTCGAGGATCTCTTGTCGCTCAGTCGCGTGGAAGAGGACGAGCGCGTGCGCCCGACGGCCATGGTCGATCTGCGCGCCCTGATCTCGAGCACGGTTGACCTGATCTCGCCTTTGGCGGAGGGCGCCGGCGTTGCGCTCGAGGTGGGGGTGCCCGATCAACATGTCGAGGTGCCGGGAGACGCCGAACAGCTACGGCAGGTTCTGCGAAACCTCGTCGAGAATGCAATCAAGTACGGGGCCGCAGGCGGGCGGGTCCGGATCGAACTCGGCGCCCCCGCATCGGAACCGGCGCTCAGGACGGAGGGTGTGCGCCTCAGCGTGCGGGATTGGGGCGAGGGCATCGCCGCGCACCATATCGCGCGCCTGACGGAGCGTTTCTACCGCGTCGATTCGCATCGATCCCGCGAAATCGGCGGCACAGGGCTGGGCCTCGCCATCGTCAAGCATATCGTCAATCGTCACCGGGGTCGGTTCCGGGTGGAAAGTGACCCGGGAGACGGGGCGACATTCACCGTGATCCTGCCGCTGACCTAACGTCAGGCTGTGGATAAAGCCGGTACGACGCTGTCTTGGATCACCTGTCATAAAACTTTTACAGAACTGTCACAAAAGCGTGGGCAGGGGGCCATAGGCGTCGCCTCGCGTTTCGGGGAATTCCCGAAGCCAACTGCTGACAGACACACAGGAGTTCCACATGTCTATCGCAAGAATGACCGCCTCGGCCCTGGCGATTGCCGCTGTCTCGGCGACCGCTGCCGCAGCTCGTGACAACGTGCAGATCGCCGGGTCCTCGACCGTGCTTCCCTACGCATCCATCGTTGCCGAAGTCTTCGGCGAAAACACGGACTTCCCGACGCCGGTTGTCGAATCCGGAGGGTCCTCCGCCGGTCTGGCGCGTTTCTGTGAAGGCATCGGCGAAAACACCATCGACATTGCCAACGCTTCCCGCGCGATCCGCCCCGGCGAGGTAGAGGAATGCGCCGCCAACGGCGTGACCGATATCATCGAAGTACGTATCGGCTATGACGGCATCGTCTTTGCCAGCCAGATCGACGGCCCGGCCTACACCGCGTTCACGCCGTCCGACCTGTTTAACGCCTTGGCCCCGATGGTCATGGTCGATGGTGAACTGGTCGAGAACCCCCACACCATGTGGTCCGATTTCAACGCCGACCTGCCCGAGGCCGAAATCCTCGCCTTCATTCCGGGCACCAAACACGGCACCCGCGAAGTCTTTGAAGAGAAGGTGATCGCCGTTGGTTGCGAAGAAACCGGCGCCATGGCTGCGATGATTGCGGGCGGCATGTCCGAGGACGATGCCGAAGATGCCTGCCTCGCGGTGCGCACCGATGGTCGGTCGGTCGACATCGACGGGGACTACACCGAAACGCTCGCCTCCATCGACGCCAACTCCAATGGTATCGGCGTGTTCGGCCTCGCCTTTTTCGAGAACAACACCGACGTGCTGAAGGTGGCCACGATGTCCGGCGTGGTCCCGTCGACCGAGACGATCTCGACCGGTGAATACCCGGTGTCGCGTCCACTGTTCTTCTACATCAAGGCCGCACATATCGGCGTGATCCCGGGGCTCAAGGAATACGCCCAGTTCTTCATGGCTGACGAGGTGGCCGGCCCCGATGGTCCGCTGGCGCAGTATGGCCTGGTTTCCGACCCCGAGATTGCCAGCACTCAGGCCAAGATCGACGCTGAAGAAACCATGTAATCAACCTTTCGGGCGGCATCCCGCAGGTGCCGCCCGGACATCCGTTTTGTGGGTCACCAAGGGTCGGCGACTTTCGAAACGCCGAAATGTCGGATCAGGTCGGGGGTGACCGGGTTCGTGCCAAGAAGTGAAGCTGCCGAGGTCAGTCATGCCCATCATCTGGATTGTCGCGATCGTCCTCACCATTGCGGTGATCGGGTTCGTGATGGGCCGGGGCAGAGCGATGGCCTCCGGCGCCGGGGACGTCCGCAACCTGCACTCCCTGCCGGCCTATTACGGGTACAACGTCGCCCTTTTCGGGTTGGTGCCCGCGATGCTGTTGCTCATCACCTGGACGATCCTGCAGCCGCTAGTGATACAGAATTCCGTATCCGGCCAGATCTCCGACTCTCAGATCGATGGCGCCGGTTCCCTGAGCCTCGCGATGTCAGACGTCCGCCGTGTGGCCGAGGGGCTGGACATCGCCGTATCGCTTGGGGCCATGACACCGGAGGCGGCCAGCGACCCCGGGACCGATGTCACCAAGATCAGAGATCTTCTGGGCGAGGTCGGTGTTGCGCTCGGGTCGGATGTCAGCACCGATAAACTGGTGGCCGCGCAGAGCTACCGCGCCAAGAGTGCCACAGGAACCATTCTGAAGACCATCGCGGTCTTGCTGGTTTCCTTGTTTGGAACCGGTCTGGCCTTTCTCCGCACGAACAAGGATTTCCGGGCGCGCAACGTGGTGGAGCAGGGTATACTGTTGCTCCTGATGGCCGCCGCCTCCATCGCGATCCTGACGACCATCGGCATCG
>CAYMMT010000030.1:0-23006 GCA_964391555.1 uncultured Rhodobacterales bacterium
GATCCAGCGCTTCCTGTCGCAGCCGTTCGACGTGGCGAAGGTGTTCACCGGTTCCGACGGCGTTCAGGTCCCGCTGGACGAGACCATCGCGTCCTTCAAGGCCGTTGTGGCTGGCGAATACGACCACCTGCCCGAGGCGGCCTTCTACATGGTCGGCGGCATTCAGGACGTGATCGCCAAGGCACAGAAAATGGCGGCGGAAGCCGCCTAAGGAGCTGACATGGCAACCGGTTTCCAATTCGATCTCGTGAGCCCCGAGCGTCGCCTTTCGACGGTCGAGGCAACCGAGGTCCAGATCCCCGGCGCCGATGGCGACATGACGGCGATGGCGGACCACGCGCCCACCATCACCACTCTGCGCCCCGGCCTGCTGTCCGTCACCCACGCCGGTGGAACGGATGACTACGTCGTCTCTGGCGGTTTTGCCCAGATTGCGCCCGATGCGGTATCCGTTCTGGCCGAACAGGCCCTGCCCAAGGGCGAGGTCACGCAAGAGATCTTTGTCCGGATGCTGGACGAGGCCAAGGCCGCGCAGGATCGCGCCACCACCGAGAACGCGGACGACGCGGCCAAGCTTGTCGCCGATCTCGCCGCCATGGGTGGGCAGCTTGGGCTTGTGGCCAGCTAGGCCCGTCTAAAGTCGATCTCGAAGCGGCCCCCAACCGAGGGGCCGTTTTCTTTTTTGGCAAGTCGGCTGCCGAAACGGCTGTCCCGGTACCGACGGCATGAACCGTCCGCAGAATCATTGCGCCCGGCCCGGATCCGAGAGAAGGGACGCGGATGACTGACAAACGTGCCCTTTACCTGGTTCTTGCCGTTCTGGCGATTGACGCGATCGGCATCGGCATCGTGTTCCCGATCCTGCCCGATCTGATGGCGAAAGTGGGTGCCGTGGACAACGCGCAAGGCTCGGTCTGGGGCGGCGTGCTCATGGCGTCCTATGCTGCTGCGCAGTTCCTCTTTGCCCCGATTGTGGGGAGCTTGTCCGATGCCCATGGCCGTCGCCCGATTCTGGTCGCGGCGCTGGGGCTTCTGGCGCTCGACTATGTCATCATGGCGCTGGCGGAGAGCTTTTGGCTCTTGCTGGTAGGGCGGACATTGGCTGGCGTGGCAGGGGCGACCTACATCACCGCCACGGCCTACATCTCCGATATTTCCAGACCGGAGCAGCGGGCCGCGAACTTTGGCCTGATCGGAGCGGCCTTCGGCATAGGCTTCGTGCTCGGCCCCGCGATCGGGGGGCTCGCTGCCGGGATCAGCGTGACGGCGCCTTTCTGGATCGCGGCCATCGCAACCACAACCGGCATGGTCTTTGCGATTTTCTATCTTCCGGAATCGCTGAAGGAGGAGAACAAGCGCGCCTTTGGCAAGCGGGACCTCAATCCGTTTGGTCTCATCGTGGATGCCTTTCGTGTTCCCGGGCTGGCCGTCCCCCTGATCTGCATCTTCGTTTTCGAATTCGCCAACATGGTCTACCCCACGCTTTGGGCCTTCTGGACCAAGGAAATCTTTGGCTGGTCCGGCCTGATCATCGGCGTCACGCTTTCGGCCTACGGGATTTCGATCGCGGTCGTGCAAGCCGGGATCATGCCACTCGCCATCCGGTATCTGGGTGAATACCGGACATTGATTTGGGGTTTGATCCTCGCGGCGCTCGTGATGGTCGGGTTTGGCTTCACCTCGGTGCTCTGGATCTTCTGGATCCTCCTGCCTTTGGCGGCCCTGACGGACCTCGTGCCCCCCACGCTGACCGCCGTTTCTGCCAATCTCGTGAGCGAAGACAGGCAGGGCCTTGTCCAGGGAGTTATTGCGTCGCTTGCCTCGGTGGCGGCGGTCATCGCGCCGCTTGTGTTCACCTTCGTCTTCCAGATGTTTATCGGAGACGACGCTGTCATTTACCTGCCCGGCGCGCCGTTCGTTCTCGCCGCGTTCATGGTTTTGGCAATCCTGCCGGTGGCTCTGCGCATGCGCCCCAGCCATGCCAAAAAAGTAACTTAATCTTGTCGCCGGCAATCGCTAGGGTTGTCCGACCCATCTAACGGAGGCGTTGTTGCCGGGACAATGAAAAGACTGCGCAATCACCTGATCGGGGTCGATCAGGGCGACGTTGTCCTGTTCTCGGATTTCCAGACGGACGGCGACATGTGGGTTGGCAACGGCCAACGCCAGATGCGCACGCATGTCGCCTTTGCCGAGAGATTCCGCAGCGTGCCGGTCGTGCATGTGACGATGTCGATGTGGGACGTTTCGAACGGCTCCAACAATCGGGCCGATGTCAGTGCCGAGGATGTGGACGAAGCTGGCTTTGCCATTGTGTTCCGAACGTGGGGTGACACAAGTGTTGCAAGAATTCGGGTTGGATGGATGGCAATAGGTGAACTGCGCCAGGCCGACGAATGGGACTTGTACTAGCTTTCTGAATCCTGGATGCGCGCAGGCCGGACTGCGTGCCGATGATCGGCCGCAAATCCGCTAGCCGAGAAAATCGTTCAACATGGCCGCATCTCCGGGGCTCGCCAGAAGCTCGGGCGCGAGCCGTGCCGAAACCCATATCGCGTCGTGCTCTTCGTCAGAAGGAGGCCCCAGAGACCGGGTCGGGCGCGCGGCAAATATCGTGCAACGCTTCTCTGCCCAGAGGTCATACTCGGGCATGAAGGTGAAGCGCCGATAGAAACCGATCCGCCGGACACTTGTGATCCCCCAGCCAGTCTCTTCGAACACTTCGCGGTGTAGCGCGGGAAGGGGATGCTCCCCGGGATCGACCCCACCCCCCGGCAATTGGAACTCATGATGGATACCAGCCTGGTAGGTCAGCAGTATCTCTGACCCTCTCATCAGAATCGCGTAGACGCCGGGGCGTTTCACGTAGCGCATGGCAGGGTCCACTCTGTCGCCGTATCTGCGGTTCATGGGCTTGGTCCCTTCCTTGCGCGGCCCTATATGGGCGCGGTATGCCAATCCCCAACACGTGAGGCAATTCCCATGACCCAAGGCACCCACCTGGGCTCCCAGATCGCGTGGGACGATACCGTCCTGCCGTTTCAACTCGACCGGTCCGACATCCGGGGCCGTATTGCGCGGCTCGATGGAGTTTTGGACAGCGTGCTTGAGCAGCACGCGTATCCGGCATCGATCGAGGCGCTTGTCGCCGAGATGGCGTTGCTCACGGCCTTGATCGGTCAGACCATCAAACTGCGATGGAAACTGTCCCTGCAAGTGCGCGGTGATGGTCCGGCCCGGCTGATCGCAACGGATTATTATGGTCCAGCGACAGAGGGTGAGCCCGCACGCATTCGGGCCTACGCGTCGTATGATGCCGAACGGCTCGACCCTTCGGCGGATCCGTTCAGTCAGATCGGCAAAGGCTACTTTGCGATCCTGATCGATCAGGGCACCGACATGACCCCGTACCAAGGTATCACGCCGATCGCCGGGGGGTCACTTTCGGCCTGTGCAGAGACGTATTTTGCCCAGTCCGAACAGCTCCCGACCCGGTTTGCCCTGTCTTATGGCCGGTCGTCCGTTCCAGGTGGCGCAGAAAGCTGGCGCGCAGGGGGCGTGATGTTGCAGTCTATGCCCGAGGCAAGCCCCTTTGCCGTGGACGGCGGTTCGGGCGAAGGCGGGCTGCTGGAGGCCGAAGATATCCTCGATGGGGACGAGGAGGAGAACTGGAACCGTGCCAATCTGTTGCTTGATACGGTTGAAGAGCTGGAGTTGATCGGCCCTTCCGTGCAGCCCACCGAACTGCTCGTCCGGCTGTTCCACGAAGAGGGCCCCCGAGTCTTTGACCCTCAGCCGGTCAAGTTCGGATGCACCTGTTCGTCGGATCGGGTGCGTGAAAGCCTGTCGATCTATTCGGCCAAGGATATCGCGCACATGACCACTGAAGACGGCATCGTGACCGCCGATTGCCAGTTCTGCGGCGCGCATTACGAGTTCGACCCGCTCACTCTGGGGTTCGAGGCCACGCGTGTCGCAGACTGACCTGCACGCCCGGCTCCTTGCCGCGCTGGAGGCGCCGGGCCGTCCCTCGTCGGACTATGATTTGAACCCGGGGGCAACGCTGCCCCCGGGTCGCAAACTGCGCCCCGCTGCCGTATTGATTGCGGTGACGGCGGCGGGTCGGGTGATCCTGACCAAACGCTCTGCCCGCCTCCAACACCACCCCGGACAGATCGCGTTTCCCGGAGGCAAGCAAGATGTTGGCGATGCGACGCTCACGGACTGCGCCTTGCGGGAGGCGCATGAAGAGATCGGCCTTTCTCCAGACAAGGTGATGCCTCTGGGCAGCCTCCCGGCGCATGAAACGGTAACCGGATTCGAGGTCACGCCCATCGTCGCGATTGTCGAGCGGGAATTTGATCCGATGCCGGAGGCAGGAGAGGTCGATGAGGTCTTCTCCGTGCCGCTGTCGCACGTCACCAACCCCGCCCGATTTGTGATCGAGGGACGGAGTTGGCAGGGTATGTGGCGCCGCTACTACGCGGTTCCGTATGGGCCCTATTATATCTGGGGCGCAACCGCTCGCATCCTCCGTGGCCTGACGGACAGGCTTTCCAATGGCTGACACCCGCATTACCGACGCATGGCTGAGCGATCCCGCGGCGCAAACCGTCATGGGTCTGCTGATCGAGGCCGGACATCAGGCGTATTTTGTCGGCGGATGCGTGCGAAACGCGCTGCTCGGGGCGCCCGTCGCCGATGTCGATATCGCGACTTCGGCTCTGCCCGATACAGTCTCTGTTCTTGCGGAAAATGCCGGTTTCAAGGCCATTCCAACCGGGATTGACCACGGCACGATCACCATCGTCGTCGAGGATCAGCCCTTTGAGGTCACGACGTTTCGCCGGGACATTGAAACCGATGGCCGGCGCGCTGTCGTGGCATTCGCAAAAACCTTCGAGGAAGACGCCGCGCGGCGGGATTTCACGATGAATGCGCTCTACGCCAATACGGACGGCGAGGTCATCGACCCGGTTGGCGGCCTTTCGGACCTGCGCCGCCGTCGGTTGCGGTTTATCGGCGACCCGAATGATCGCATCCGAGAGGACGCCTTGCGCATTCTCCGGTTCTTTCGGTTCCATGCCTGGTACGGAGATTCCGACGCGGGCATCGATGTCGAGGGACTTGCGGCCTGCGCGGCGCACGTGGACATGCTCGATCAGCTTTCGAAAGAGCGTATCGGACACGAAATGCGCAAGCTGCTTTCCGCGCTTGACCCGGCGCCATCACTCGCGTCCTTTGCCGCGACCGGTGGTCTGATGCGTGTCCTGCCGGGGGCCGATGGGACGGGTTTGGCGGCGCTGGTCCACATCGAGAATGAGGTTTCCCTGCCTCCTGACTGGCTGCGTCGGCTTGCGATGATCGGGGGTGAAGATGCCGAAAGCAATTTGCGCCTGAGCCGGGTCGACTCCCGCCGGTTGAGCCGTCTGACGTCGACTGACGGCGGGCCGGGTGAATTGGGGTTCAGGCTCGGTCGCGAGACCGCGATTTCGGCCCTGGCCATTCAGTCCGCGCAGCAAGGCCGGGTCCTCACCGACGCGGACCTCAATGAGGCATCAGCCGGTGCCGAGGCGCGGTTCCCGATCAAGGCCGCCGACCTCGCCCAAAGATTCTCCGGCCCCGAACTCGGACAGGCACTAGCGATGGCCGAACGCCGGTGGATCGACAGCCAATTCACCCTCACTCGTGAGGATTTGCTCGGCTGATGCTCCCCCTTTTCGGTTTCGTCTTCCTTGGACTATTCAGCCCCGGGCCGAACGTGATCCTGCTGACCACGTCCGGTGCGCGGTTCGGTTTTCTCGCCACGGTGCCACATATTCTGGGAGTGGCGCTGGGCGTCGGCGTGATTGCCGGGATTACCGGATTCGGGATCGGCTCGCTGCTTCTTGCCGCACCGGGCCTGACGCTGTTCCTCAAGATCATCGCGTGTCTTTGGATCCTCACCATGGCTATTCGGCTTTGGAGATCGGACCCAGCCGCCCGCGGGACCAGTGGCAGACCCTTCACATTCGCCGAGGCCGTGCTGTTTCAATGGGTCAATCCAAAGGTCTGGGCTGTTGCCTTGTCGGCCACCGCCTATGTGACGGACCTGCCGCCGACCGAGCAAGCCGTGACCCTCGCAACCACATTCAGTGCGCTAAATCTTGGTGTCTGCCTGTTTTGGACCGGTACCGGATCCTCCCTGCGCAACCTGCTCACGAACCCAACAGCCTGGCGTGTGTTCATGCGGAGCATGGCCCTCGGCCTCGCGGCCTTTTCCGTACTTGTTTTCCTCTAGTGACATTCGGGCTATATCGCGGGTTTGATCCCATGAGGCCCGGCATGATCCGCTTCTTTGAAAGCCTTGTCGATCCCTATACGCCGTATCAGGAGACCGACCGCCCGCCAGCGCGGCTCTGGCCATTCATTCGGAGTTTCGCGCCTCCGTTCCAGATGGTGTTTGCCTGGGGCATTGCATTCGCCGCGATCGTCGCGCTGATCGAAATCTGGCTGATCTGGTATCTGGGGCATCTCACGGACACTCTGAGCACGCAGCCGGCAGCGACGGTCTGGCAGGACAATCGGGTCGAGTTCATACTCGTGGCGGTCTTCATCCTGCTGATCAGGCCCGCGGTTCAGATCGTCAACGAGGTGATCCTGAACCACGGCATCGGTGTGAACTGGGGGACACTCATTCGCTGGCGGACCCACCGGCACGTGATGCGGCAGTCGGTGGGTTGGTTCGAGAATGACTTTGCAGGTCGCATCGCCAACCGGGTCATGCAGACACCATCGGCGGCCAATGAGGTTGCCTTTCAGGTCTTTGACGCCGTCGCCTATGCGATGGCCTATGCAATCGGCGCGGCTGTCTTGCTGGCGGCGGCGGATGTTCGGCTGCTTTGGCCGCTACTCGCCTGGATCGCCTTGTATGCGGCCCTATTGCGTTGGGCGGTGGTCCATGTGGGACCCCGATCCAAGGCCGCGAGCTCGGCGCGGTCGAAGCTGAATGGGCGGCTTGTCGACGGCTACACCAACATTCACTCCGTGAAGATGTTCGCCCACCACGATCGCGAGATCGAATACGGACGCGAAGCGATCGAGGACGTCAGAACGACCTTCTCGAACGAGATGCGGATCTACACCTACATGAACAGCATGCTCGTTGCGCTGAACGGCCTCCTGATTGTGGGAGTGGTGGGCTGGGCGATGGGCCTCTATTTTGCGGGACAGGCGAGTGTCGGGATCGTCGTTGCAGCCTCGGCACTTGTTCTGCGGCTCAACGCCATGACCGGGTGGATCATGTGGGCCGTGACGAACCTGTTTCAGCAACTCGGCATTGTTGCCGAGGGCATGGAAACGGTGAGCGCGCCTGTAACGCTGATCGATGCACCCGATGCGGCCGAGCTAACAATGTCCGAAGGTCGGATCGATGTGAGAGGCGTGTCGCATCACTACGGAAAGGATGCGGGGGGCCTCGACCACATCGAACTGACCGTCCGACCGGGGGAAAAGGTCGGACTGGTCGGCCGCTCGGGTGCCGGGAAATCGACCCTGATCAAGCTGCTTCTGCGGTTCTACGACACCGAGGGCGGCCGAATCGAAATCGACGGGCAGGATATTGCCGGGGTCACACAGGAAAGCCTGCGCCGGGCGATGGGGGTTGTGCAGCAGGACAGTGCGCTGCTGCACCGGTCGGTACGGGACAACATTCTGTACGGGCGCCCGGATGCGTCCGAGGCGGAGGTCATCGCGGCGGCCGAACGGGCTGAGGCGCATGAATTCATTCTGGGCCTTCAGGACGGCGAAGGACGCAAGGGTTATGATGCCCAGGTGGGCGAACGGGGGGTAAAGCTGTCCGGCGGTCAACGACAGCGCATTTCGTTGGCGCGGGTGATCCTCAAGGATGCGCCAATTCTGTTGCTTGATGAAGCGACCAGCGCACTCGACAGTGAAGTCGAAGCCGCGATTCAGGACACGCTCTATGGCTTGATGGAGGGCAAGACGGTTATCGCCATCGCCCATCGGCTCAGCACGATTGCCCGAATGGACCGGATCGTTGTCATGGACGAAGGCAAGATCATCGAGGAAGGTCGCCATGATGAACTGCTCGAAGCAGAGGGGATCTACGCCCGTCTGTGGGCACGACAATCGGGCGGGTTCATCGGATCTGATACGCTGGAAAACGGGATAGAGGCCGCGGAATGACAGGGCTTTGGTCGAAATGGATCGGCTTTGCCGGAGGTCTGATCGACCATGACCGGGCCGCCGAAGGGCCGCCGCCGGGGCAGCTGCGGCCCTTCATGGGGTGGGCTCTTGCGGGTGCCTGGCCGATCATCGCCATTGGGGCGATGGTGTCGGCCCTGACCGGGGCCTCCGAAGTTCTGTCGATGTACCTTCTCGGCCGGATCGTGGATATCGCCGGGTCTGGCGCGCCGCTGTCGCAATACTGGCCGACGTTCGCCTTTGCCATTGTCCTGCTCATGATCATCCGCCCGGTGTTCTTCGGAACCTCGGCAACGTTTCAATCCGTGGTCATTGGTCCAAACACCTTCAAATTGATCCTTGGCCGCCTGCATCGCTGGACGCTGGGCCAGTCGGTCGACTTCTTCGACAACGACTTCGCAGGCCGCATCGCCCAGAAACAGATGCAGACCGCCCGGTCCCTGACCGAGATGGTGATCGAGACGGTGAACGCGGTGGTCTTTGGCCTCGCCTCCGTCCTCGGGGCCGCGCTGTTGGTCGCGGCGGTGGACGGGCGATTGCTGATCCTGCTGGGCCTGTGGTTTGCAAGCTACCTTGCCTACCTGCGTTATTTCCTGCCGCGCATCCGGGCGCGGTCCAAGGCACGGGCCGCGGCGCAGGCGAATGTGTCCGGCCAGGTCGTGGACACGATCACGAACATCAAGACGGTAAAGCTCTTCGCCCGGGCCGATCACGAGGACGGCGCCGCCATCGGGGCCATGGAGTCCCTCCGAGGCCGGGCGCTGGAGTTCGGGGAGGTATCGAGCCTGTTCCGGTTTGGCCTGATGGTGCTGTCGGGCTGTCTGCCGCTGTTGCTCGTCGGGATAGGTCTTGGCCTCGATGGTGTGACCCCAGGTGACCTTGCCGCGATGGGTGCCGTCGGCATTCGACTGGCGCAGATGTCCGGCTGGATCAGTTTCACTCTGATGGCAATCTACTCTCATCTGGGTGAGGTCGAGGATGGGATCCGCACGCTCACGCCGCCTCATTCCCTGACCGATGCGGATGGTGCGACGCAAATGACGGTGACCGCGGGCGAAGTCCGCTTTCACGATGTCGGTTTTTCCTACGGTGGCGGCCCCGGCGGCGTCGATGGGATCAACCTGACCATCGCGCCCGGTGAGAAGCTGGGGATCGTTGGTGCATCCGGAGCCGGGAAATCGACCCTCGTGGCGTTGCTGTTGCGGCTCTACGATCCGGAGACGGGTCGGGTGGAGATCGACGGCCAGAACGTGTCTGGCGTCACCCAGGAAAGTCTGCGCCGCCAGATCGGCATGGTCACGCAAGAGACCGCGATGTTCAATCGTTCGGCTCGGGACAACGTGCTCTATGGCCGCCCCGACGCGAGCGAGGAGGCATTGACCGCCGCAACCAGGCGGGCCGAGGCCCATGACTTCATACTCAGCCTCGAGGACCACATGGGGCGACGGGGCTATAAGGCCTATCTCGGCGAACGGGGGGTAAAGCTGTCCGGCGGACAACGGCAACGCATCGCACTTGCGCGGGCTTTGCTGAAGGACGCGCCGATCCTTGTCCTCGACGAAGCGACGAGTGCGCTCGATTCAGAGGTCGAGGCTTCGATCCAGACAGCGCTCAAGGCCGCGATGGAGGGTAAGACCGTGATTGCCATTGCGCATCGGCTTTCCACGCTGAGCGAAATGGATCGCATCATCGTGCTCGATCGCGGTCGTGTGGCCGAAGAAGGTGACCATCAAAGCCTTCTGGCTCGCGACGGCCTCTATGCCCGCTACTGGAACCGGCAATCAGGGGGCTTCATCTCGACGCTCGCTGCCGAATAGATGCGGGTGACCGGACTGACTCTGACCGGCCTCGGCCAGTCCGAAGATGGCAGCCGTTGGCCCCGCGTCCTGCCCGGCGAGGAGATCGACGCGGACGGCCGCATTCTCTCCCCGTCCGCAGACAGGGTCAGTGCGCCGTGTCGGCACTACAAAGGGTGCGGCGGTTGTTCCATGCAGCACGCGTCTGATGAGTTCGTGGCCGGGTGGAAGACAGAAGTCGTGACACGGGCACTGCACGCCCGCGGCCTTCCGGTCGAGATAGAGACTGTTTCAACCTCCCCACCTCAATCGCGTCGGCGGGCCAAGTTCTCGGGTCGGCGCACCCGAAAGGGCGCGATCGTGGGGCTCCACGGGCGCTCCTCGGACACGATCACGGAGGTTACCGACTGCCAGGTGATTACACCTGGTCTGAAAGCAGTTCTGCCCGCGCTGGAACGGCTGACAGGGCTGGGCGCGAGCCGAAAATCGGAATTGGACCTGACTGTCACCGATAGTGATGGGGGACCGGACATTGCGGTCTCGGGGGGGCGGGAAGTGGATCAGGCTCTCTTGCTGGACCTGACAGCCTTGGCGCAGGAAAACGGCATCGCGCGGCTCAGCTGGAATGGGGAAACACTCCTCACAATGGCCGACCCTGACCACGTTATGGGACAGGCCCGGGTGGTGCCGCCGCCCGGTGCATTCCTGCAGGCAACGCGCGACGGGGAGGCGGCGCTGGTTGCTCATGTCCTCAAGGCAATGGCCGGGGCCTTCCGGGTGATTGACCTGTTTTCCGGATGCGGAACCTTTGCGTTGCCGCTGGCAAGCACGGCAGAAGTTCATGCGGTCGAAGGACAGCCCGCAATGCTGGCGGCCCTTGATCGAGCATGGCGGATGGGCACCGGTCTCAGGCGCGTGACGACCGAGGCACGCGATCTGTTTCGAAATCCGTTGACTCCACCGGAACTTGGAGCAGATGGCGTTGTGATTGATCCGCCGCGTGCAGGGTCGGAGGCACAGGTGGCAGAAGTCGCTGCGGCCGGTGTGCCCGTTGTCGCGATGGTGTCCTGCAATCCCGTTACCTTTGCCCGCGATGCCGCGGCCTTGGTGGCTGGCGGGTATCAGATGGGCCCCGCGACAATCATCGATCAATTCCGCTGGTCGGCCCACGTTGAGCTTTGTGCAACATTCACGATGCGGTAGCGCGGAAAATCTGGAAAACTGGTCCGAATTGGGTTACTGGCGCTAAAAGGGCCAGCAAGGCCGATGGCGGTGAGCAGCGACATGCGGGCAATCAAACTTCTTCTCCTGATGGTGGCGGTCTCAGGGCTGAGCGCTTGCGCGACCACAAAGTTCCAGACCTATGACGGACCGGAAGTCACACAGATTATCGTGATGAAGGAACGGCGTCAGTTGTACCTGATGAACAACGATCAGGTGCTCGAGCAATACGAGATCGAGATGGGATTTGCTCCAGAGGGTGACAAGTCTCGGGAGGGGGACGGTCGAACGCCCGAGGGCGCCTATTACATCGACCGCCGAAACCCTAACAGTGCCTACCACTTGTCGATTGGGATTTCCTATCCAAACGCGCAGGATCGAGCGGAGGCTCGGGCAGCCGGGGTGAGCCCCGGTGGGGATATCTTCATTCACGGAACGCCGAGACTCATGAGTCGCAAGGATGACTGGACGGCTGGTTGTATTGCCGTGAGCAATCGCGAGATCGAGCAGATTTACGCGATGGTTCAGAACGGGACACCGATCAACATCTTTCCATAGGGCATCCCGGGAGTCGTCATGCGGTGAGTGGCGACCTATGACGGTTCCGCTGCAAAACCCGCCGGGAGCACTGGATCAAAGAAGGCCGCGGTACCGTGGCCGCGCGCAGAATGATGGTTTCTGCGCATCTACCAAGCGGCCTAGTTCGTAGTTGTCTGCCCGAATGGCGTGGGAGTCTGGCCCGCTTGGGGGAAGCCCAAAACCAACGTCCACCAGAGCTTTCCCGCCGGTTCCTGAAACCAAGCAAACCCCATTTGTCGTGCGCGCGGGTCAAGGATGACCTCGCGTGTTTGGGGCTCCTGCATCCATGCAGCGAGCGTCTCGGTTTCACTTTCGTAGGTTTCGGAAATCGTTTCGCCCAGCACTGTCCCGGTGTAGCCCACGCGCATGGCCCGCTCCAACGGGGAGGAGCCGTCCGAACCGAAATGCCAGGGTCGGTTCTGGACGCTCATGTCGCGGCTGTGGGTGGCGGCGGCAGCGTTGAGTTCCGCGTTCAGCTGAACCGGCGCCAGTCCGGCAGCCTGACGCAGCGCGTTTACGCCATCCAGCATCCGGAACTGGATCTCGGCCGTATCCTGGGCGGCAATTCGATAGACCTGCGGCAACGGAAGGCCATCAGGGCCAATCCGGGTTTGCGGAGGCGCGCAGGCGGCAAGCACCACAAGCGCAGCTAGGATCAGGAAAGGGCGTCTTGCCATCGTATACCACTCTTTGGCTCCCCCTTATCCTGCCCGCCGCTGCCTTTCAAACCCGGATCGGCGCGAAAACGCTCAGATGGCAGGTGTTTGAATTCCGACTGCTGCAGGAAGGCCATAACCTGCGACTGATGTTTCGTCGTCCAGCTTCGGGAAACCGCGCATCATGTCCAAGGCCCGCAACAATTCCCTCACACGGCGTGGTTTTCTGAGTGCGACCGCCGCAATGGCGGCAACAGGCGCCGCCGCTCAGTCAACTGGCAATTCAACCGAGTTGGAAAGCGATATTTCGCAATCCACGCGGCGCAACATTTCGAGCTTTCGATCTCTGAACTGGGAGCCCTACTTTCAGAACACCAGAAACGGTGCGATTCTCGTCGATACACAAAGCCGCGCGCTGCATTACTGGAGCGCGGACCAGAGCCTCTACAAGCTCTATCCGACGTCTGTCCCGCTGTCCGAGGATTTGACCCGGCGGGGTCGCACCAGCGTGGTCCTCAAGGACCCCAATCCGGATTGGCGACCCACTCCGGCGATGAAGATCCGCAATCCCGAGTGGCCGGATTATATCGGCCCGGGGCCGGAAAATCCGCTTGGCACGCGGGCGCTTCACCTCAGTTGGACCTATTACCGGATTCACGGCACCCACGACACCCGCAAGATCGGACGACGGTCTTCGAACGGCTGTATCGGGCTCTACAACGAGCATATTGAAGAGCTGTACGAACTGGCCAACGTCGGGACACAGGTGTTGCTGATTTGACCGTATTTTGCGGTTCGTGAGCCGGACATTCACTTTCCGCTAGGCAGTCTCGGCCGGATCGGAAAAAAGGGCGGCCTGAAGAGAAGATCCGGACCGAAGCACTTGGATTGCTCGTTTGGGACGGACAATTTGGAGCACACAATGAAAAAGACCTTGCTGACCGTTGCGGCCCTCACCGTTGCCGCTAGCGCCGCTTTTGCTGGTGGACTGGACGAGCCCGAAATCGAAATGGCTCCGGTCGAGATCATCGAAGACACCACCGCCGGTTCGTCCGCCGGTGGCCTGATCGTGCCGCTGATCATTGTGGCCCTCATCGCCGCTGCGGTTGCCAGCAGCGACTGACCCACGGGGAAACCCACCGCAAATGTCAGAGAGAGGGAGCGATTTGTTGCTCCCTCCTCTTGCGCCTGTTGTCGCTGGAAACCGGACCCGCTGCGGATTGCGGGTTTGGCGCAACAGGTTGTGGCAAATTCAACGCAGACATGCGGGATTGTCCGCTTCCGATTGGTGATGGAATCTTTTCAGAGGTAAACGGGCGTCGTTAAACGACGTTCGTGCGCAATGCGCGAATCACCAACCCTCGGGGATCAACATGAAAACCATTACTGCTTCCTTCGCCGCTATCCTCATCGGCTCCGCTGCCGTTGCCGGCGGCCTGGCCGAGCCCATCGAGATGGCTCCGATCGAAATCATCGAAGACACCGCTGGCGGCTCGTCCAGCAACCTGATCGTTCCGCTGATCATCATTGCGCTGATCGCGGCCGCCGTTGGCTCGTCCTCCGGTTCGTCCAGCGACTAATTCGTCAGGATAAAAAATCCGGAGAGGGGTCGCATTCAGCGGCCCCTTTTTGATTGAGGGTTATGTGATCAACCGGATCAATCGACCCAACCACGCAGGTTTTGGTCGATCACGCCGCACAACGCATCGATATGAGCGGCGTCCGCGTTGAGGCATGGGATGTAAGTAAACTCTTCCCCGCCGGCCTCTTCGAAGCTTTCACGGATTTCCTCGTTGATCTCTTCGAGGGTCTCGATGCAGTCGGCCGAGAAGGCCGGAGCACACACCGCGATCTTCTTCTTGCCGGCCTCTGCAAGTCGCGCCACTTCGTCCACGGTATAAGGCTTGAGCCATTCCTCGGGGCCGAAACGGCTTTGAAATGTCGTGGTAATGTCGGTCTCATCCCAACCCAGTCGCTCCCGCAGAAGGCGCGTCGTCTTCTGACATTGGCAATGGTAGGGGTCGCCTTCCTTCAGGTAGCGCTCCGGCACACCGTGGTAGGAGCAGACAAGGACGTCGGGCCGCTGCTCAAGACTCGCGTAGGCGGTCTCGATGGACTGGGCCAGGGCGTCGATATAGGCGGGCTCGTCGTAATAGGGCGGCACAACGCGGGCCACGGGCTGCCACTTTTCCTCCATCAGCGCGCGGAAGAACTGATCATTTGCCGTGGCCGACGTCGCACCTGCGTAATGTGGATAAAGCGGGAAAAACAGGATCTTCTGGCACCCGGCCTCCACCATCTCCCGCACCTTGGATTTGGTCGACGGATTGCCATACCGCATGCAGAAATCCACGCGGACATCGTCGCCGTAGCGGGCTTGCATCCGTTCCTTGATCGCGGCGGTCTGTTCTTTGGTGATCGTCATCAGGGGCGATTCGTTCGCCTCGTTGTTCCAGATCGATTTGTAGGCTTCGCCGGAGGAGAACGGCCGCTTGGAGAGGATCACCAATTGCAACAGCGGTTGCCAGATCCAGGCAGAATAGTCGATGACCCGCTTGTCCGACAGAAATTCGTTCAGGTAGCGGCGCATGGACCAGTAGTCTGTTGCGTCCGGCGTCCCGAGATTGGCCACGAGGATGCCAACCCGTGCAGGTTCGATCTTAGGGTGATCGGCGGCTGCATGAACTGGGCATTGGGCGGGGCGCACGTCTGTATCGCGCTTGGCATCGAACATCGAAATTCTACCCGGATCCGTCGTAGTCATAGGGGCGAGATACCGAGTCTACGGGCGGCGTCAATCATTGGACCAATCTTCCCGGAATTCCTTGGTACCGAGCGCATCGGCAAGACGGGTTTGCGCCGAACCCGGACGGAGGGGCTTTGGCTGGCTGTCCGCCGGAGCCCACCCGGTGAGAAACGCGATCTCGAAGGTTGCGGGAATGCGACCATCGGGTGTTGCGTGACGCTCGGCATATGTCCGGGCGGCTTGGGCGAAAACGCCGCGGCGCGTCGGGTGGCGGAGGCGGTCGGACATGGCATTGGTTTCGCCCATGGCGCGCAGATCGCGCATCAGGTGAAACGGGGTTTCATAGGTGACGGTCAATGGCATGTAGTCGGCCACTGGCAAGGCGAACCCGGCCCGCTGCAGCAGCCCCCCGAGGTCCCGAAGTTCCCCCATCGGGGCAACGCGCGGGCTAAGTCCTCCGGTGATGTCGGCCTCCGCCTCGGTCAGTGCGGCACGAAGTTCCTGCAAGGTCTGTCCGCCGAACAAGGCCGCGATCAGGAGACCGTCGGGCGCCATCGCCTGGCGACACTGGACCAGTTGACCGACGGGGTCGTTGGCCCAATGAAGTGACAGGACATGCAGCAATAGATCGTGCGCAGTCACCGACAGACCAAGAGTTTCATCGTCGGGGATCAGCCTGGTCCTTGGCCGCTTCTGCCAGATTTCGGGAAATCCCGTTATCACGGCCGCCTTGGTAAACGTCCTGTTAACTTCTTCCAGTCTTTGTTCGATCTCGTCCGCGACTGCCTGATGCAGAAAAAGGGCGGGTCCGTCCGGGCCCCGGCGCGCGCGGTTGCGATGGGCCAGAAGCGTGGCGCGGTCAAAAAGTCGGGGCGGTTGCGACATGATCGCCCGTTTAGAGGAGCGCGTGGAATGTTGCCAGCCGCGATCAGGGCGATCTATCCGCCAAGCTGTATGGGCTGCGCGGAACCCGCGCTCGAGGATCATGCTCTGTGCGGCAGGTGCTGGCGCGATACTCCGTTCATCTCGGGCCTTGTCTGCGATCTCTGCGGTGTGGCCTTGCCGGGCGAGGGTGCCAGCTCGGATGGACTCGTCTGTGACGATTGCATGAAGATCGCACGGCCGTGGAACCGGGGCCGATCGACCCTCGAATACCGGGATCGTGCCCGCCGTTTCGTCTTGCAACTCAAACACGGTGACCGGACCGATCTGGCGCGACCACTCGCAGCCTGGATGGCGCGTGCCGCGCAACCATTGCTAACCGGTCCGGCCCTTCTCGTGCCGGTGCCGCTGCATCGGACGCGGCTATTTGCCCGCCGGTACAATCAGGCGGCCCTGCTGGCCAAAGGCATGGGCGAGAGCCTTGACCAGCCGACCGGCCTTGACGTCTTGCTGCGCACGGTGCGCACCCCGTTGTTGGGCGGGCTGAATCGCGACGAGAGATTTCGAACCCTGGCGGATATCTTTGCGGTATCGCAAAAGCGCAGGGACCAGATTGAGGACCGGCACATCCTGCTTGTCGACGATGTGATGACCACGGGCGCAACATTGGCTGCCTGTACCGGGGCGCTGATGGCCGCGGGCGCGCAGATCGTTGATGTCGTGACACTGGCCCGTGCGACCAAAGCAGACTAAGTTGCCTCTCCGAACCAGGAGATATCCATGCAGTCCGTCGAAATCTACACCACGCCAATCTGCGGTTTTTGCCATGCCGCAAAGCGCCTGTTGTCGCAGAAGGGCGTGGCCTTTACGGAGATCGACGTGATGTCTGAACCGGATCGCCGCGCCGAAATGATCCAGCGTGCCAGCGGCGGTCGCACGGTGCCGCAGATCTTTGTCGGGGATATCCACGTGGGCGGCTGCGATGACCTCTATGCGCTGGAACGCGGGGGGAAACTCGATCCGCTTCTGGCGATGGAGTGAACCTTCATGCGGGTCGCCCTTTGTCAGATGACGTCGTCCGACGATCCGGTCGCAAACGCGGCACGGGCCGCAGAGGTCGTGCGGAATGCCGCCGTGTCGGGGGCAAAGCTGATCTGCACGCCGGAGGTCACCAACTGTGTCAGTCAGTCCCGCGCTCACCAGGAAGCCGTGCTGACCTCGCAGGACGACGACGCGACGCTGGCCGCCCTGCAGGACGTGGCGCGGGCGCATTCGGTTTGGGTTTCGCTTGGGTCGGTAGCCTTGAAGACCGTGGACGCCGATGGACGTTTTGCGAACCGGTCTTTTCTGATCGCACCGGACGGAAGCATCGCGGCACAGTACGACAAACTGCACATGTTCGACGTGACCGTAAGCGAATCGGAGAGCTACCGCGAATCTGCCGCGTTCAGGCCGGGGAATCGCGCGGTGATGGCCGAAACGCCGTTGGGCAAGATCGGGCTGACGATTTGCTATGATATTCGGTTTCCCCATCTCTATCGGCGTCTCGCCCAAGCCGGCGCCGAGATAATCCTCGTGCCGTCCGCATTTTCGCCGGTCACAGGCGCGGCGCATTGGCGGAGCCTTTTGCGGGCCCGGGCGATTGAAACCGGGTCTTTCATCATTGCGGCGGCGCAGACCGGTCGACATGACGCGACCGAAGGGCGACCGCGCGGCACCCATGGCCATTCCATGGTTGTCAGCCCCTGGGGAGAGGTGAGGCTCGATGCCGGAACACATCCCGGCGTTCATCTGGTGGAGATTGATCTCGCCGAAGTGGCGGAAGCCCGGCGTCGCATCCCCTCGCTGACCCACGATGCCGCATTCGAGGGACCGTAGATGGTCACCGCTTCAGACGATATCTCGGTCACCCTGTTCAGCGAAATTTTGTCGGTTGAGCAATTGGCTCGTCAGAATGTCGCGAAGGTCTTGCCCAAAGGCATGGAACTGTCTCAGTTCGCGGTTCTCAACCATCTTGCCCACATCGGAAGCGAACGGACCCCCGCGCAGCTTGCCCGTGCGTTTCACCTGACCCGGGGGGCGATGACAAACACCTTGGGAAAGCTCGAATGGGCAGGTTGGGTTCACATCCGGCCCGACTGGGATGATGCGCGGCGCAAGCTTGTGTCGATCTCTCCGTCCGGTCTTTCGGCGCGCAATGCCGCGCTGGAGCGGATCACACCGTTGATCTCGGGCGTCGTCGCGACCATCGGCGAGGAAAAGGTGCGAGCGGCGCTGCCTGTACTAAGGGCCTTGCGGCAGGAATTGAGCGCCGGGGACTGACCGGCGCCGTGCTGCGGTGACGGGTGCTATCCCTCGCCGCCAGCAAGGGGAAAGAACACCCGGACCTGGGTGCCCAACCCTTCTCGCGAAGCGACCGTCAGGGCCCCGCCCGATTGTCGCGCAAACCCGGTCGCCATGGACAGACCGAGGCCGGACCCTTCGGCACGGCTCTTGGTGGTGAAGAACGGCTCGGTGATGCGATGGAGGAGATCAGACGGGACGCCGCGACCGTTATCTGCGATTTCGACCATCGCATATCCGCGTAACGGGTCGAGGACCTCTTCGACCTGCGCGATGTCCGATGCCGCCGCCACCCGCGTGGTCGCCACGATCTTGCCGGCCCGGTCCAGGGCGTCACGGGCGTTGACCATGAGGTTGAATAGAACGGCCTGCAATTCGTTCTTGTCCACGTGGATCGTGAGTTCATCATGGCAACGTTCGTCTAACAGTTCTGCCTGTTTGAGCCCCGTGCGGTCGAAGACTTCAAGAGCGATCCCAACCTCGTCATTCAGATCGGTGATGACCGGCTCGATCGTTGCCAGCTGCGAGAAATTCAGAAGTCTGCGAGTCAGCTGACCACCTCGCTGCGCAGCCTTCACAATCTCATCGCAATAGTCGGAGAGCACGCCGCCCGGTTCGGCCAGTTGCATCAATTCGGCATTTCCCATGACAACGGCGAGGATGTTGTTCACATCATGGGCAACGCCCGCCGTCATCTCACCCAGGGCCGACAGACGGTTTTCATGCGATTTGCGGATCTCCTCGATTCGGGCCTGGGTCACGTCGATGCTGCTGCCCAAACCGCGGATGACATTTCCGGAATGATCCTGTTGTGGTGCGACGAATTCCCGGATGTAGCCCAGCGTGCCGTCTTTGCGAAAGAACCGGTATTCAAGCTCGATCCGTTCACCCTGGCGCAGCCGGTCGTAACCGGCTCTGACCATGTCCGCGTCGTCTGAGTGCATCATTGTGAGTTCGCCGCGCAGACCGCTCGCATGGCCGATGAATTCCGCAGGGGTTCTGCCAAAGATACTTGCGTGCCGCTCGGAGCAAAGCTCAACGGTCATGGTTGCCATGTTGAAGACGAAGTAGCCGAGGTCCGCCAGTTTGGCCGCCTGCTGCAACATGATCTCATGGACGGGATCGCCTTCGCCAATCTGGTCGAAGAAATCGGCGTCAAATCCGGTGTCGCTGTCTTTGGGGGGCTCGTGGATCAATGGCATTGGCTCCGGCTTGCCAAGTCACTGTATTATAGTTTCCTGAGCGCTAAGCGCCAAGAGTTACGCTCCCACGCCCCCGCTCGATCACGCTGGTTTGGTCGCCGCGGTGACGTAATTCACCGACAGGTCCCGATCCGAGATCCGCCAATCCCAACGGACGAGGTCGAATTGGTATCCCTTGCGGTCCACCGGCGTCATTCCGGCATCGCGCAGGAGGTCAAAGAGTTCGTCCGGCGTTATGAACTTCGACCATTCATGGGTCCCCTTGGGAAGCCAGCGCATCACATACTCGGCGCCAACAATGGCCATGGCAAAGCTCTTTGGATTGCGATTGATCGTCGAACAGAGGTGCAGCCCGCCGGGCTTCAGGAGTTGCTGGCACGCGGTGAGATATGCCAGGGGGTCGGCCACATGCTCGACCACTTCCATGTTGAGCACGACGTCGAATTGCTCTCCCGCTTCCGCCATCGCCTCGGCAGTTGTGTGGCGATAGTCAATCTCGAGGCCGGATTGCTCAGCATGTAGCCGCGCGACGGGGATGTTTCGCTCGGCTGCGTCTGCACCGACCACCTCGGCCCCGAGCCGCGCCATCGGTTCGCACAGCAGACCGCCTCCACAGCCGATGTCGAGTATTCGGAGCCCCTCGAACGGTGCCTGCGCGCCCAGATCACGGTCGAATTCCGCGGCGATCTGTTCCGTCGCATAGCCAAGCCTGACAGGGTTCATCATGTGGAGCGGCTTGAATTTGCCCGTCTCGTCCCACCATTCGTCGGCCATCGCCTGAAATTTGGCGATTTCGGTGTCGTCAACCGTGGACGCAGGTGCAGTTTGCATCACACACTCCCTCGTGGCATGGCTCTTCCGGGCTATATAGGTCGGGTATGGACAAGGTCTCAGGACAAAAACGCGCAAGCGCACATCTCTATCCCGCGATCGATCCGTTCGATCAGCGGATGCTGGATGTGGGCGACGGGCACAAGATCCATGTTGAGCAATGCGGCAACCCGGCCGGTATCCCCGTTGTCGTGCTGCACGGCGGGCCGGGTGGCGGCTGTTCCCCGGCGATGCGGCGGTATTTTGACCCGGAGGCCTACCGCATCATCCTGTTCGACCAGCGCGGCTGCGGCCGGTCGCGACCTCACGCGAGTGTCGCGGCCAACACGACATGGCATCTGGTCGCCGATATCGAGCGCATTCGCGAGGCGCTGGGCATTGATCGCTGGATCGTCTTTGGCGGGTCCTGGGGTGCGACATTGGCGCTTGTTTATGGCCAGGAACATCCGGAGTGGACCGCGGCCCTTGTCTTGCGCGGCGTCTTTCTCATGACGCAGCCAGAGCTGGACTGGTTCTACGGCGGCGGGGCTGGCAAGTTCTGGCCGGACCTTTGGGACCATTTTGCCGGGATGATCCCCGAAGATGAGCAGGACGACCTGATCGCGGCGTATCACCGTCGGCTGTTCTCCGGCGACCTCATGATGGAAACGCGGTTTGCCAGAGCCTGGGCATCATGGGAAAACGCCCTGGCCTCCATCGAGAACGAGGGCGCCTTGGGCGAGAGTCCGGCCGACTATGCCCGTGCATTTGCAAGACTGGAGAACCACTATTTCACCAATAGCGGATTTCTCGGCGACAAGCAGATCCTCGACCGTATGGACCGCATCTCTGATATCCCGGGGATCATCGTTCAAGGTCGCTATGACATGATTTGCCCGCCGACATCTGCCTATCAGCTGTCCAAGATCTGGCCAAAGGGACGGCTCAAGATGGTCGGCAAGGCTGGGCATGCGCTCTCTGAGCCCGGAATCTCGGCGGAACTTGTCCGCAGCATGGACATGTTGGCCGATAAGCGCGAAAAGCTGGGATTGTGACGCTGACATCCATCAAATCACGCCGCCGATTGCTGGCTGGCGGTCTGGCCGCGGCGCTTGTGGCTGCGACGGGTCTGCCTGCTCAATCGCTGGGCCGCCGCGGTGGTCGATTGACGGCTGGACTGACCCCGGATGGCTTTGCCATTGCACGGGCCGGGGCCACCGGGCAGACCCTGACCGAGATCTCGGGCGACGGAAGCCTGATCCCCGCGCTGGCTGCCTCCTGGGAGGCTTCGCCCGATGGCAGAAACTGGCGAATTGGCCTGCGCCACGAAATGCCCGGCCTCACGGAATTGCTGTTGCCATTTGGCGATGTCGAGGTGACAGGTGAGACCCTGCGACTGACGCTCGATACCCCTGACCCGGACCTGCCCTTCCGCCTTGCCGCGCCCGATTTGACGGTTCCCGGAGAGCCCGGTCTCTACCGTGTGGTAGGCGAAGAGGCGTCTGTCCTGCGCCTCGCCCGGAACGAAGACCACTGGAAAGCCTATCGCGCGGGCTGGGCTGATGAGATCACGCTGGTGCAAATCGGTCGTCCGGCTGCCCGGCTTGCGGCGCTCCGGCAGGCGAGAGTCGACGTGATCGACGGGCTAGACGCGCACGCGCTTCGGATGCTGAAGGCAAACACAGAGGTCACCCTGACCGGTGATCTGGCCGTCTCTGATCGTGTCGGCCTTCCTGCCGCCATCGGCACGCTCTGGCCGCTTGATAATGGCCGAATGGCCGAACGGTGGTGGGTGGGCTGACACCCCTTGCGATTCGGCTTTCCCGATCGTATATGACCACCAACAGCGGCGCGCTGGCCTCCACCCCCAGCGCCCACCGGGATTTCGAACGGGCCGCGCGCCCGTTTTTTTGTGCCTGAACGCCAGGCCGGCAGAGGAACATGACCCAGGACCTGATCGCGAAGTCGAGCATGGATCGTCGGATCACCGAGATCATCAGCCCTGTTGTGGAAAGCATGGGGTTCGAGATCGTGCGTGTTCGACTCATGGGTGGCAATACACCGACGCTGCAGATCATGGCGCAGAGGCCCGATGGCACGATCGAAGTCGATGATTGCGCCGAGATCAGCACGACCGTCAGCGCTGTTCTCGATGTCGAGGATCCGATCCTCGACGCCTACACGCTCGAAGTTTCGTCTCCGGGTATCGACCGGCCTTTGACGCGATTGAAGGATTTCGAGCGCTGGGAAGGCTACGTCGCCAAGATCGAGACGACCGAACTCATAGACGGGCGGCGCCGGTTCAAGGGTGTGCTGCAGGGTGTCGAAGGGAACGAGGTTCTGGTCGAAATCGACGTGAATGGTGAGCCGACAACCATCGGCCTCCACTATGACTGGTTGGCCGAAGCGAAACTCGTGCTGACCGATGCATTGATCCGAGATGTTCTCAAGGGCCGCAAGGATGCTGGCCAGATTGACGAAACCCAATTCGACGAGGTCGAGACCGTTCTGGACGGTCCTGAAGAGGAGAAGACCTGACAATGGCCATCACATCCGCCAACCAGCT
>CAYMMT010000031.1:0-20953 GCA_964391555.1 uncultured Rhodobacterales bacterium
ATACGTCGGGCGCGCTTTTTCGGTTGCGACGGCGGGGCGACCGGGCCCGGTGGTCCTCGCCTTGCCAGAGGATGTCTTGTCCGGCGAGGCCGACGTTCCCGATATCGCGCCGCCCCTGATCGAACTGGCGCCGACCCTATCCGGCGTGGCAGAGGACGCCGTCGAGTGGCTGAGCCAAGCGGAGCGTCCCTTGGTTCTTGTGGGCGGGCCGCACTGGTCCGCCGAAGCGGCCGGGGACCTCGGAGCATTTGCGCAGGCGCAGGGCGTGCCGGTTTGCTGTGGGTTCCGGCGGCAAGACTACATGGACAATCGACATCCCAACTACGCGGGGGACCTCACCGTCGGGATGAACCCGGCTCTGGCGGACCGCGTGCGGCAGGTTGACCGCCTGATGGTGGTTGGGTCGCGTCTCGGCGATCTCGAGACTCTGAGTTACACGCTCATCGACCCCGCCGACCCTCATTGCCGGTTGCTCCATGTCCACCCCGACCCTGAAGAGCCGGGGCGCGTCTATCGCCCCGAACTGGCGGTGACCTCGGACGCCGTGAGCTTTGTCCGGGCGCTCGCGCAGGTGCCGCCGTCCGGTCGCACCTGGCGCGACTGGACCACCTCCGCGCACGCGGACCATGTGGCATGGGTGGTGCCTCCGGCAGATGAAAGTGAGACCGGGCTGGGGCAGGTCATTTCATGGTTGTCGGACAATCTGCCCGAGGACGCCATCATCACCAACGGCGCTGGCAATTACGCGGCGTGGCTGCACCGGTTCTTCGTTTACAAGCGCCATGGCACTCAGGTCGCGCCGACCTCCGGGTCGATGGGCTACGGCTTCCCCGCGGCGATTTCTGCCGCACTTGAATACCCCCGGCGTCGGGTGGTCTGCCTTGCCGGCGATGGTTGCTTCCAGATGACGTTGAACGAGATGTCGACCGCCATTCAGCACGGAGCCGCGCCAATCGTCGTGGTGGCAAACAACGGTCGCTACGGGACGATCCGGATGCACCAGGAACGCAGCTATCCCGGCCGGGTTTCGGGGACCGATCTGGCAAACCCCGATTTCGCCGCCCTTGCCCGGGCCTACGGCGGTCATGGTGAAGAAGTTGAAAAAGCAACAGATTTCCCAGCCGCCTTTGCCCGCGCCGTGGAAAGCGGCCTGCCCTCTGTCGTCAATGTGATGGTCGATCGAGAGGCACTGTCACCGACAGTCAGGCTTGGTGACGGCTAACCGGCGACGATGGTTCTTGCATGGCCGAATCGCCGAAGCCTCTGCATGCTGCATGACCACTCAATTCCGGTCGGTGCCGTCCGGCTGTCAGAACTCCACGCCGATCTGTGCCTTGATCCCGGACCGAAACGGATGCTTCACGAGTTCCATCTCCGTCACGAGATCCGCGATTTCGACCAGGTCCGCATGCGCGTTCCGACCGGTCAGGACCACGTGGGTCATCTCGGGCTTCTCTGACTTCAGGAATGCCACGACCTCGGCAATCGGCACATAGTCATACCGGATTGCAATGTTGATCTCATCAAGCAGAACCATGGAATTCGCCGGGTCCCGGATCAACTCCTTGGCCTTTTCCCAGGCTGCCATGGCCATCTCCGTGTCTCGGGTCTTGTCCTGGGTTTCCCAGGTAAAACCCTCGCCCATGGTGTGGAACTGGCAACTGTCGCTGAACTTGTCGAGGATCAGGTCGCGTTCGCCCGTGGACATGCCGCCCTTGATGAACTGAACGACCGCGCAGGGCATCCCATGGGCGATGTGCCGAAAGATCATGCCAAAGGCCGCCGTGGATTTGCCTTTGCCCTTGCCGGTGTGGACGATGATCAATCCTTTCTGATCGGTCTTGGTCGCCATGATCTTGTCGCGCGCGGCCTTTTTCTTGGCCATCTTCGTCGCGTGGCGGTCGGCGTCGTCAGTCATCGTCTTGCTCCCTTTCGGCTCGGCCGTGCTAGGCTTGGCCCATTGAAGCCCAAAGGACCGCTACCGCAATGCCATTTTACAACGACCTCCGCCCCCGGAGCGATTTCGAGACCCGGGATTTCGAGCAGGTCATCCCCGACATGCCGCATCATGAAAAGCTTCGCTGCATCGACGGGCTGATCGCGCTCAGGTCCCTGCTGGCCAAGGAAGTCAGCCCGCGAAAGACGGAGAACAACCTGCTTGTCGCAAGCTGGAATATCGCGAACCTCGGCGATCGTGGCCGCCACGGCGAAGCGCTCTACTACATCGCGGAAACGCTTGCGGCCTTCGACCTCATCGCTGTGCAGGAGGTCACGGCGAACCGATCCGACCTTGACAGGATCATGCGTATTCTTGGGCCGAACTGGGGGTATATCTACTCTGACCCCGCGCGTGGCCCGGGGTCGAACGACGAAAGCTCCGCCTATGTTTACAATACCGATCGCGTGCAGCCCTCCGGCCTGTCCGGCGAACTGACCGTCTGGACCGAAGAGATGGAAGGCGCGCTGGATGGCGGCCTGGACGCAGACACCCGAAGTCTCACCCGATTTGCCGCGCAGCGACCGCCTTACATCACCGGGTTCACGACCCGTTGGAAGTCCTTCTCGCTGATCAATCTGCATCTCCAGCCGGGACGAAGCCAGGCTGATGCCGAATTGCGCGGCAAGGAGCTTGCCCTTGTCGTCGCAGCGCTGAAGGCGAACGAAGACCAGCGCTGGGCCGAAAACACGGTGCTCCTGGGTGACATGAACTTCTATGTGACCGTGGATGACGCCAATATCGCGGCACTTCATGCGGATGGGTTCTGGGAGAGCGAGGGGCTGGTCGGCAAGACCACCAACGTGCCTGCACCGGGCAAGGCCGGCCATGTTTATGATCGCATGTTCTTTTCAGTGGGCGACTACTTTCGGATTGCGCGAGAAACACTCGCCGACGGGACAACCCGCGAACGAGGCGGGGTGGTGCCACTTTATGACGCGGTCATGACGCTCGACGGCTGGCAGGCCTACCACCAGGAGGTCATCGACAAGCGCGGGACCGAGGCCCAGCGCGAGGAAATGCGCACGGATCTCGCCGCTGCGCAGGAGTATTTTCGCGCCCATTGGCGCTGGCGCCAGATTTCGGACCATATGCCGATCTGGGTGGAGCTCGAAACGGATGATACCGCCGCATTCCTGAGCCGCAACAAGGGTGACCTCATGTCCGAAGGCCCGACAGGCTAAGCCGCCCGTGCGGATCGGCAACACTGCGCAAACTGCGGAATCTTTCCCCTGTAAGATCGCCGCCCTTGCCCTCTAGAAAGTCAAGAAAACAGGTCTTGAGGGGCAGTCACATGAAAATCGCAACACTCGTTCTGCTGTTCGGGTACCTCGGCGTCGCCGCCGCCGCCACGGGGTTCTAAAGTCAGCGAAACAAGGACCATTTGAGGACCGGCGCCTGGGCCTTGAGTGATTCTATCTTGCCTACTTTGCGCTCCAAAGCGCCTCGCAGGTCGAGGGCCGGGTTAACGACCCTGGCGCCGCCCCGATCTATCCAATCGCAACATTCAGAGCCGCCGAACAATGGATCGCGACCGTGTCAAAGACCGGCACCGACACGTTGCCCGCGTTCAGCAGCAGCCCCACTTCGGTGCAACCGAGGATCAGGCTGTCGGCCCCCGCGTCGACAAGGCGCTGGGCGATCAGCTCATAGGTCGCCCGGCTCCGCTCGGTGACCACGTTCTTGCACAACTCCTCGTAGATGATCCGGTGCGTCTCGGCCCGATCCGGGGTTTCCGGCACAATCGGGTCGAGGCCCGCCCCGCGTAGGCGATCGAGGTAAAAGGTCTGCTCCATGGTGAACGCCGTCGCCAGCAGCGCAGGGCGCCTGTGGCCCGCCGCGACAATGGCAGCGGCGGTGGCGTCTGCGATGTGGATGAATGGCAGATCGACGCCCTCGCGCATTTGATCGGCAAGCTTGTGCATCGTGTTGGTCGCGAGGATCAGGATGTCGGCCCCGCCGGCCTGCAGGGCACGCGCCTCGCGATTCAGGATCTTTGCTTGGGAATCCCAATCTCCCTCGGCCTGAAGCGCTGCAATGGGCGCGAAGTTCACCGCCCGGATAAGCAGTTCGGGGCTTGCCAGGCCGCCCAGCCTGTCGCGTGTGAGGGCGCAGAGCCTGTCGAAATAGATCGCCGTGGAGGCGGCGGACATGCCGCCGAGGATACCGATGGTCTTCACGAGAGTTCCTTGTCGATGCGGGCGCGGGCGGAGTTCGATTTCGGGACCCACAGGCCGCGATCAATAGCTTCCTGAAAGCGCTCGGCAATTTCGCGCAGGGCGGGAGCGTTGGCAGATTCGATGAAATTGCGGGTGTCGGCATCAGCCAATACCGCCTCTTCGACGAGGTCGAAATGGTGGTGTTTCACGGCGCCGGTCGTGGCCGCGAAGGCGAAGAGATAGTCGACCGTGGCAGCAATCTCGAAGGCACCCTTGTAGCCGTGGCGTTTGACCCCTTCGATCCATTTCGGGTTCACCACCCGGGACCGGACGACACGGGCGATTTCATCATCGAGCGTCCGGATGACCGGGCGCTCGGGGCGGGAATGGTCGTTGTGGTAGATTGGCCGGTCTTCGCCCTGCAGCATTGCCACGGCCGCCGCGGCGCCTCCTTCGAATTGGTAGTAATCGTCGGAATCGAGAAGGTCGTGTTCCCGATTGTCCTGGTTCTGGACGATCGCGTCGACCCGCGACAGGCGCGTGGCAAACCCGTCCCGGTCCCGCTTGCCCTCTGCCCCGGCGGTATACGCATATCCGCCCCATTCGAGGTAGGCCTCGCCGAAGTCGCTCCGGTCCGACCAGATCCGTTCGTCGATCAGGGCCTGAAGTCCCGCGCCGTACGCCCCCGGTTTCGATCCGTAGACGCGCGGGCCGGGGTTCGATGACGCGGGATTGTCCGGTTCGTCCAACGCCTGGATTGCGCGGGCGGCGCTGTCCACGAGGTCGATGAGCCCCGGGAACGCGTCCCGGAAGAAGCCCGAGACACGGAGCGTGACATCGACGCGAGGGCGTCCGAGAACACCGTGGGGCAGGACCTCGAACCCGGTGACCCGGCGGTTGGCGCTATCCCAGGTTGGTTTCACGCCCATGAGCGCGAGGGCCTGCGCGATGTCATCCCCGCCCGTACGCATGTTGGCGGTCCCCCAGGCCGTGACGAGCAGAGCACGGGGCCAATCGCCATGGGCCTGGAGGTGCTTCTCGATCAGCAGGTTGGCCGATTTCCAGCCCAGTGCCCAAGCTGTGGGTGTCGGCACGGCACGAGTGTCCACGGAGTAGAAGTTTCGACCCGTGGGCAGAACGTCAAGTCGCCCGCGCGTGGGGGCGCCTGAAGCGCCGGGAGCGACTGCGCGGCCATCGAGCGCCGCGATCAGCGCGCCAAGCTCGGCCGGGCCGCAGGCGGCGATGGTGGGCAGGATCGTCTCTTTGATGTGGCGGATGACCGTCGTTGTCCTCGGGCCGGTGGTCGCCGCTCGGCTTGCGCCATCGCCCCGCCCGCCGTCCCGGAGGAGGGACCGCGCCATCAGTTCCAGCCGCTCGACGGTGTCGCCGTTTGTCCGCCACCCGTCACTGGTGAGGTCTTCGAGCACGGCCGGTCGGGTCTTGGCCGGTTCCGCGAGATCACAATCGAGCGGGTCTATGCCGAGGTTCAGATCCTCGGCCATGGCGCGCAGCAGGGAGGCATCCGGACCGGTCCCGTCCCCGCGGGGAACCCGCGCAAGAGCGATAGCCAGATCCCCTGCCTGGTCCCCGACAGGGGACGTTCCGAAGACATGCAACCCGTCCCGGATTTGGGCCTCCTTGAGTTCGCAAAGCCAGGCGTCGAGTTTGCCGAGATCACCCTCCACGTCGCCGACGAAACCCACGTCGCGATCGATCCCGGTGGCCGAGGTGAGGCTGAGGATCTCTTTGCGCAGGGTCTCGACGCGGCGGGCGTCGACCCCGGCAGCTTCGTAATATTCGTCCACCAGTGCTTCGAGATCACGCAGGGGACCGTAGCTTTCCGCCCGGGTCAGAGGTGGCGTCAGGTGGTCCACGATGACGGCCTGCGCGCGGCGTTTGGCCTGTGTGCCTTCGCCGGGATCATTGACGATGAACGGATAAACATGAGGTATCGGGCCGAGGGCAATCTCGGGCCAGCAGGTCGGGCCGAGGGCCAGAGCCTTGCCGGGCAACCATTCGAGGTTACCGTGTTTGCCCATGTGCACGATCGCATGGGCTCCGAATTCCTCGCGCAGCCAGAGATAGAAGGCCAGGTAGTTGTGCGGCGGAACGAGGTCGGGCGCGTGATACGTATCGGACGGATCGATGTTGTAGCCACGCGCCGGTTGCAGGGCCACGACGGCGTTGCCAAAGCGATGGATGGAGAGGGCGAACCCCGCGCCACCGGCACCGTCGAGGCTGCGGTCTTCGTCCCTGATGAAGGGGTCGTCCGCGGGTTGACCCCAGCGGGATGTCACCGCCTGCCTGACATCCCACGGCAAGGCATCAAACCAGGCGCAATAAGTGGTCAGCGGCAGGACTTCTCCGCCGTCGCGGTCGACCCGGTCCGCCAGCCAGTTCGTCGGGCCGGACATGAGACGGCCCATCAGGGCCGCGGAACTGTCCGGCGGCTCGGTCGCGTAGCCCGCCTCGGCCATGGCGCGCAGGAGCTCGACCGTACCTGCCGGAGTATCGAGGCCGACGCCATTTGCCAGGCGGCCGTCCTTGTTCGGGTAGTTCGCGAGAACGATCGCGACCCTTCGACCGGAAACGTCGGCGGCGCGCAGTCTTGCCCAATTCGCGGCCAGCGTGGCGACAAACTCCACTCGGTCGCCAAGCGCACGGTAGGTGGCGATGTTGCATTCGGTGGCGTCGTCGTAAAAGGCGGTGTCCTTGAAGCTGATCGCGCGGGACAGGATGCGACCATCAACTTCCGGGAGGGCCACATTCATTGCGATATCGCGTGGGCTGAGGCCAGACAGGCCCTCGGCCCACGCGGTCTCGGAGCCACCCGACAAGACAACCTGAAACACCGGTGCGTCGTTGGAAAGCAGCGGATTGTCGACTGCCGGACCGTCAGGCGTGCCCACGGCAAAGGCCGTCGCATTCAGGATGACAGAAGGCGGGGCCTCGCCGAAAAGCCGCGTGAGCGTGGCGGCGGAGACCGGGTCCTTCAGCGACGCTACGAAGACCGGCAAGGGGTTCATCCCCGCGCGCGTCAGGGCCTTGACCAGACGGTTGATCGGGTGAAGCCCGGCGCCCTGGATCAGCGCGCGGTAGAAGACAATGGGCACGATCGGCGCGCCCGGCTGCCAACCCTCCCGAACCGTTTCGAGCAGCGTCCCGCCCGATCCCGGCCAATAGAGCCCCGCGCGCAGGAGGGGTGAGGCGGCCTTCGGCCGGTCCCCGCCCCGGACCATGGCGCGGGCAAGTTGCAGGAAACCAGAGACATTCGCGGGTCCGCCTTCGACGAGGTAGGACCAGAGCGCGTCATAGTCAGCGTCGGGAATTGACGACAGATCCCGCAACTCGGGATCCGGCTTGTCGTCACCCGGCAAGAAGGCGACCGGGATTCCCCTGGCACCGAGCCGCGCCGCGTATTGTTCAACCCCGTAGCGCCAATATCCTGCACCGCCAAGCAGCCGCAGGATCACCAGTTGGGACCCTTCGGCACATTGATCCAAATGCAGGTCCACCGACATCGGGTGGCGCAGGTGCATGAGGTTCATCAACCGTAGCGTCGGGGGGTCGTCCATGCTGGCCCGGGCTTCGGACAATGCGGCAAGTTCGGTATCCGCTGCCGTGATCACCACCACCTCGGCCGGGGTCTGACCCGGATCGATGGGATCGGCGCCGTCCTCGATGGCTCCGGGGGTCGCGGCGAGCAGGTGCATCAGCGCAGTTCCTTCTCGAAAAAGAGACTGAAGTCCGATCGCTCGTAATCGCCAAAGGCATCGCATTTCGTGAAGCCGTGGCGCTCATAAAGCCGGTGGGCCGCGTCGAGGCCGGTGCCGGTCTCGAGGCGGAGCCAAGGCAAGCCCTCGCCCCGCGCCAGATCCTCAAGGGCACGCAAGATCGCCGCCGCGACCCCGTTTCCGCGTGCATTCGGGTCGGTGAACATGGATTTCACCTCGCCGTAGCCGTCCAGGACAGCCAGCGCACCGGTGCCGGCCGCGACATCGCCCTCGCGGGCGATCAGGAACCGGATGTGGGGCGCGGTGAGTTTGTCGAAGTCCAGAAAGTGGCAGGCATCACGCGGAAACAGACTTGTCATCAGAGCATGGCTCTGTTCCAGAAGCGCTTTGGGCTGAGGGTCCAGAGGGTGACCCGCCTCGACGACAATCACGGGGCCAGCGCAGCCTCGATGGCCGCCCGGTCAAGTCCGGCCTGGCCGATTACCACGAGCCGGGTTTCCCGGGTCTCCAGCGGTTTGTCGAAATAGGTGTCGACCCGCGGGCCCACAGCCTGAACCGACAATCGCAGGGGTTTGCCCTCTACCGCGACAAACCCCTTGAGACGCAGAATGTCGTGGTTGCGGATGACGTCGGAGAGTTGCCTTGCGTAGGCGGCGGGGTCGGTCACTTCGCCCAGGCCCACGACGAAGCTGTCAAAGGCATCGTGACCATGCTCGTGATCATGGTCGTGGTCGTGATCGTGGTCATGATCGTCGTCGTGATGATGGTGGTGCACTTCGTGGCGGGCTGCGACGTCGGCTTCGGCCGCCATACCCCGACCCAGAAGCACGTCAAGGGGCAGCGCGCCCATGGTGGATTGGACCACCTGAACTCCGTCCCGGGCTTCGTTCTTGAGGCGGATTGATAACGTCTCGGCGGCATCAGCGCCAAGCAGATCTGCCTTGTTGACGACTATCATGTCGGCGCAGGCGATCTGGTCGTCGAAGAGTTCGGACAGCGGAGTCTCGTGGTCGAGGTTTTCATCTGCCGCGCGCTGCGCATTGACGGCGGCGACATCTGCGGCAAATACGCCGTCGTCCACCGCCTTGCCATCGACCACCGTCACAACACCGTCCACCGTGACGCGGGTTGAAATTTCGGGCCAGTTGAAGGCGCGGACCAGCGGCTGGGGCAGGGCGAGGCCGGAGGTTTCGATCACGATGTGATCGGGTGGGACGTCGCGGCCAAGGAGCTTTTCCAGGGTCGGAACGAAATCCTCCGCCACCGTGCAGCAGATGCACCCGTTCGACAGTTCCATCACGTCATCGTCGTCGCAGCCTTCGATTCCGCATCCCTTGAGGATTTCGCCATCGACGCCAAGGTCGCCGAACTCGTTGATGATGAGCGCGATCCGCCGTCCGGCGGCGTTCTCGAGCATGTGGCGGATCAGCGTGGTCTTCCCTGCGCCGAGGAAACCGGTGACGATCGTTGCGGGGACCTTCGCAGTCATCTCTCTTGCTCCTCTCCCGGCCCTCCGCCGGGGATTGGGGTGTCGCGTTGCATGGCAGGTCTCCTGGCTCGCGGGTCGGTGCGCTCCTCCGGCCTTCCCGGGCGTGCCCAGTGGCCATCGCAGGAGAGCGCTCACCGCGCACAGTCGCGGGGGCGGCTGCGGCTCCGGGGGCTCCGGTGTGGATCGGCCCCGACCGCATTCCCTTTTCATCCCCGGTGCGTTTTGCACCCGTCGGGGAACCATACGACAGTTGTGATGGGGTGCAGGGCCAGAGGGGTCAAGGTGTATTCCGACCGGCGGCGAGCGGTTTGCGTCTCGCACAGCAATCGGTCATGCGTATCCTCGGGCGATTAACCACCTAATGTTGTGGATAACTATCGCTAGGCCACAAGATAAAGATCAATACCGTTGACTCGGCCCCGTTGCTTCCGGACATTGCCATGGGCAAGGCAGAATCAAACGGGCAGAGCGACGATTGCGCTTCACCAGACTCAGACTGAACGGCTTCAAGAGCTTCGTTGACCCCACCGATCTGATCATCGGGGATGGGCTGACCGGCGTCGTCGGACCGAATGGGTGCGGGAAGTCAAACCTGCTCGAAGCGCTACGCTGGGTGATGGGCGAAAACCGACCCACGGCGATGCGTGGCGGCGGCATGGAGGACGTGATCTTTGCCGGCACCTCATCGCGGCCCGCCCGCAATCACGCCGAAGTTGCCCTGCATATCGACAACACGGACCGGCTTGCCCCGGCGGCCTTCAACGACACCGACCTTCTGGAGATCTCTCGCCGGATAACCCGGGACATCGGGTCGGCCTATCGGGTCGGGCAGAAGGACGTGCGGGCGCGTGACGTCCAGATGCTCTTTGCAGACGCTGCCACGGGCGCCCATTCGCCCGCGCTGGTGCGGCAGGGGCAGATTTCGGAGCTGATCAACGCGAAGCCAAGGAATCGTCGCAAGGTTCTGGAAGATGCCGCCGGCATCGGAGGCCTCTACCAGCGGCGGCACGAGGCAGAGCTGAAACTGAATGCGGCCGAACAGAACCTTGCCCGCGTCGACGACGTGATCGAGCAGCTGGCCAAGCAGCTTTCCGAACTTGCCCGCCAGGCCCGCCAGGCGAGGCGTTACCGGGAAATCGGCGCCGCATTGAGGCAGGCCGAGGGCGTGCTGTTGTGGCGGCGGTGGCAGGAAGCCGATATCGCCCGGGCCACAGCCGACGAGGAGTTGATCCACCGGACCCGCGTTGCCGGCCAGTCAGAAGCGGGCGCCCGCGCGGCGACACGGTCCCGCGAAGAGGCCGAAGGGGCCCTGCCCCCGTTGCGCGAAGAGGAGGCCATCGCCGGTGCCGTGCTGCAGCGACTGGTCGTGGAGCGCGACACGCTTGCCGCGGAGGTGACGCGCGCCGAAGAAAGGATCGAAACCCTGGCCGCCCGGATTTCTCAGCTCGACAGGGATGCGGAGCGCGAGGCGCAACTCAATCACGATGCGGGCGAGACCATTGATCGCCTGGATGCAGAGATAACGGAGTTGGCTCAGGCGGGGGACGGGCATGAGGCCGCTGTTTCGGCGGCGGCGTCGGAAGCCCATGCCGCCGCCGAGGTGTTGACCACTCGCGAAGAGGACCTATCGCGTCTGACGGAGGATGCAGCCCGCCTTTCGGCCCGCCATGGTTCGGCGCAACGCCTCCTCGAGGACAGCCGCAAGACGCTGACCAGAGCAGAAGCCGCCGGCGCCTCGGCCACAGACGAGATGGGTCAGGCAAAGTTGGCCTTGACCGAGGCGCAGGCCCGGTTGGACACCGCCCGAACAGAGGAAGCCGCGGCCCATGTGACCGCGCAGACCGCGGAAGAGACACTTGCAGCGGCCGATGACGCGCGGGCCGATGCGCAAACGCGGGAGGCCGAGGCACGGGCGCAGCTTTCATCGGTCGAGGGCGAGGAAAAGGCAATCCGGGCCGAAGTCGCGGCGCTGGCACGGCTTGTGGATCGCGATGCGGAAGAGGGGTCGCAACTGCTTGACCAACTCCGTGTGGAGCCGGGGTACGAGAAGGCGCTGGGCGCGGCGCTCGCGGACGACCTGCGCGCGCCTGCGGTTGAGGCGGACGCGCCCTCCGGTTGGGTGACGCTGCCGGGTTATGCGCGGGCACAACAATTGCCGGGAGGTGTCCCGAGCCTTTCCGGGCATGTGACGGTTTCGGAAGTGCTGGTGCGTCGGATCGGGCAGGTTGGCCTCGTGGACGCGAAGGATGGGGCGCGGCTGCAGTCCGAGTTGATGCCCGGTCAACGGCTGGTCAGTCTCGATGGTGATCTCTGGCGTTGGGACGGGTTCCGGTCCGGCGCTGCCGACGCGCCTTCGGCCGCGGCCCTGCGGCTCGAGCAACTGAACCGCTTGGTGGAGCTCAAGCGCGATCTTGAGGATCTGACCGCGCAAGCCGCGGGAATGCGGCAGGCCCACGACGCGCTGACGGACCGCCTGGCCGAGTTGTCCGCGGCGGACAAGGCGGCCCGGGAGGCCCGCCGCGCTGCGGACGCACGGGTGGCTGACGCGGCCCGGGCCCTGAGCCGGGCCGAGGCCGATTGCAACCTTGCGGAGGGCAGGCTCGAGACACTCGCGATGACGGTGAAACGCTACCAGGATGAAGCCTCCGAAGCGCGGGGGCAGGTTCTGGCTGCCGAGAAGGCCTTGAAAGAACTTCCGGATCTGGAGACGGCGCGCCACGGGGTCGACGCCGTAAAGCAAGCGGTTGAGGCGGCACGGATCACCATGATGTCGCGCCGGTCGGCATTGGATGAGCTGCGCCGTGAAGGTGAAGCGCGCGCGGCCCGATCCGAGGCTGTCAAGCGGGAACTGTCGACGTGGCAGAAGCGTCTCGCGACGGCAGAGACGCGGTCAGCCGAGTTGGCGGAGCGCCGCGTCCGGGCGGAAAGCGAGTTGACCGAGGCGCGCGCGATGCCAGCGGGTCTCGCGGATCGACAAGAGTCGTTGATCGGCGAAATCGAAGCGGCCGAGGCGCGTCGGAAATCGGCCGCTGACGCTTTGGCGATCGGCGAGGCGACCCTCCGTGATGCCGCCAATGCCGAACGAATAGCGGAGCGCGAGGCGTCCGAGGCCCGGGAGGCCCGTGCCGCGTCGGAGGCCCGGACAGAGGCGGCGCGGGCAACCGTAGAGGCGGCCGAAGAACGGATCCTCGAGGCGACAGAGAAGAGCCCGGCAGAGCTGCTTGAGACCTTGGCGACCGACCCGGACAAGATGGATCACGCCGAGCGGGTCGAAGCAGAGGTGAACCGGCTCAAGCGTCAGCGGGACGCTCTTGGGGCCGTGAACCTGCGGGCGGACGAGGACGCGCGAGAGGTTCAGGACGAACACGACACGCTCGTGACCGAAAAGGCCGATCTGGAAGAGGCGATCCGCACGTTGCGCAACGGGATTGCGTCGCTCAACCGCGAGGGGCGAGAGCGGCTGCTGACGGCCTTCGAGGAGGTGAACACCAACTTCGGCTTGCTCTTCACCCATCTGTTTGGTGGCGGCGAAGCGCGCCTGATGCTGGTGGAGAGCGATGATCCGCTGGAGGCCGGACTCGAGATCATGTGTCAACCGCCGGGCAAGAAGCTGTCGACCCTGAGCCTGTTGTCCGGGGGGGAGCAGACGTTGACCGCGCTTGCCCTGATATTTGCGGTGTTTCTTGCCAATCCGGCGCCGATTTGTGTGCTCGACGAGGTGGATGCGCCTCTTGACGACGCCAACGTCGGCCGATTCTGCGATATGCTCGACGAGATGACCCGGCGAACCGAGACGCGGTTCCTGATCATCACGCACCATGCGGTGACGATGAGCCGAATGAACCGGCTGTTCGGTGTAACCATGGGCGAACAGGGGGTGAGCCAGTTGGTGTCCGTCGATTTGTCCGGTGCGGAAGCCATGGTCGCGTGACGGTCGAGCGCCGCTGTTTGGCCCAAGGGGCCAAAGGCGCCCCGCCCGCCGTCCCGGTGGTATCGTTGTCCGGCCGGATCAGGGAACCGGATGGCTGGCATCTGATGGTGCGGAACTGGCCTTCCCGGACTGGCGTGCCTGCATGAAAGGGCTGGCTGCAGTCATTGCGATTTTGCCGTTCGCCGCAGTTGCGCAGGAATTTGCCGTTCGTGACGGTGACACGCTGTTTGATCGGGCCGGCCTCGAAAACGAGGTGACTGGCCGTACCCTCCTGTTTTTTGACGACGGGCGGTCGAAGTTTTCCGCGGGCGGCGCCTATTCCTACACGTATTCGGAGGTGAATGGAGGCGGCACGCAATTTGGCAGTTTTGCGATCAAGGACGATGGGATCATCTGCATTCTGTACCGCAACGGCTTTGACCGATGCGACATGTATGTGCGTTCGAATGGGCGGCTTGTCGTCCTGACCGGGAACGGAGATCGGTATCCGGTCCGCGCCATTCAATAGGGCAGGTCCTCGGGAGGGATGCCGATGGCGTCCGGAACCGGCATGGAGGCGAGGCGGTAGGCCCGGATCGTGTCCAGACCCAGGTCGAGAGCCTTCAGCACTCGATGCATTCCGTCCATGAGCCGGCCTTCGGGGCACAGGATGACGGGGTACCGCAGGTCGGCCTCCCGGATCATTCGGACGTGTTCCAGGACAACCCGGCCAGACATGGGCGGGCCTTCCGCGCTCCAGTAGGGCTCATCGATTTCCGCTATTTGGGCCAGCGGGACGTTTTCGATGGGCAGGGCCTCGGTCAGAGACACCAGTTGTCGCACGTCCCATGCATGGAGGACACCCTCAACACGGCGAAAATGATACTGCGGACGAAGTCCCATAGTCCCGATCACAGCGCATCGAGCAGGTTTCGTGTCGGCCATGCATCGGCCGGGAGCCCGAGGCGGACCTGTTCCGCCCGGACCGCCGCGCGGGTCTTGGCGCCGAGGATTCCATCAATGCTGCCCACATCGTGTCCGAGCGCGGAGAGTTTCTCCTGAAGATGGATGATTTCTTCGCCCGACAGAGCTGGGTCGGGATTGCCCGCGTTGTAGATCGGCGCGCCTTCGAGACGGGTCGCGAAATAGGCCGCGGTCGTGACGTAGATGAAACTCTGGTTCCATTCGAAGAACACCCGGTAGTTCGGGTAGGCCAGAAAGGCCGGGCCCTTCCGCCCTTGAGGGAGGAGAATTGACGCGGGCAGGTCGGGCGCAACGTCCCCATCGCGGGGCGTCGCGCCGAGGGCGACCCAATCGCCGGCGGGTTTTTCCGTGATCAGACCAGTCTGTGACCAGTCGAATTCGGCGGGCAGGGTGATCTCCTGCAGCCAGGGTTCGTTTGGTCGCCAGCCGAGATTGCGAAGCATGCTTGCCCCGGAGGTCAGGGCGTCGGGCGACGAGCCCTTCAGATCAACGCGCCCGTCGCCATCTCCGTCCCGCCCGTTTTCGAGGATATCGGCGGGCAGCATCTGGACCTGACCGATTTCTCCGGCCCAGGCGCCGGTGGTCGTAACAGGATCGAGGCCGCCTTGCGCGAACAGGGTGATGGCTGCGAGCACCTGAGGTCGAAAAAGGTCCGGGCGACGGCAATCGTGGGCGAGGGTCACCAGAGCGTTCGCGGTATTGAAGTCGCCCTGAACCTTCCCAAAGTCTGTCTCGAATGCCCAGAAGGCGAGAAGGACACCTCGGGGGACGCCGTAATCGGTTTCGATGCGGGCGAACAAATCGTCGTATCGGTTCGAATAGTAACGACCGTTGTCGATTCGATTCTGGCTGATCAGTCGGCGCGAGAAGGTCAGAAAATCGAGCTGGAAAACGCCTTGGCGCCGGTCAGCGGCCAGAACGGACGGGTCCTGGCGGATAGTTCTGAAAAAGGCGTCGGTTGTCGCGGGATCTGCCCCGGCCTCTATCGCCTCGGTCTTGAGGCCATCGACAAACGCCGGGAACGGGCCGCCGCAAGGGACGTCCTGCGCAGTCGCGGGCAGAGACATCCCCAGGCAAATCAAGACAGTCGGCAGCGAATTCCTCATTGGGAGACCCTAGTCGGCCATGATGGCAAAGACGACCGTCAAAAGAAGTGCCAGGGACCAGGCGCGCCACAGCTGTGTTGTCGCCGCGTCGATATCGGCGGGCCCTGCGTCGTGGCGGCCTTGCGGATTGACGAAGGGAAATTCCTGAGAAAATCCATCATAGCTACGCGGGCCGGCCAGGGCGAGGTTCAGCGCTGGCGCCAAGGCCGCCTCCGGCCAGCCGGCATTGGGGGATCGGTGCAACCGGGCATCTGCCCGAATTCGGGTCCAATTCCCGCGGCCGGCTGAGGCCAGCCAGATCAGTGCTGCGGTCAGGCGGGAGGGAATCCAGTTCAACACATCGTCAAGGCGGGCGGCGGCCCAACCGAAGTCCCGGTACTGCGGGGTGCGGTAGCCGATCATGCTGTCGGCGGTATTGACCATCTTGTAAGCGAGCATCCCCGGAAGCCCCGCGACGGCGAAATAGAAGGCGGGCGCAATGACCCCGTCGGAGAGGTTTTCGGCGGCGCTTTCGATGGCCGCGCGGGAGACCGCCGGGGCGTCCATGGCCGAGGTATCCCGGCTGACAATCATCGCCACGCTGCGGCGGCCTTCGGGGAGGGAAAGGCGCAGTCCATCCGCGACGGCGGTCACATGGGTGATCAGGGATCTGTGCGCAAGCAGCGTCGCGGCGACGACGACATCGAGGATCTGACCGGGAACGGCCGTGATCGCCAGTCCCAAAGCGGACGCGATCATCACGGCGGTCACGATTGCGACGGCCCCCTTGGCGCGAACCAGGGCGCCGTGATTGAAGTGTCTGTCGAACCAGCCGATTGTTCGACCCATGAGCACCGCCGGGTGGGGCAGACGGGACCACACCCAGCGCGGCTCGCCGAGGAGCGAATCGAGGATCAGGGCGAAAGCGAGGGTCACGACGACGGGTCGCCGCTCGGCTGCGCCATCGCCCCGCCCGCCGTCCCGAGGGCGGTTTCGAGCTGCTCCCACCGCTCCGGATGGGGCAGGCCGAGCCGGAGCCAGTGACGGGAATAGGGGAAGATCCGCGACCAGATGCGGTGCTGTGCAAGGTGGTCGCGGGCGGCCAATGCGTCCTCAACCGCGTAGAGGCGGAAGAGCGTCGTCCCGCCAACGAGGGCCGCGCCGGCGGAACGAAAGAGACCGTCCAGGCGCGCCGCGTCTTTGGCCAGTCGGGCGCGTGCGCTGTCGGCCCAGGCGGTATCGGCAAGGGCGCGGGCGCCAATGTCGAGGGCCGGACCAGCGACCGACCAGGGGCCCAACAGTTCCGACAACGTGGGTGGAGGGGCGACCGCATGATCCTGCGGGAGCGGGGCCAGCGTATCTGGCCTGCCGATGGCGAAGCCGAGGCGAAGTCCGGCAAGACCCCAGAACTTCCCAAAGCTCTTCAGAATGAGAACTCCGGGCTCTTCCGCGCGATGGACATGGCTTTCGTCCGGGCAGACATCGCAGAAGCTTTCGTCGACAATCGTCAGACGTCGCCCGCCCAGGAACGCTTTTGGCCAGACCCGGCCGTCGGGATTGTTGGGGTGGACAAGGACCTTGGTATCGCGGCTTTCCTGTTCCCGGACCACCCATTGGCCGTGGGCTTCGAATGCTGCAGCGTGTTCGTTGTAGGTTGGTCCCGGAATCTGCACCTCGCCCCGTCCGGGCCCCAGATAGGGTAGTCGTGAAATCAGGGCCGATGCGCCCGGGGCTGCAATGATCTCCGCCTTGTCCGGGACCCGCCAGAATTCGCGGGCGGCAATCAGGAGTTGTTCCATGGCGGATTTGTCGGGCAAGCGGGTCCATGCCTCTTTCGGCATCTCGCCAACCGGATAGGCCACCGGATTGATGCCCGTCGACAGGTCCAGCCAATCCTCACGCGCGCCACCGTAGCGTGCCATGGCGGCGTCGAGATCACCACCGTGGTCCCGGGCGGCGCGGCTCATTCTGGAAGGGGCGGATGGCGGGTCACGAAATGGCCTTTGACCCCTTCAGGCCACTCACGGTAGGGCACCTGGCCGGTTTCGGACGCTGCATGGCGGGCCGCGTAGTCGACGATCGCCTTGGCATCTTCCGCCACGGGGTCGAACCGGCCGAGGGTGTAGCTGAGCTTTGTTTCGGCCTGGATCGCTATGTTGCAGGCGTGCGAGCACCCCATCAGGCACGACACGCGTCGGGTTCGGATGGCGGCGTCCGACAGCCTGACTTCTGCCTCGACAAGCTCTGCCAGCGTTTCGCCATCGGTGGCCGTGGCTTGATTCGCGTCCCACCCTTCGTGCTTGCAGGTGTCGCAGATCGTGATCCAGGTCGTCATGCCGACGCCTCCTCGCCTTTTGCTCAGGAGCCGGTTGAACCGAATTATTGCCGCCAAGACAAGCCTTGGAGCGTCTCAATGTTGGATGGCGGCCGCCAGTCACATCCCACCGGAAGCGATACAGAAAAGCAGATAGTCGCGGATTGCTGCCCTGTCTTTTCAGAGCAGATGACCAAAGGGTAACCGTGTACTAGCATACCATTGTGGGTTTGTGGGGAACCCGGAAGCGGAGTAGCGATGGCGGTTCTCATCGTTGAAGGCGACCAGGAGCTCGCCGGCCTGTGGAAACGACACCTGGAGCGCGAAGGCGCGGCGGTCCGGGTGACGGCGTCTGCCGAAGACGCCTGCACCGTGTTGACGGAATCCCCTATCGACGTCCTCGTGGTTGATCTTGATCTGCCGAAAGTCGGCGCTCTGACTGTCGCGGATTTCGCGTCGTACCGTCGGCCTGACGCACGGGTGATTTTCGTCACGGCCAAAACGTTCTTTTCAGACGGCTCGATCTTTCGACTTTCACCCAATGCTGCGGGATTCCTGGCAGCCGGCGCCCGGCCGGAAGACCTCGCCGCGCTGGTCGCCCACCACACGCCAAAAGAAACGCGGGATCGGAACGTCACCCGCGTCGATGAGGTTCTGTAAGGTCCAGCTGCGGCCCCGTTGGCACGATCCGATGCGGGTTAATGGACTCATGAGAATAGTGATAATGCCGGGTGATGTGGTCGAGACGCGTCGTCTCGGCCACGCCTGGCCATTGGTAAAGCTCACGGGTGTAAGCCCACAGGTTCGGATATTCGATGAGCTTCTTTCGGTTGCACTTGAAGTGCCCGTGATACACGGGATCGAACCGGATCAGTGTCGTCCAGAGACGCCAATCGGCCTCAGTGATTGCATCGCCCATCAGATAGCGGTTCGAGCCAAGCCGTGATTCCAGCCAGTCGAGAGTGTCGAAAAGCGGTGCGACGGCCGCATCGTAAGCCTCTTGCGTGGTGGCAAAACCGGATTTGTAAACGCCGTTGTTGAGCGTGTCGTAGATGCGGTCGTTCACCGGTTCGATGGCCTCGCGCAGCCCCTCTGGCCACAGGATCATCCGGTTTCCGGTGATGCTGTCGAAGGCGCTGCCGAACATACGGATGATCTCGGAGCTTTCGTTCGAGACAATGGTCTCCCGTTCGGTGTCCGAGAGGATCGGGACGGTCACACGGCCGGAGCTTTGAGGATCAGCCTTCAAATAGATGTCCCGGGCAAAAGGCAGGCCATAAAGCTGGTCTCCCGTCGCCCCGTCGAAGTCCGTCTCGAAGGTCCATCCGTCTGACAGCATGTCCGGGTGGACCACGGAAACCTCGATGTGGCTTGACAGGTCCTTCAGCGCACGGAAGATGAGTGTCCGGTGCGCCCAGGGACAGGCGTACGAAACATAGAGATGATACCGCCCGCTCTCGGCCTTGAATCCGTCACCACCCGACGGACCGGCGCTGCCATCTGCCGTGATCCAGTTACGGAACTTCGCCGTGGTGCGTTTGAATGCGCCGCCGGTGGATTTCGTATCGTACCAAGTGTCATGCCAGACACCGTCAACAAGCTGGCCCATCGGGATCGTCTCCTTGTCTTTGACAGTGGTTTTATCCCGCGCGTCTCAAGAGTCACGCTTGGCGATTGCGCAGCACCTTTGCATTTGCGCACATCGTTTGCCGCGTCACCCGATCGTCGCTCCGTCGGTTTCGCCTCATCGGGCTTCGGAAATTGGTTTGCACAGGCCCTGCTCGTCGGCGTATCAGACCCTTGACGACGCCCGAAACCCGGGCCGGAACGGGGGGCAACGGAGGATCGACCCAGCAAGGGGATCGCCGGCGCCATCGTCACCCTGCCGCAAGACAGGCGGTTCTCCGGCCATGACCAGATGGACCTTGCCATGCGCCTTCTGACTCTCTTTGTACTCCTCCTGCCGGCCCCGGCTCTGGCACATCCCGAAAACCTGACCCACATGTTGTCGCTCAGTGACCACGGCCCCCATGCGGTTTGGTATGCATTGATGGTCGTGACTTTGGCCTTGGTCCTGGGGCTGGGCCTGCGCTACCGCGATGCTCGGATGGCCGACACCGCGAAGCGGTCCGATCGGGACTCCGCTTTGTGAGCGACACACGTAAGACGGGTGTGATGATCTGTGGGCACGGCTCGCGGTCGCAGGCTGCTGTGGATGAATTCGCGCAACTTGCGGACAAGCTGCCAGCCTACCTGCCGCCCGACTGGGTGACCGACTATGGATATCTGGAATTTGCCAATCCGGTGATCCGGGACGGTCTTGATACCTTGCGCACGAAGGGCTGCGAACGCATCCTTGCGGTGCCCGGTATGCTCTTTGCGGCGATGCACGCCAAGAACGATATTCCGACGGTACTCAACACCTACGCGGCCCAGTACGGAATCGATGTGTCCTACGGGCGCGAATTGGGCGTCGACCCAAAGATGGTTGCGGCTGCGGCTGAGCGGATCGAAGACGTGCTCGACGATGCCGTTCCCCGACACGAAACCTGCCTTGTTGTCATAGGCCGGGGGGCCTCGGACCCCGACGCCAACGCCAACGTGGCCAAGATCGCAAGGCTTCTGCACGAAGGCTTGGGCTTTGGGTGGTGCGAAGTGGGGTATTCCGGCGTGACGTTCCCGCTCGTGGAACCCTGCCTGAAGCACGTCGTCAAGCTCGGTTACCGCCGCGTGGTCGTGTTTCCCTACTTCCTGTTCTCGGGTATCCTGATCGACCGCATCTACGGCTTCACTGACCGGGTCGCGGCGCAAAACCCCGAGATCGAATTCATCAACGCTCCCTATCTGGGTGACCATCCCAAGGTTCTCGAAACCTTTGCCGAGCGTGTGATGGAGCAGGTCGGCGACGCGGCCCTGCCGAATTGCGCTGCCTGCGGCTATCGCGAACAAGTGCTCGCATTCGAGGATGGGCGCCACCACCACATCAAGCCCGAGGAGCGGACGCACCCCGCCTTCGGAGCCATTCCGCCGTCCACTTGCGTGATGTGCAAGTATCGGACGCAGGTCCTCGGGTTTGAGGCCGAAGTCGGTGCTTTGCAGGAAAGCCACCATCATCACGTCGAAGGACAGGGCGCCTCTGCCCCGGGGTCAAACGTCGCGGACTGTGCGCTGTGTGACACGTTCTGCACGGGTCTTTGCAGGCTCGAGGCGCAAGATGCGGGGCACGACCACGATCATCCCCATGGGCACGCCCACGACCATGATCACGACCATCATCACCAC
>CAYMMT010000031.1:21053-22431 GCA_964391555.1 uncultured Rhodobacterales bacterium
CCACGATCATCCCCATGGGCACGCCCACGACCATGATCACGACCATCATCACCACGCACCTTACCCTCATGCGGATCATCCCCATGGGCCGGAAAGCGCGCGGACAGCCAAAGCCTCCTGATGAACCTTGTTGTCCAAACGACGCCGGTGCCGGATTCGGTACTGCGCCATGCGGGGGAATGATGCGTCCCTACGAGACCGATCCGGCGGCGATCTACGCCCAAAGCTTCGAGACCGTACGCCGCGAGGCACGGCTGGACCGGTTTCCGGTCAGCCTTGCGCCCTTGGTGATCCGCCTGATCCACGCCTGCGGCATGGTTGAAATTGCAGACCGACTGGCCTTTTCGCCCGATGCGGCAAAGGTCGGAGCGGCGGCCCTCCGCGCAGGCCGGCCGGTCCTTTGCGATTGCGAGATGGTGGCGGCGGGCATCATCCGGCGCCGGTTGCCGGCAGGTAACGAGGTTATGGTGACGCTGAATGCCGATGACGTGCCGGACCGGGCCGCGTCCATCGGCAATACGCGGTCCGCGGCCGCGGTCGAACTCTGGGAACCCCATATCGCAGGGGCCGTGGTCGCCATCGGCAATGCTCCAACCGCGCTTTTCCATTTGCTGGAACTTCTCGATCAGGGCTGGCCCAAGCCCGCCGTGATCCTTGGCTTCCCGGTGGGATTTGTGGGTGCCGCGGAATCGAAAGCGGAATTGGCAGAGCGTCCAAGGGGCTGCGAATTCCTTGCACTCAGGGGCCGTCGCGGTGGGTCCGCCATGGCCTCGGCGGCTGTCAATGCATTGGCTGCCGGACTTGAGGTTGCGTCATGAGCAGTGCTGAATGTGGCATGACTACCGGTCTCGAATATCGTGCAATTGTCGGATTCTGCGAGACGCGAGGGGATCATGGTTGAACCTTGGCTGCACGTTGTCGGGATCGGTGAAGATGGTCTGGATGGCCTGACCCCGGTGACCCGGGCCGTTGTGGAAGCGGCAGAGGTCATCGTCGGCGGCGACCGTCATCACGACCTCTCCGGCACGGTCGCCGCAGAGCGGATCGCCTGGCCATCCCCATTTGACGCGATGATCGACGTCATCCGCTCGCTGAAGGGGCGCCGCGCCGTGATCCTCGTGACCGGGGACCCGTTGTGGTTTTCTGTCGGGGCCCGGATCGGGCGAGCAATCGATCCTGCCGAAATCGTCTATCACCCGCAGCTTTCGGCTTTTCAACTGGCGGCGGCGCGCATGGGCTGGAGCCTCGCCGATGCGGAGACCTTGACGGTCCACGGTCGGCCCGTTGAGCAGATGATCGCCTTCATTCAGCCGGACCAGCGGCTCCTGATCCTCACTACCGGGGCCGAGACACCGGCCAAAATCGCGGCGTTCCTGAC
>CAYMMT010000032.1:0-22386 GCA_964391555.1 uncultured Rhodobacterales bacterium
GGTCGGCACCGACGGCACCACGATGATGCGGCGGACCTGCACCGTGCAGGTGAACCTCGATTTCGGCTCCGAAGCCGACATGGTGCAGAAACTCCGGGTGGCTCTGGCCTTGCAGCCCGTGGCAACCGCGCTCTTTGCCAATTCTCCGTTCTTCGAAGGCAAGCCCAACGGCCACAAATCCTGGCGCTCTCGCGTCTGGCGACACCTCGATGCCGATCGGACGGGCATGTTGCCTTTCGTGTTCGAAGACGGTTTCGGGTTCGAGCGTTGGGTCGATTACGCGCTCGATGTGCCGATGTATTTTGTCTACCGCGATGGCGAATATATCGACGCGCTTGGACAGTCGTTCCGCGATTTTCTGGATGGCAGGCTGCCCGCCATGCCGGGGGAAAAACCGCTCCTGTCCGATTGGGCCGACCATCTCACCACGGTTTTCCCCGAGGCCCGCATCAAGCAGTTCATCGAGATGCGGGGGGCCGATGGCGGCCCGTGGCGGCGGCTATGTGCCTTGCCGGCGCTCTGGGTCGGGTTGCTTTATGACCAAGCGGCATTGGACGCGGCCTGGGACCTGGTGAAGGACTGGGATGCTGATACACGGGCCGCCTGGCATGTCGCATCTTCGGTGGACGGACTTCAGGCAGAGGTCGGCGGGCGGTCCATGCGGGATCTGGCAAAAGATGTAGTGGACATCGCCCGTGGCGGGCTGAAGTCGCGGGCACGTCCCGGTCTGGGTGGCATGGTCGCGGACGAGCGGCATTTCCTGCACGCTCTGGAAGACAGCATCGAGACCGGCCAGGCGCCCGCGGATGAGTTGCTGGAGCGGTATCACGGGGATTGGGACGGGGACCTGACCCGGATCTACGGCGACTACAGCTACTGAGGGTCGAAACGCAGACCCGTCGGTGGCGCAGCGCTTGGTCGATCCCGGAGATTGCAGCGGTCAACCCGAAGTTCAGGTCCAAATCACCGGCCCGCGGTTGGAAGATGTGCGGTTCGACCCGTCGCTGCCCGGCAGCGCCTTTCCGGACTCCGTGAGCGTTGTCCCGAAGGGGCCCTTACGCGCGTCGGACCGGCAATTTCCGTGTGGCGAGTTCCTTGTGAAAGAGGCGCAGAACCTCTTCGGGATCATATTCCCGACACAATCGCCGCAGGCCGAAATGAACATGGGCGATCTCGACGTAATAGTCCGTGAAGGCGTAGTTCGCGCCGGCCCCCGCAGCCGCCCCGATGACCGGCACGGCCTTGGCGGCGAGTTTTTGTCCCAGCACGGCGGCAAATCGCGGTGCGACCGACGCCAGAAGTTTGTGCAATGCGGGGCCGTTCAGCGCCATGCGCGCACCGACGAACGAGGTGTCGATCCCGTCGTCCTGAGTTCCCGGACCGCCGGAACCAAAGACGCGCAGGCATTCCGCCCTGGTCTCGGGCGCCGTCGGATCCTCTCCGTGGGCTTCCGCAACGCCCTGAACCGCGCGGAATATGAGGGTCGTGGCCACCGGCAGTTCGGCGAGGGCCGTGGGAAGGCCTCCAAGCCCCCCGATTGCACCGGACACGGTGGCCAGAATGCGGTGAGCGCGGTCCCCCTGGACCGGGCCACCCCGGCTCCGCTCCGCCATGTCGTAGCTGCGGGTCAGGGCCGAGCGGGCGGCCTCGACCACCTGACCGCGGGTCTTTTCCGGCAGCGTCTTGAGCACATCCTCGACCTGCCCGCCAGCGAAGTTGACAATCTGCATGAGAACCGACGACGCCTTGTCCTGCCGCGCTGCGAGCGCCGCCACGGCCGCTCGGCCCGTCTCGTCCAACCGGACACGCGGCGGATCGGGATTGACCAGTTTCATCGATGGGTCTTCGGTATCCATGTTCAAGACATGGGGGTGCGGCGGTGCACAATCAATCGGCATCGCGCGTCACGACACCCGAGACACCGTCCCAGGCGCCCCACCCGAGAACGCGTTCCGGGTTCGTCGGTGGCGGCATCTCGATCCCGGGAAGGTGCCGGAATCCGAACCGCTTGTAGTAGGGTTCATCGCCCACAAGCAGGATCCGCTCCCACCCAAGTTCCGGCGCGGCCCGTTCCACCCGGCCCATGAGGGCCGCGCCCAGGCCTTCTCCCTGTCGCGTCGGGTGAACCGCGATAGGACCGAGAAGCAGGGCCCGAACTGCTCCGATCCGCACCGGCCAGTTGCGCACCGCCGCAGCCACGGCCCCGTCGGCCCGAACAAGAAAACACAAGGCCGCCACCGGCTCCACGTCCTCGCGCAGCCGATAGGACGACAGGGCTTCACGGCCCGGAGCAAAGCAGCTGTTGTAGAGCTCTTCCACGTCCCACCAATCGGCCCGGGTTTCCTGTGCGATCACATCGGTCATGGCCCGCGTTGAACCGCAGTTTTCCCCCGCAGGCAAATGGATTACCTGTGCATGGACGCCCAAGAGAGGACCAAATCTCATGTTCTACCGCCCCGCCGACGGTCACGGCCTCCCGCATAACCCGTTCAACGCCGTGGTGACCCCGCGGCCCATTGGCTGGATTTCCACCCGTGGCGCCACCGGGGCGGACAACCTTGCGCCCTATTCGTTTTTCAACGCAGTGGCCTATGTGCCACCCCAGGTCATGTTCGCGTCGACAACGGCCAAGGAAGATCGCGGTGACACGAAGGACAGTGTGGCCAACATTCGGGAAACCGGGGTCTTTGCGGTGAATATCGTGGAATTCGCGATGCGGGACGTGATGAACCAGACCTCTGGGCCTTGGGATCGGGGGGTGGACGAGTTCTTTTTGGCCGGGATCGACAAGGCTGCGTGCTCGGAAATTGACTGCCCCCGCGTGGCGGGGGCTCCGGCGACCTTGGAGTGCCGGATGACGCAGATCGTCCCGCTGGCAGGCGCGGCGAATTTTGCGGTTTTCGGTGAAGTGATCGGCGTGCATCTGCGGGACGACTGCATTGTCGATGGAGCGTTCGATGTCACCCGATTCAATCCGCTGGCCCGGCTGGGTTATCGCGACTATTCGGTTGTCCGCGATGTGTTTTCACTGACCCGCCCGGGCGAGTGAGGAGGTCGATTTTCGGTTCGAAAATCGGGTACGAAATTCGCACCGAATTTCGCCACCGCTCAGCCGGGATTGCGTTCCGCCCAGCCGGCAAAGATCTTCTCCAGCCAGACCACGATGTAGTAGAGTACGATGCCGAGAAACGCCAAGGCAATGAGAACTGCAAACATCAGCGGGTAGTCGGAGTTGGTTTTCCCGCTGTCGAATAGCGCTCCGAGACCTCTGCCGTGGGGGGAGACAATCTCCATCAGGTTCGTGCCGATGAAGGCGAGCGTGACGGAAACCTTCAGTGCGCCAAAGAATTCCGGGAGCGTCTTGGGCAGGGCGATCTTCCAGAACACTGTGACCTGAGAGGCTCCGAGCGACCGCAAGATGTCGCGATATTCGGGCTCTAGTGTGCTCAGCCCGATGGAGACCGATACCGCAATGGGGAAGAAGGAGATCATGAAAGCGATAAGGATCGTGTTGAAATCGTGTGCGCCCACGAACAGAAGCGCGACAATGGGTACGACGGTCGCTTTCGGGATCGCATTGAAGCCAACGAGTAGCGGGTAAAGGGCCTCGCGCATGGTGCGTGAGAATCCCATGATCATCCCGATACCCACGCCAACCGCGATGGCAAGAAGCAGACCGACCACCGTCCGCCAGAGCGTCTGCCAGCCCATCACGAGAAACAGTTCCCAATACTTGGCGTAGGCCGGCGGCAGGTCGGATGGCGAGGCCATCACGAAATTCGGCCAGTCGTTGATCCAGACGATTGCCTCCCAGAAGGCCAGGAACACGGCGACGGCGGCGACGGGGGCAAGAAAAGCGCGGCTCAAGAGGGCCGAAACCACGGATTTCCCCGCGCGCCTCGCGGTGCTGACGGGTTTTGGCGCGGGCTCGGGGACATGGGCCATGGGGTGCTCCTTGGGTCTATCCGGCGGCGTCTGCAGGGCTTCGGCCCTGAGCGACTTCGATCTGGTGGCGCAGGACGGCGAGCATTTCGGCCGCTTCGGGCGTATACAGATGGTCGAGATCCCGTGGCCCGGTCTGCGGCACGTCGAGCAGATATTGCGTGCGGGCCGGGCGTCCCGACAGAACAACAACCTGATCGGCCAGAAAGATCGACTCGCGCAAATCGTGGGTGATCAGGACGCCTGTGAACGGTTCCCTTTCCTTCACCTGATGCATGATCTGCCACAGGTCTTCCCGGGTAAACGCATCGAGCGCGCCAAAAGGTTCGTCAAGGATCAGAACCTCGGGGCTGTGCACCAGCGCCCTGCAGAGGGAGGCCCGCTGCCGCATGCCGCCCGAAAGTTCTGAGGGGCGCTTGTCCTCGAACCCTTCGAGGCCCACCAGTTTCAACAGCGACCGCGCCCTGTCTTCCTGTTGAGACTTCGACAACTTCGTCGGAACGATCTCCAGCGGCAGCATGACATTCCTGAGGATGGTCCGCCATTCGAGCATCACGGGGTTCTGGAACGCCATGCCCACGGTTGAGCGTGGCGATTTGACTTTCTCTCCGTGGAGCCACACCTCCCCGGAGTCGGGCTTCATCAGTCCCGCGATCAGCTTGGTCAGCGTGGACTTGCCGCAGCCCGACGGGCCAACGACGGCGACGAAACCGCCTTCGGGCACGGCAATGTCCAGCCCGTCGAGGACGGGCAGAGGCCCCGCCTCGGTCTTGTACGCGTGGCGCACATTCCTGATGTCGATAAGATTGCTCATATGGCGTCCCGAACTGCGGACAGCGCCGCCCGGCGCGAAAGTTGGGTCTTGCGTTTTCCGGCCAAGATGAAGAGCGCGGCCTTTCTTCATTATGGCCCGAAAAGGCATTTCCCCGGCCACCCACGCGATGGGGTGGCCAGGGTGGCGTTCAGTTCAAGGAAAACGGTCCGTCGGGCAGATATGCATCCGTGAAGTAGAGCGATGCATCCGGCTCGGTCTGGAACTCGTAGGTCAGTTTCATTTGCTCGATGGCGCTCGCGAAACGCGCCGCATCGATACCGCCCATGCCATTGGCGCGCGTGTAATCGGTGACCACATTGGCGTTGATGGCGAGTTCCAGCCGGCGCTGTTCCAGCGCGGCGTCGGCAGCCGGGTTCCGGTCGACAAGGCTCGGGATCACCGCGGCCGGGTCGGCGATGGCGTCTTTCCAGCCCATGGCAACGGCGGTCAGGAAGCCGGTCACCGCTTCGGGGTTTGCCGAGGCGAAATCAGTATTCACGATGATCGCGTTGCCGTAGAGGTCCACGCCGTAATCCGCCATCAGGATGGTCGAGATGTCGTCTTCCGGTACGCCGAGGCGAACAAGGTTGAGGTAGGACGAGAACGAAAAGCCGGTGATCGCGGCAACGTTTCCTTCGGCCAGCATCGGCTCACGGGTCGGGAAGCCGACGGGCTCCACGGTGATTGCGTCTGTGTCGATGCCGGTCTCCGCGGCAAAAATCGGAAACTGCGCCCAGGCGCCGTCCGGGGGCGGCGCGCCGAGTATCTTGCCCTCGAGGTCGGCGGGCTGTTCGACACCCAGCGACTTGCGGCCCACCACCGCAAATGGCGGCTTGTCGTAGATCATCATCACCGCTGTCACGGGCGCGCCCGGGTTCTGGTCGAGAAAGCGCACCAGCGAGTTGATGTCTGCAAAGCCGATCGGAAATGCACCGGTCGCCACTTTCGGGATCGCGTCAAGCGACCCCTGTCCAGCGGCGATTTCCGTCGAGATGCCATTGGCTTCGAAGTGACCGTTGTCGATCGCGGCGAAGTACGGCGCGGCCGGGCCTTCGAATTTCCAGTCGAGGGCAAAGTTCATCTGGGTCATGTGGCCGTCGGCAAGAGCGGTCGTGCCGGCGACCGCAAGCGTCCCGAAAAGCACGAAGGGTCGTATGAACATTAGGGGTCTCCCGTTGGTATCTGATCGGACCGCATTCTTTCTGCAGCCTCACTGGAGCACCATGATGCACGGGGTTTTTGCCATGTCACGAGATAATCGCCCGGAAACCGGGCAGGGAACCGGGATGGTTGCCGGATTTTTGGGCGGGTCTGGGGGCTATTGCCGATGGTCCGCGACAGGGTGGCCCGGGGCGGTCAGACCCCATCCGGCGGCCAATACCCAATGTTGAACGATCCAGCCGATGGCCGCATAGGCTACCCAGATGGTCTCGGAGGCGAGGACCGAGAGCACGGCACATATCACGGCAAACAGAAGCAGGTTCACCGCCTGCACCATCGCGTGGTCGGGGACGGGCGGACCGGCGCCCACGTCACCTGTCAGCGGCGGTCCGTCGTGCCGGCGCAGCGCCTGCCAGAGTTCGATCCCGCCGATGATGCTCAGGATCGCTGACCAAATCGTTTTCGCCGCCGTGGCGGAATTGGTCCAGACCAGCGCCACAAGGACAACAGACACACAGGTCGCCGCGATGCCGAGCATCGGGTCGATCCCGCCCTGCTGGCGGGCATAGTTGACTGCGGCGGGTATCTTCAGCGCCAGATGCAGGGCCACACGCACCAGCACGGTCACCATGACTGCGTCGGGAAGGCTGTCGACCCCCGGGCCAGCGGCAAGGTTTCCGGATGCCATCGCGACATAGACAAACGGCATCAGCACCGAAATCAGGAAGACCGGGAGGCTTGGCCAGGGGGAGGTGTCGATGATGTCGACAAGTCGCATTGGATCTCTCGTCTCGGACAGGCGGCAGGTCCGACCACTGAAGCCGGTCAATGGAGGCCGGATCGTGTCAAAACTCGGGTTGAACCACGGGAGTTGTCGCGGATTGGCCGGGATTTTCGGGGCGATCGCTTGTCATGCACCGTCGGCTCTGCTCCTCTGACCGGGTGGCCGTCGGAACGAGGGACAGATGCAGACCAAGATCGGGGTTATTGGCGGTTCTGGTGTTTATCAGATCAACGGGCTTGAAGGCGCGGAATGGCGCGAGGTGGAGACACCTTGGGGCCGCCCTTCGGACGCGGCGCTGACCGGCGCGCTGGGCGGGGTCGAGATGGTGTTTCTGCCCCGTCACGGGCGCGGCCATGTGCATTCGCCGACCGGGGTGCCCTACCGCGCCAATATCGACGCGCTCAAGCGCCTCGGTTGTACCGACGTGATTGCGGTGTCCGCCTGCGGATCGTTCCGGGACGAGATGGCGCCCGGGGATTTCGTCGTCGTCTCGGATTTCATTGACCGGACATTTGCGCGCGAGAAGTCATTCTTCGGGACCGGCTGCGTGGCCCATGTCAGCGTCGCTCATCCGGTTTGCCCTCGGCTTGGCGATGCTGTGGAGGAGGCCGCCCGCGTCACCGGGGTGACGGTGCACCGGGGCGGGACATACCTGGCCATGGAAGGTCCGCAATTTTCGTCCGTGGCGGAGTCGAAGATGTACCGCGATGTCTGGGGCGCGGACGTGATCGGCATGACAAACATGCCCGAGGCCAAGCTCGCCCGCGAAGCGGAGCTTTGCTACGCCGCCGTTGCCATGATCACCGATTACGACAGCTGGCACCCGGACCACGGCAGCGTCGACATCACCGACATCATTGCCACGCTGGGCGCCAACGCGGACGCCGCCCGGGCTCTGGTCGCTGGCCTTCCTACGCTGCTGGGCGGCGAGCGGGCGGTGTGCCCCCACGGATGCGACCGGGCGCTCGAGCACGCCATCCTTACCGCCCCCGACGCGCGGGACCAAACCATTCTCAAGCGGCTCGACGCCGTTGCGGGGCGGGTGCTGACCTAGTTTGAAAAGTTGGTGTCAACGGAGAGTTCGGCGAGCGCCGTGTCCGGTATTCTGTTGCCTTCCAGCCGCCGCCCGCGTTTGCGCTGGCCGACCAACCATTATCAAGGCCGGGACCCGCGCCGCCGCAAGGCCCTGCGACCCTCCGCAACCTTGCACCCATCTGCCTCCTGCGCGATGACGAAGCCGGACAGGACCGGCAGCCGCGAGGGGGCGAGATGGCCAACCACAGAACCGTCAAGGATTACATTCGCACCATCGTGGACTTCCCCCATGAGGGGATCATGTTTCGCGATGTCACGACGCTTTTTGCCGACCCGCGCGGATTGCGGCTCGCCGTGGACCAGTTGCTGCATCCCTACGCCGGGGAACGCATCGACAAGGTCGTGGGACTGGAAGCACGAGGCTTCATCCTCGGCGGCGCCATTGCCCACCAGCTGGGCCTTGGCTTTGTTCCGATCCGCAAGAAGGGCAAGCTGCCCGGCGCGACGCTGTCGGAAGCCTACACGCTGGAATACGGCGAGGCGGTCATGGAAATCCACGACGACGCGATAAGTGCCGGGGAACGCGTGCTTGTTGTCGACGACCTGCTCGCCACCGGTGGCACCGCAGAGGCGGGGATCAAACTGATCGAACGGCTTGGTGGAGAGATCGTCGCCTGCGCATTTGTCATCGACCTGCCCGAACTGGGCGGCCGCAAAAGGCTCGAGGCGCTGGGCATGGATGTTCACACGTTGTGCGAATTCGAAGGGGCCTGACGCCGCGACGCGCTCAGTTCAACTGGAAATGCAGTGGGTACTGCCCGTCCTGAAACGGACCGAAGAGGTCCGGCAGGTCGGGGTGGTCCACAGGCTCGCCCGAATAATCCGCAATCAGGTTCTGCTCGGACACATAGGCGATGTAGTAGCTCTCTTCGTTTTCGGCGAGCAGGTGATAGAACGGTTGGTCCTTTTCGGGGCGCGAGTCCTCGGGGATGGCCTCGTACCATTCCTCGGAATTGTTGAACATCGCGTCCACGTCAAACACCACACCCCGGAACGGATGCTTCCGGTGGCGGACGATCTGACCCAGATTGTATTTGGCGCGTGATCTCATCATGACGAACCCGTCCCTCTGTACCTCTGTTCCTAATCAATTGGACAGGTCAGAGTCCACGCCCGAGGCCCGAAAACTGTAGAAACAGTCTGTGAACCATGGTCGCACAAAGGCGGAAATGTGGCCCAAAGTTGACAATTGCTTCGGACCGCCGATGCGAAAGTCATTTGCCCGGGGCCACCGATCCGCTATGGTTCTAACAAGAAAACAAATCAAAATGCGAGAGGCAGATGAGCAGGTTCTTTCTCGCCATCACAGTCATGCTGGCCGTTGGGTCCTGCGCATCCCGAGGGGGCAATGCGCCGCGCAATCTCGACAACGCCTGCGCGATCCTGAACGAACGTCCGCACTACGTTCGGGCATTCCGCCAGACCGAACGCAAGTGGGGGGTGCCGGCCCACGTTCTGATGGCGATGATCTATCAGGAGTCGCGGTTTATCGCCGACAACAGGCCGCCGCACCGTTATGCGCTTGGGGTAATTCCCACCGGGCGGCAAAGTTCGGCCCTCGGGTACAGTCAGGCACTGGACGGAACCTGGGCTGAATACCAGGCAGAGGAAGGCGGGCGCGGATCCCGGCGTGATGACATCGGCGACGCATCGGATTTCATGGGGTGGTACATGGCCCAAACCGTGGAAGAGACCGGGGTCGCGCTCACCGATACCCGCAATCAGTACCTTGCCTACCACGATGGTCGGTCCGGATATTTGCGCGGGACATGGCGGTCCAAGGGCTGGCTGATCCGCATCGCCGGAGAGGTCGACGCAAGGGCCGATATGTACGAGGAACAGCTCTCCTCCTGCCGTCGCTGGACCCGGGGATAGATCCGACCGGCGGCTCCGCGGTATTGCCCCCATCGCGCCAATATTCTGCCGCGAGTGGCCGGGATTGTCTCCCTACCGGAAACGATTTGCGGAGATTGCCTCGATGCAGACACGCGCGATCTGCTGCCTTGGTTGGCTTGTCGGTGTGACGGCATTGTTCGTGTGGCTACCACCGACAGGGTGGGGCGCGGGGGACGGGCTCGCATTCATCCTCGGTCTGCTGGCCGTCTCGGGCATGTCTTACGGCGTTCTGGCGCTGTCGGTGTTGCTCGAGTGGCTCTGTCGCCGGATCGAAGGCGCACCCGTGGGCGGAGACTCTTGCCAGACCACGCCCTGATCGCTTCACTTGATCCCGTCATTTGCATCAGGAAGGACGGGCGAGATGCGCGATTTTTTCATCATTGCGTTGGAATATATCATCCATGTGGTCGTGGTGCTGGCGATCCTGCTTCTCTTTGGGGCGACGGCGATGGTTGCCCTGAGCATGTACGACACGGGATTTGTTCTGCCCGGCGGCGTCGGGAGCACTGGTCCTTTGGCAGCCGTGTTTCTGTTCGTGGTGGGCTTCATTCAGATCATTCTGGTGGCCGGGATGCTCTACCTCGGCTTCGGCATCTACCAGAACACGCGGCGCATGGCAGAGGCGCTCGAAAACCGGTTGATGAGTTGACGGCGCGGCGACGCGCCGGTGGTTCAACTCTTCCGACCGATCCTGCTTTCGGTGCCGGCCCGCAAACGGCCGATGTTCTCCGCGTGCCGCACGTAGACGAGGACCGCGAGCAACACACCCATCACAAACCCCGTGCCATGGCCCAGAAGGGCCATCCACACCGGCGTGAACCCCGCCGCCATCAGCGCCGAAAGCGACGAGTAACGTGATACGGCAGCCGTCACGAGCCACGTGGCGCAGGCCGCCAGACCCACCGGCCAGGCCCAGGCCAGCATGATGCCAAGGAATGTCGCGACGCCCTTGCCGCCGCGAAACCGCAGCCAGACGGGGAACAGGTGTCCCAGAAAGGCAGCCACCGCCGCCACTTGCACCGCGTCCTCTCCCGCAAAGACCCGCGTCAGCAGCACCGCCGCCGCCCCCTTGCCGCCGTCGAACAGCAGGGTGCCCAGCGCCGCCGCCTTGTTGCCGGTCCGCAGGACATTGGTGGCGCCCACGTTCCCCGAACCGATCTTGCGGAGGTCTCCGAGGCCCATGATCCGCGACAGCAGGACGCCGAACATGATCGATCCCAGGCCATAGCCGATCAGGGCCCAGAGGAGCAGGGCCGCGGGATCGGAGGTCACCACGGGCATCTCACTGCCCCCAAACCGGACGGCCACCAACCCAAGTCATCCGAACTTTGCCCTGCATCCGCGCCCCGTCGAACGGCGTATTCTTGGACTTGGACAATAGTGCGAACCGGTCCAGCACAAACGGTGCGTCCGGGTCAAAGAGCACCAGATCCGCCGGGGCGCCCTCTGCCAGCCTTCCGGCCTCCAACCCCAACCGCCGCGCCGGGTTCAGAGACAAGGCGCGAAAGAGCTGCGTCAGCGTCAGGTCACCGGAATGGACCAGCCGCAATGCCGCGGGCAGCAGCGTCTCGAGACCCACCGCCCCCGAGGCTGCCTCTTCGAATGGCAAACGTTTCGATTCCTCGTCCTGTGGCGTGTGGAATGACCCGATGCAATCGACCAGCCCGTCCGCCACGGCGGCCACAAGTGCCTGTCGGTCTTCTTCGTCCCGAAGCGGCGGCTTGAGCTTGAAGAACGTCCGGTAGTCGCCGACATCGAGCGCGTTCAGCGTCAGGTGGTGAATATTCGCGCCAGCGGTGATGTCGAGTCCGTTGGCCTTGGCGCGTTTCAGCGCGGGCAGCGCCCGCGCCGTCGTGATCGCGTCCACGTGGTACCGCGCCCCGGACATCTCGATCAGTGCGATGTCCCGGTCGAGCCCCATGCGTTCGGCCATCGGCGAAACCGCCGGCAGGCCCCGCAAGGAGGCGAACTTGCCCGAGGTTGCCGCCGCTCCCGCGCTCAGCCCCGGCTCCTGCACATGGCCGATGACCAGCGCGTCGAGGGACGCGGCATAGGTCAGGGCCCGGCTCAGGACCTTGGTGTTGGTGACAACGGCGTCGCAATCGGTAAAGGCCACGGCGCCCGCGTCCTTCAGGAACCCGATCTCGGTCATCTCCCGGCCCGCGCGTCCCTTGGTCAGCGCCGCCATGGGCAAGACGTTGACCGGCGCATCCGCACTGGCCCGGCGCGCGACGAACTCCAGAATTTCCGGTGTGTCGATCGCGGGCTCCGTATCGGGCCGGGTGACAATCGTCGTCACCCCGCCCGCCGCCGCCGCCCGGCCGGCACTGGCAAAGCTTTCTTTGTGCCGCTCTCCGGGTTCCGAGACCTTGACGCCGATGTCGACGATCCCCGGGGCCAGACAGGCGCCCTTTGCATCGATCACCGCCCCGGCCTTCGCACCATCTCCCGCGGCGGCGATCACGCCCCCGTCGATCAACAGCGACCCCACCCGGACGTCATCGGCCTCCGGGTCGATCAGCCGCGCATTGGTGATGAGCGTCGTCATTCGTCCCTGATCCTCCAATTGCGGCAAGTGGCGGTGAAGTGCACACCCTGGACCGGATCCGGGCGATCCGGCGCGTTTCGGGCGGCGGCCTTGCGCAGGAGGTCCGCCACACCCTCAGCCTCGTCCACCATCTCGAGCACAAAGTCCTGAAACGTCAGCATGTTCCCGCCGGCCTCGCCTGAGAACACCAGGGGTCCCCGTCCGACAAGGACCGAGGGCACCGCCCCGGGCCGAACCTGCACCCCCTCGGGGTCATAGGGGATGAACGCGCGGCCATAGAGCGGGGTCTTCAGGTACCGGATCAACGCCCTCCGGTCGGTGACGGCATACTCGTGGCCCTTGCGGCGGCTCCGGTTGCCCCAACCGATCAGAAGCACGATCAGTCCACCCGATAAGGCCATGATCAGAACCGTCCCCCCGACAAAACCCGGCTCGATAAAGGCGGTCAGGCCGCCCATGAGCACGGTCAGTCCAGCGAACAGCCAGCCGATCTGCGTGACCGTGCCCCGCACGGGCTCAAGGGAAAAGCCCGTGGACGGCCGCCCCTCCCAAAGCAATTCTTCGCCGTCTTCCAAAGGCCACCCGGTCACGATTTGCCCCGCGCTGCGTCGATGGCGGCCCGGGTGGCCTCGCGGTCGGCCTGGTACTTGATCAGGTGCTTGTCGCCCACATGCGTGATCACCTGCACCGCAGAGCCGAACCCCCGCACCACGGTGATGTTCTCCAGCAGGACCGTGCGTCCTCCCGGGCCGAGAAGCCGCAGGTTCGTGAGGTCCCAGCGCACGCCCATCTCGTCGCTGGCAACGTACCACGCCCGGATGGCGATCGCGGCAAGGCCGCCAACCGCACCGGTCCAGACATGGGGATTGCCCATGGCCCAAAGGACCCCCATCCCGAGCGCCATCGCCACCGCCGCCATCCACGCCATGTCGCGGCGGTAGGTGGCGCGGTCGGCAGAGAAACTCCGGATCACGGTCTCACCATCCTCAAGCTCTGCCGTCGGGGTCAGGGTGTAGTCACTCATCCCGCCACCCATATCATCAGCCCCACCAATGCAAACAGTACCAAGAGTGCCACCATCGCGACGCGGCCACCCATGGCGGCGTTCGACGGTCCCGTGCGCGGCTCTGGCTCGGGTGCTTCCGCCGATTTCCGCGCCGCGTCGCTCGCCGGAGCGGTGCGCACCGCGAAATCGAGACTTTCGGCATAGCGCCCGATCAACCGCAGGGGCGGCCTGGGGGCCAGTCGAACCACCCCGTCGCCCAGCGCATCTGAAAAGACCATCACGACATGCCCCTCGATTGCATCCAGCCGGGCCGCATCCGGCGCGACACCGGCCTCGTCCATGCCATTGGCCTCGGTCAGGTAACGGGCAAGTCCATAGTCGTCGAGCGTATCGACCTTGAAGACCTCCACGTAAGTTCGGTCAAGCAAACCGGCCCCAAGCGCATCCTGAAGCGGCCACGAAATGCCGGAGCGGTCCGCTTCGCTCTCTTCCGCGAACACCTTGATCGCCTCCTCGGGCAGATCGACCGCAAGGACCCAGACGCAGCGCACGCTGCCCGCGGGGATGCTCAGTGCGTCAGCCTTGGTCAAGCGCGGCCTCCCGTGCGCTCAGGATCGCGGTGGCCAGAGCCGGTCCGTCGGCGGGATAGAACAGCTTGATGCCCCTCGGACTGCCCGTGGTCCGAACACGCACGCCGTTTCCCGACGGAGCGGCGTTCGTCACGTCCCACAACGGCACGTCCTCGCCCTTTTGCCGGATGATGCGGCGGTTGGTGATCCAGGCGCGGTATTTGCCGAGCCAGACACGTTCCTGCATCAGGATCACGCAGGCCACAAAAAGCGGTACCGCACCCCAGATCGAGTCCGGAAGAACAGCCGCCATCGCCACAGTCGGGGCAAGCGTCACGCCGAGCAGCACCAACGCCGTCTTTCGAAACGCCGCGAACGAAGGGACATGGTCAAAAACCACCTCCTCTCCCTCCTCCAGGGGCGGGCCGCTCATGGCGCGGTCACCCTTCGATCCCCGCCATCTCGGCGCCCCGACGGGCACGAAGGTTGCGGGCAAGGAGGTCCATGGCGGCCATGCGCACCGCGACACCCATCTCCACCTGTTCCTGAATGACAGAGCGGTTGATGTCGTCGGCGATGGTCCCGTCGATCTCCACCCCTCGGTTCATCGGTCCGGGATGCATCACGATCGCGTCCGGCCTGGCGCGGGCCAGTTTCTCGGCGTCGAGGCCGTAGCGATGGAAATATTCGCGTTCGGACGGGATGAAGCCGCCGTCCATGCGTTCCCGCTGAAGCCGCAGCATCATCACCACGTCCACGTCCTCAAGGCCCGCGCCCATGTCATGGAACACCTCGCAGCCCCAGTCCGCCGCGCCCGATGGCAAGAGCGTCGGCGGCCCGACAAGCCGGACGCGGTTCTCCATCTTGCCGAGCAGCAGAATGTTCGACCGCGCTACGCGGGAATGCGCGATATCCCCGCAGATCGCGATCGACAACCGGTGGAGCCGCCCTTTCTCCCGACGGATCGTCAAGGCATCGAGCAGCGCCTGGGTGGGGTGTTCGTGCCGGCCGTCCCCCGCGTTCAGGACCGCGCAATTGACCTTTTGTGCCAAGAGGTCGACCGCCCCTGAGCTGGGGTGCCGCACGACAAGAAGATCCGGGTGCATGGCGTTCAACGTCAGCGCCGTGTCAATCAGCGTTTCGCCCTTCTTCACGCTTGACGTCTGCATTCCCATGTTCATCACGTCTGCTCCGAGCCGCTTTCCGGCGAGTTCGAAACTGGCCTGCGTGCGGGTGGAGTTCTCAAAGAACATGTTGATCTGCGTGAGACCGGCCAGCACGTTGTGGCTGCGCCGGCCCTGCCGGTTGAGGTCGGCATAGTGGTCGGCAAGATCGAGAAGCTGGGTGATGTCCGACGGGCTCAGGCCGTCGATACCCAAGAGGTGATCGGCGTGAAGACTCATGGGCTCGTCTTAGAGGATCATCGCGGGGTCTGAAAGCGTCAGGGGTCCGCCATCTGACGAAATCAGCACCGCAGATCGCCGCGCCCTGTCGGCACGCCCAAACGACGGGTACGTAGGATGGGTTCGGACGTCCATCAGTGCTGCGTCGGAGCCAGCCGATCCATGGGACAAGCGCGCGGGTCGCGGGCCGCGGCGCACCTTACACCTTCTGCAATAGCCACTTATGCTCTGGCCATGGAATCAACCGATCTCTCCACGGAGGCCGCTCTGGCGGCGCTCGCCTGGCAACTTGAGCTTGGGGCGACCGATGCGATCGGTGAGGCACCGCTCAACCGGTACGACCTTCCGGACACCGCGCCCAAGGCGACAGCCCCGAAACCCGACCCCGTCACGCGATCCGCTGCGCCAACCGCACCGCAAACCTCCGGTGGCGACCCGGTTGAGGTTGCCCGCGCGACCGCCGCGCAGGCAACGGACCTCGCGGCCCTTAGCAAAGGCCTTGCGGCATTTGATCATTGCGCGTTGAAAAGGGGGGCAAGATCGACAGTCTTTGCCGATGGTCATCCGCAGGCCCGCGTCATGATCGTCGGAGAGGCGCCGGGTCGGGACGAGGACCGCGAGGGCCGTCCGTTCGTGGGCCGCGCCGGGCAGCTTCTCGACAGGATGTATGCCGCGATCGGCCTCTCGCGTACCGCCCCGGCACCGGAGGACGCCATCTACATCACCAATGTCCTGCCTTGGCGGCCGCCGCAGAATCGCACCCCGGAAGCGGCCGAAATCGCGATGTGTTTGCCGTTCCTCGAACGCCATGTTGCGCTGGCCGATCCGGACATCCTCGTCCTGATGGGCAACACGCCGTGTCAGGCGATTCTGGGTCGAACCGGCATCACCCGCATGCGCGGCACCTGGACTGAAGCATTGGGCAAGCCCGTGATCCCGATGTTCCACCCGGCCTACCTGCTTCGAAAGCCGGACGCGAAGCGCGAGGCATGGACCGACCTCCTGGCGCTCAGAGCGCGCCTTGGCAATTAGACATGCGCCTGCTCGCTTTCTCGGACCTGCATCACGCGCGCAATCTCGCCGCCGCCATCGTGGCGGCGAGCGCCGGGGCGGACCTCGTGATCGGGGCCGGGGACTTCTGCAATCACCGTCAAGGCCTTGGCCCGGCCATGGCGCTGTTGTCGGACCTCGGGGCACCGATGATCGCCGTGCCGGGCAACGCGGAAAGCGTCGAGGAACTCACCGCCGCGGCGGGGCAGGGGACCACGGTCCTGCATGGCACCGAAACGACCTTTGGCACGCTGAAAATCTTTGGCCTCGGATACGCCGTTCCCGTCACGCCGTTCGGGAGCTGGTCCTGCGACCTCACCGAAGAGTTCGCCGAGGCGCAACTGAACAAATGCGTCGCGGCGGATATCCTCATTTGCCACGCGCCGCCCAGGGGGGTGGCCGACCGCAGCGCATCCGGGCAGTCCCTCGGATCCACGGCTATCCGGTCCGCGGTGGAACGGCTGCAACCCGACTTGTTCCTCTGTGGCCATATCCACGATAGCTGGGGGCAGGAGGGACGGATCGGTGCGACCCGCGTCGTGAACCTTGGACCAATCCCCACCATATTCGAGATGGAAACCCCATGAAACTCGACGAAACCCGCCCGTTCCTGCCCGTTCGCATCGCGATCCTGACTGTCAGTGACACCCGCACGCTCGCAGATGACCGTTCCGGCACCACTCTGGTCGATCGCCTGACTGACGCCGGCCACACGCTGGCGGCGCGGGATATCGTGACCGACGACCGTGACGAAATCGCCGCCAAGCTCAGCGCATGGATCGCCGATGAAGAGGTCGACGTGATCATTTCGACAGGCGGCACCGGGCTCACGGGCCGCGACGTGACGGTCGAGGCCCACCGGGATGTCTACGAGAAGGAAATCGACGCTTTTTCAACGCTCTTCACCATGATCTCGGTCGAGAAGATCGGAACCTCCGCCGTGCAGTCCCGCGCTTGCGGAGGTGTGGCGGGCGGCACCTACATCTTCGCTCTGCCCGGGTCCCCGTCGGCCTGCCGCGATGGCTGGGACCAGATCCTGAAGCCCCAGTTCGACTTTCGCCACCGGCCCTGCAACTTTGTCGAAATCATGCCCCGGCTGGACGAACATTTGCGCCGCAAGTGATCTTTCGGAAAAGTTTTTTGATTTTTTGTGACAGAATACGGCCTCTCGTTCGTAATAAAAGCAGTCCTATATAGTTGGCGTGGGTTCCGGACACGCCGCAGGCGAGGTGACACATGCGATTTCTGCGACGCTCCCTTGTGGGCATCTTCCTGCTGTCAGTGACGCTGGCGGTGCTGGCTTTGGCCGCGCAAACCATGCGTGGAGCCATCGAGGAACGCAGAAATGCCGAACCCCGAGCGTTCCAGCAGCGCGAGCGCATCATCGCGGTCAACGTGATCCCGTTTTCGCCCGAAACCATCACGCCTGAACTCACCGTTTTCGGGGAACTGCGCAGCCAGCGGACCCTGGAGCTCCGCGCCGGCGTCGGCGGCACCGTCACCTTCGTGGCGCCGGAATTCGTGGAGGGTGGAACCGTATCTCTGGGCCAGACGCTCGTGCGCATCGATCAGGCCGATGCTCAGTCGTCCTACGACCGTGCACTGACCGACCTTCAAGACGCGGAGGCCGAGCTGCGCGACGCGGACCGCGGACTGGGGCTCGCCAAGGACGAACTGGCCTCGGCCGAGGAACAGGCCGGCCTGCGGGATCTTGCGCTTGTCCGTCAGCGGGACCTCCAGACCCGGGGCGTGGGCACGGCGGCTGCCGTCGAGGCCGCGGAACTTGCAGCCTCCTCTGCCCGGCAGTCGGTTTTGTCCCGCCGCCAGGCCCTGGCCCAGGCCGAGGCGCGGATCGATCAGGCACGCACTCGACTGTCCCGCGTTGACATCAGCCTCGCGGAGGCGCAGCGCACGCTGGACGATACCGAGATCACGGCGCGGTTTGCCGGAACGCTTTCCAACGTCAGCCTTGTCGAGGGGGGCCGCGTCGCGCCGAACGAACAACTTGCGACGCTGGTCGAACCGGGCCGTCTCGAGGTGTCATTCCGCGTCTCCACGTCGCAATACACGCGCCTTCTCGATGAAGATGGCCGCCTGCGGCGCGCGCCGTTGCAGGTCACGCTCGACGTCTCGGGCGTCGACCTCACCGCTACCGGAATGATTACCCGGGAAAGTGCGGGAGTGGCGGAAGGTCAGACCGGGCGGCTTCTGTTTGCCACGCTCGAGGACGCTCCGGGCTTCCGTCCCGGCGATTTCGTGACCGTCACCATCGAAGAACCGCCCTTGCCCTTCGTCGCGCGCGTGCCCGCCACCGCCGTCGCGGCGGACAACACCGTGCTGGTTCTGGGCGAAAACGACCGGCTTGAACTGGTCGAGGTGGCCCTTCTGAGACGCCAGGGCGATGACGTCCTGATCCGGTCCGGAGACCTCATCGACCGGATGATCATCGCCGAGCGGTCCCCGATCCTCGGCGCGGGCATTCGCGTCCGGCCGATTACGCCGGAAGCTGCCGCGGCGGGCCCTGCCGAACCCGAAATGCTGACCCTCGACCCGGATCGCAAGGCGCGGCTCGTGGCCTTTGTCGAGGACAGCCGGATGCCGGACGAGGCCAAGACCCGCATCCTCAGCCAGCTGGATCAGCCAGAGGTTCCCGCCGCCGTCGTGGAACGGATCGAAAGCCGGATGGGGAGCTAGCGGATGGCAATCGCGCGCGGCGCCAACGGCATTCTGAGCTATTTTACCCGGCACCGGACGCTGGCAAACCTCCTGATGGTGGTGATGGTCGCCGCCGGTCTTTGGGCCGCGCCCCAGATGCGGGCGCAATTTTTTCCCGACGTCGTGATCGACACCGTCACCGTCGGCGTGAACTGGGACGGCGCCGGGGCCGAGGACGTGGACCGCGCCGTTGTGCAACTGATCGAACCGGCCCTGACCACGGTGCAGGGTGTCACCATGACCTCGGCGCGTTCCAGCGAAGGCCGCGCCGCGATCCGGCTGGAATTCGAACCCGGTTGGGACATGGCGCGGGCGGAGGAGGACGTGCAGGCAGCCGTCGACCTTGTCACCGATCTGCCCGAGGCCGCCGACGACCCGACCGTGCGCCGCAATGTCTGGACCGACCGGGTCACCGACGTGGTGATCACAGGCCCGGTCGAGCCGTCTCAGCTGGCCCGCTTTGCCGATGAGTTGGTGCTGCGCCTGCGCGAGGCCGGTGTGACGCAGACGACGCTCAGGGGCGTGGCGGCGCCCGAGACGGTGGTGGAGGTCACGTCGCTGTCGTTGATCCGGCATGACGTTTCCATGTCCGATATCGCCGCAGCCATCGCCGCCGGCGCGGATGCGAACCCTGCCGGCGACGTGGCCGGCGCCGCCCGCGTACGCGCCGGGGTGGAAAAACGGTCGGCCGACGATATCGCTGGCATCGTCCTGCGCACCAATGACGACGGATCGCAATTGACCGTTGGAGATGTGGCCCGGATCGAGGTCGAAGGCGTGGATCGCGAACGCGCCTATTTCGTCAGCGACAACCCGGCGATGTCCCTGCGGGTCGATCGCAACGATCGGGGTGACGCGATCGAATTGCAGGAGCGGGTCGAAGAGGTCGTGGCCGAGGTTCAGGCAACGATGCCACAGGGTGTCACCATCGACCTCATCCGCGCCCGGGCCGAATACATCACCGGTCGCCTCGATATCCTGTTCGAGAACGGCGCCCTGGGCCTTGCTCTGGTGGTTGTCCTGCTCTTCATGTTCCTCAATGCCCGGACGGCCTTCTGGGTTGCGTTGGGCATCCCCGTGGCGATGTCTGCGGCTGTGTTCCTGATGTATATGTCGGGATTGACGCTCAACATGATCTCGCTCTTCGCGCTGATCATCACATTGGGGATCGTCGTGGACGACGCGATTGTCGTGGGCGAACACGCGGATTTCCGGGCACGCCGCTTGGGCGAAGACCCGGTGACCGCGGCCGAGAGTGCTGCCAAACGCATGTCCATGCCGGTGTTCTCGGCGACGTTGACAACGGTGATCGCCTTCTTTGGCCTCGTGGCCGTCGGGGGGCGGTTCGGGGACCTCATCGCCGATATCCCCTTCACCGTGATCGTGGTGCTGATCGCCTCGCTGATCGAGTGCTTCCTGATCCTGCCGCACCACATGAGCAAATCGGTCGGCACCGGGACCAAGTGGTACGACATTCCGTCCCGCGTCGTGAACCTTGGCTTCTCGTGGGTCCGGGAGACGCTTTTCCGGCCCTTCATGCGGCTCGTGATCTGGGCGCGGTATCCGGTGCTCGCCGGGGTCATCCTGATCCTCGCCGGGCAAGTGTCCCAACTGGTCACCGGCGAGGTGCAATGGCGGTTCTTCAATGCGCCGGAGCAAGGCAGCGTCACGGGCAATTTCTCCATGCTGCCGGGGGCCGACCGCGCCGATACGCTGGCCATGATGCAGGAAATGCAGCGCGCCGTTGACGAACTTGGCGCGGAGTACGAGGAACGCCACGGTCGCAACCCGGTCACCTTCGTCATGGCCGAGATCGGCGGCAACGCCGGCCGCGGCATTGCCGGGTCGGATATCAAAGACGCTGACCAGCTTGGCGCGATTTCCATCGAACTGATCGACGCCGACCTGCGCCCCTATTCAAGCTTTGCCTTCGTTGCCGAACTGCAAGACCGCGTCCGGCGGCACCCGTTGGCCGAAACCGTCAGCTTCCGGTCCTGGGCTTCGGGCCCCGGCGGGGACGACATCGAGGTTGAGCTTTTCGGCGCGACACCATCGGTACTGAAGGCCGCCGCAGAAGACCTGAAAACGGAACTTGCGGTCTTTCCGGAAGTGTCGTCGCTGGAAGACAGCCTCAGCTATGACAAGGAAGAGTTGATCCTCCAACTCACCCCGCAAGGCGAGGCACTGGGCTTTACCATTGATGGTCTGGGCCGCGTGTTGCGCAACCGGCTGGGCGGGATCGAGGCCGCGTCCTTTCCCGATGGCCCACGGTCCGCCACGATCCGGGTGGAACTGCCGGCGGGAGAGCTGACCGCCGATTTCCTTGATCGCACCCAGATGCGCGCGCCCACGGGGGTCTATGTGCCGCTCGCCGACATCGTCAGTGTCGACCGGCGTACGGGATTTTCCACAATCACCCGGGAAAACGGTATCCTGCTGATCTCCGTGACCGGGGACCTGACCGACGACGATGCCGACCGCGCGGCCGAAATCATGCAGCTGATGCAGGACGATATCCTGCCCCGGATCGAGCAGAACCACGCGATCGAAACGCAACTTTCCGGCCTTGCCGAACAGGAGCGGGATTTTCTCGCTGACGCGGGCTTTGGCGCGATGCTTGTGCTTCTCGGTATCTACCTGACGCTCAGCTGGATTTTCGCGAGTTGGCTGCGGCCCCTGGTGGTCATGGCGATCATTCCGTTTGGCCTCGTCGGGACGATTTACGGCCACGCGCAATGGGGTGTGCCCATGTCGATGTTCTCCATCGTCGGGCTGATCGGGATGATCGGCATCATCATCAACGACTCGATCGTATTGGTGACGACGATCGATGAATATGCGGAAGAGCGCGGCCTGATCCCCGCCATCGTCGACGGGGCTGCCGACCGGCTGCGGGCGGTCCTGCTGACGACGCTGACGACGGTGCTGGGCCTCGCGCCGCTCCTGTTCGAAGGCTCGAACCAGGCCGAATTCCTGAAGCCCACGGTGATCACGCTGGTCTATGGCCTCGGCTTCGGCATGGTGCTGGTGCTGCTTGTCGTGCCGGCGCTGATGGCGATGCAGCAGGACGTGGGCAAACAGATGCGGGCGCTGCGTCGGGCGCTGCGGGGCCGGGCATCCGTGTCTGTGCCGGTCGGGGTGACCGTTGCCGCCGTTCTGGCGCTCTTCGCGGCGCTGCCGGGGGGGCTTATCGTGACAGGCGACTACTGGCCCTGGCTGGCAGAGGTGTTGCCGATGCTGCCCGAAGGCATGACAATGGCGCTGGGACTTTATCTCGCGGCTGTTGCCGGTCTTCTGATTGCGGTCTGGCTTATTGCGGCCCTGGCACGCGCGACCTTTGTCGGGAGCAGACGGCGCGTCGACGCGGCGTGAGCGCGTTCCGCCGACCGGACGCGTGCTCTAG
>CAYMMT010000033.1:0-1946 GCA_964391555.1 uncultured Rhodobacterales bacterium
GGCGGCGAAGCGCTCGAACAGGTAGTAGCTGTCCTGCGGACCGGGGCTCGCTTCGGGGTGGTACTGTACCGAGAAGACCGGGCGATCGGCCATGCGGATGCCGCAGTTCGACCCGTCAAAGAGGCTGACGTGGGTCTCGGTCACCCCTGCCGGCAGGGTCTGCGCGTCGACCGTGAAGCCATGGTTCATCGACGTGATCTCGACTTTGCCGGTCTCGAGATCCTTGACCGGATGGTTCGCGCCGTGGTGGCCGTGGTTCATCTTGACCGTGGTCGCTCCGAGCGCAAGCGCGAGCATCTGGTGGCCAAGGCAGATGCCAAAAATCGGCAGATCTGTCTGGTCGAGCACGCCCTTGATCATCGGGACGGCATAGGCTCCGGTCGCCGCCGGGTCGCCGGGACCGTTCGAAAGGAAGATCCCGTCGGGCTTGTGGGCGAGAACTTCGTCCAGCGTCGCGGTTGCTGGCAGAACGGTGACTTCGCAGCCGACCGAGGCCAGGCATCGCAGGATATTGCGCTTCGCCCCGTAATCGAGCGCGACCACCTTGTGGTGCGGGGTGACCTGCGTGCCAAATCCATCCGGCCACGCCCAGCGGGTCTGATCCCAGCGGTAGGACTGGGCGCAGGTGACGTCCTTGGCCAGATCAAGCCCTTCGAGCCCGGGAAACGCCCGCGCCGCGGCGACGAGCGCTTCAATGTCGAACTTGCCCTCGGGATCATGGGCCAAGGCGACGTGAGGCGCGCCCTGGTGCCGGATCGCGCGCGTCAGGGCACGTGTATCCACGCCCCCGATCCCGATCCGGCCATGCGAGGCGAGCCACTTGGTCAATTCCTCTGTGGCACGCCAGTTTGACGGCTCGGTCGGGTTCCACTTGACCACCATGCCAGCCGCGACGGGGTCACCGGTTTCGTCATCCTCGGGGTTGACGCCGGTATTGCCGATATGCGGGAAGGTGAATGTCACGATCTGGCCCGCGTAGGATGGGTCGGTCATGATCTCCTGATAGCCGGTCATGGCCGTGTTGAAGCAAAGCTCTGCTTCGGCCTGACCTGTTGCGCCGAACCCGTGTCCGAAAAACAATGTCCCGTCAGCGAGAGCGAGGCAGGCGGTGGGCGTGTCGGTCATCGCGGGGGTCCTTGTCGGTCGGGGTCGGTCGGGCGGCAAACGGCCCCGTCCTATGACCTTGAACGATGGCGGTCAAGCGCTCGGGCCAGGCATTTGGTAGATGTTGTCAGCCCCGCTCGGGATGCGGTAGAAGCGGCTCTTGTGGCTTAGACAAGCCAAGAAATTTCGAAGGATGGGACCTTTCGAATGGACACCAGGACCAAGATTGCCGCCTCGCTCAAGGAGGCGATGAAAGCCAAGGATACCGCAAGGCTCTCGACATTGCGGTTGATCAACGCCGCGATCAAGGATCGGGACATCGCCGCGCGGGGGGAAGGTGCCGAAGGGCCGGTGGCCGATGACGTGGTGGTGTCCATCCTCGCAAAGATGGTGAAACAGCGACAGGAAAGCGTTCGGGCCTACGAAGAGGGCGGGCGGCTTGACCTGGCTGAGAGCGAACAGGCCGAGATCGGCGTCATCACCGATTTTCTGCCGCGCCAGCTTTCGGAGGAAGAGGCCGCTAGCGCGATCGACGCCGCCATCGCCGAGACCGGAGCCGAGAGCATCCGGGACATGGGCAAGGTCATGGGGGTGCTGAAGGGCAAGTATCAGGGCCAGATGGATTTTGGTGCCGTCGGGCCCATGGTCAAGGACCGGTTGGGCTGACGTTTGCCCGACCCCGGATGATCGTCCGTTTCGCGAACGCCAATGGTAAAGTTTAATCGGTCGATACCAATGGCGTCAGGTCACCACCCGCGCCACTTGAAGCGATGGCGGTTGTCCGGGCCGGCGGCTTGCCGGAAAGGTGACTAGGCGGCAGGGGCGATCGGCTTGTTCATCAT
>CAYMMT010000033.1:2046-11526 GCA_964391555.1 uncultured Rhodobacterales bacterium
GCAGCACCGTCAGGGCGAGCCACCAGAAACGGGAGGCTGGCCTCCAGCGCGAGGCCGGTGGCGAGGCCATGGTGTATCCGAACCAGTGAGCCAAGCGCGTGGCTGATGTTATGCCCCATGTGGGTGTTGCAATTGTGGAGGGCGAGGCCGGCAACCATGCTAGCCCACAAGACCTCGCCCCGGGCCTCGAGGTCCGCACCGTCGGCGACGGCACGGGGCAGGGCGTTCTTCAGGATGCGCAACGCCTCCAAACCGAAGAGTTGACCCACCGGGTTCGTCGTTCGGGACGTTGATCCCTCCAGGGCATGGGCGACGGCGTCGATCCCTGTCCAAGCGGTCAACTGGGACGGCAGGCTCAAGGTCAGTTCCGGGTCAAGAACGGCGTGGGAGAACATCAGTTCCTCGCCCCAATACCAGGTCTTCGACCCATCTGATTTCGAGATCACAGCCGTCCGCGTCACTTCTGACCCGGTCCCTGCCGTGGTGGGGATGGCGATTGCGGGCAGTCCGTCTTTCGGCAACGGTTGTGCAGCCAGATCGAAATCGACCGCCGGCTGGCCGGACTTCGCTATCGCGGCCACAAGCTTGCCGGCATCCATCGCGGCGCCGCCGCCGATCGCAATCACGACCCTTGCGCCCGCCTCTCGGGCCCGCGCGCCGAGCGCGTCGACGAGTTTCTCCTTCGGTTCGCCCGCAACATCGGCAGCCATGTCGGCAGCGATACCCATGGCCTCAAGGCTTTGTGCCAGTTCGTCGGTCACACCCAACTCGGCCAGGACGGCGTCAGCGACAACAAGCACCGGACCACCGCCCAAGTCCGCGACGATTTGCGGAACCTTGGACAGACGCCCTGGCCCAAAGGTCATCGGTGGGACCCGACCCACATGGAATGTTTGCATCGACCCCTCCGGTTGCTTGGGGAAATTCTTGTCAGACGTCATTCGCACCGGGGCGGCAGTCGTCTGTTGGCTTCACGACACTTGAACGTTCAGGTGCCGTCATGGGTGGCCGTTACCGACCTGATCGGTCGCATCCAAGACCTAATCGACGTGGTTGGGCCGCTTGAACACCGGTTTCCGGATCCGACCTTGCCTCTTGCCGGGCGTCTAGAGTGGCCGCGCCTGCTCTTTGGAGTGGATCTGTGCCGCGAACGGCAGCGCAGCGATTGGAACGACTCGAAAAATCATCCATTGACGGCACGGTTCCCATCGCTTTAGGTCACGCCGATGGTTCTCCGACGCCCAAGGCGGAGGAGATGAAAAGGGAACACGGTGAGGAGGAGCCAAAGGGCGCCGAATCCGTGACTGCCCCCGCAACTGTGAGCGGAGAGCGACCCGTCAGTCCACTGGCCAGCCAAGGTCGGGAAGGGGCGGCAAGCAGCGACCCGCAAGTCAGGAGACCTGCCATCACCGACGCAGCTTGCGTCGGTCTTTCAACTCGATTCGGGCGGGGCGCCCGGTCAGGAGCAAGCGATGGCACAGCGGTTCTGCCCGCAAGACCATGAAACTGTTCGGCGCGCCCTTCCAGAAGGCGGAGGGCCTGATGTCTCACCGAATTACAGTCTGCACGTCCTGTCGGAAGGCGGGGTCGGAGGTCCGACCGGGCTTTGAACTGATCGAGCGTCTGCGAGGGGCGATTGACAGGGCCGGAGCGGCGCTGCCCGAAGCGTTTGACATTTCGGGCGTGGCTTGCATGGCAGGCTGCGACCGCCCCTGCACGGTCGCCTACCAATGCGCGACGAAGGCGACATATCTCTTTGGCGATATCGATCCGGACACAGATGTCGACGACCTTGTCGCCTTCGCCCGGCACTACGCCTTTCTTGCCGACGGCTGGTGTTCGTCCGTCGACCGACCGGGCAAGCTGCGCAATTGCACTCTCGCGCGCGTTCCGGCGGCAACCATGGCAGGTGAAGATAGCGAGGCGTTGGCCTCGTGAGCGCTGCCGATCTCTCTGTCCGCAGCCTGTCCTGGTCCCTGGGGTCGGGCCGCAAGACATTGCTGCATGATACGAGCTTTGACTTGAGGCCCGGTCGCGTTTTGGGGGTGGTCGGCCCAAACGGGGCCGGCAAGACGACACTGCTACGGTTGCTTTACCGATTTCACCGGCCGACCACCGGCGCGGTGGTTGTGGATGGTGACGACATCTGGACCCTTCCGGCCCGGACCGTTGCCCAACGCGTGGCCGCCGTCTTGCAGGAACAGCCAAGCGATTTCGCCTTCACCGTCCAGGAGATCGTGGCGCTCGGCCGGACGCCGCACCGGCATGCCTACGTCGGAAATGCGACTGCCCGCGACAGAACAGTCATCGAAAGCGCGATGCACAGATTGGACCTTTGTGATCTCGCCCACCGAAGACTTGGCACGCTGTCGGGCGGCGAGCGCCAGCGGGTCATGGTCGCCAGAGCTCTGGCGCAAGAGCCGCGCCTGCTGATCCTCGATGAGCCCACGAACCATCTCGATATTCGTCACCAGCTCGAGGTTTTGGAGCTTATTCGCGCTTTGCCGGTGACGATCGTGACCTCTCTGCACGACCTGAACCTTGCGGCGGGCGTCTGCGATGACGTTCTGCTCCTCAGATCAGGCAAGACACAGGGATTTGGGCCGCCGATGGAGGTTCTGAATGAACAGGCGGTGTCAGATGCCTTCCACGTGATCGCTCGCCGCGAGCAACTCGCGCCAAGTGACACAGATCACCTCACCTTTCATCTTCAACATAAGGACGCTTGACCTGTGAAGACCGCTTTCCTGGCCGCCGTCGCCTTTTCTGTCGCTGCTGGCGCGGCCCAAGCCGAAACCACGATCCAGAGTTGTGACAGGCGCGTCACGTTCGAGGCGCCTCCCGAACGTGCAATTTCCAACGATGTAAACCTGACCGAGATGATGCTGGTTCTTGGCCTGGTCGACCGGATGGTGGGCTACACCGGCATCTCCGGATGGAACAAGCTGGATGAGGAGATGACCGCCGGCGTGGCGGCCCTTCCGGAATTGTCCGAGCAGTATCCGTCGAAGGAGGTTTTGGTCGGCGCGGATGCCGACTTCTTCTTTGCGGGATGGAATTACGGCATGAAGGTCGGAGGAGAAGTGACGCCCGAAACGCTCGCCCCCTTCGGTATTCAGGTCTACGAACTCACCGAATCGTGCGCCCACATCATGGACAAGGGCAGGGCGAGCATCGAGGACATGTACAATGACCTGCTGAACCTCGGCCGCATCTTTGATGTCGAGGACCGCGCGACCGCTTTGGTGGAAGGCTATCGGTCAGAACTTTCCGAGTTCACCGCCGGTCTGGAAACGGGAGAGCCGCTACGCGTGTTCGTCTACGACAGCGGTGAAGACGCGCCATTTACGGCAGGTCTCTACGCCATGCCGACCGCGTTGATCGAAGCCGCGGGTGGCATGAACGTGATGGAAACCTTTGAGAAAAGCTGGGGCACCGTGACCTGGGAGGAGGTTGTCGAGCGCAACCCCGAGGTCATCGTTATCATCAACTACGGGGAAGTGACCGCCGAGCAGAAGCGCGCGTTCATGATGTCCAACCCGGCGTTTGCCGATATGGATGCCGTCAGGAACGACCGGTTCGTAACGCTCGAATACGTGGAGGCGACCCCGGGTCCGCGCAACATCGAAGCCGTCAAGTCGCTCGCTGCGGCCTTCTGGGGCCAGTGATCCCGTGAGCGAGATCATTAGCAGCCCCAACCGGACAATCCGCCTCGGTGGCACCGCCCTCTTTGCGGTGGGTGGAGGGGCGCTGCTCCTGATTTCGCTGTCGCTGGCCATATCCGTCGGGGCCGTGTCGGTCCCCCTGAGCACCGTTTGGGGGGTACTATCCAACAAACTGTCCCCGGGGCTGGTCGAACAGTCATGGTCGCAAGGTCGCGAGGCGATCGTGTGGGACATCCGCTTTCCGCGCGCCCTGCTGGCGATGATGGTCGGCGCGGGCCTCGCGATGGTCGGGGCCAGCCTGCAGGCCGTGACGCGGAACCCGCTGGCGGACCCACACCTGCTGGGCATCTCGTCCGGCGGCGCATTCGGAGCCATTCTGGCGCTGCTCCACACCGGACTGTTCCTGGGTCTCTTGACGGTGCCGTTGCTCGCATTTCTCGGGGCGCTCGGCGCAACGGCAATTGTTCTCGCGGTGTCTCGCTTCGCGGATGCGACCAGCGCCGACCGGCTGGTTTTGGCGGGCGTTGCCGTGTCATTCATCATCATGGCTGGCGCCAACGTACTGATATTCCTTGGCGACCCCCGCGCGACCCATACCGTTGTGTTCTGGATGCTAGGCGGGCTTGGTCTCGCGCAGTGGAGCCAACTGATCTATCCTCTCGCGATTTTGCTGGCCTGTGGCGCCTGGCTGTTTGCACGGGCGCGCGATCTCAATGCGATGACGGTCGGGGATGAAACGGCCTCTACCCTCGGTTTGCCGGTCGCGCGATTCCGCATGGTGGTCTTTGTGGTCGGGGCGCTCATTACCGGGGTCATGGTGGCCTTTTCGGGCATCATCGGATTTGTGGGTCTCATGGTGCCGCACGTCGTCCGCATGCTTGTCGGAGGCGATTACCGTCGGGTCCTCCCGGGGTCGGCACTCGTTGGCGCGGTTGTGCTGCTTTGGGCGGACATCGCCGCACGCACGATCATGGCTCCCGAAGACATGCCGATTGGCATCGTGACGGGTCTCGTGGGCGGTCTCTTCTTCATCTGGCTTCTCGGGCGCCGCAAATAATCGACTGGCCTGTCGAGGGTATCGGCCGCGAAGGGGCGGGCCCACACCTTGGCGACCGCGCGGGTGGCGTCGCTTGTGCCCTGTTGGAGCCGAACCTGCAGTTCGTCCGCGATATGGTTGCATGGCAAAACGATTGGTTGTGGTGCCTCGCTGCTCCGGGTACGCGTAGACTTGGAAAATCAACGGTCGAGGCCTTGGGATGAGCCACGGGGGGACACTCCTTCAAATAATCGCGTTGCTGCCGTTCCTTGGCGCTCTCCTGCCCGGGATCATGATCCGGGCAGGCCGCAATGTCTGTGCGATCTCGACCGCGGTGCCGACAATTCTGGCCCTGACGATGCTGGTCATCCTGGCACCAGGCGTGATGCGGGGCGAGGTGGTTCAGGCCGAGGTCGCGTGGTTGCCCCAGTTGGGACTGTCCGCATCATTCTTTCTCGACGGTCTTGGCCTGCTCTTTGCCGGGATGATCCTGGGCGTGGGTCTGTTGATCACGCTCTACGCGAGATTCTACCTGTCGGGCGAAGACCCGATGGGGCAGTTCTATACCTATCTCCTGCTTTTTCAGGGCGCGATGCTGGGCATTGTCCTGTCCGACAACATCCTGCTTTTGCTGATCTTCTGGGAACTGACGTCACTGTCGTCTTTCCTGCTGATCGGCTATTGGAAGCACTTGCCCGAGGGGCGGCAGGGCGCGCGGATGGCGCTGGCCGTGACGGGGGCCGGGGGCCTTGCGATGATTGGGGGAATGCTGATCCTCGGCAGCATCGTCGGCAGCTACAACCTGACCGATATCCTTCAAGCCGGGGACCAGATCCGGGCGTCGGAATGGTACTTGCCCGCGCTGATCCTGATCCTGCTCGGGGCCTTCACGAAGTCCGCTCAGTTCCCGTTCCACTTCTGGTTGCCCCACGCCATGGCCGCGCCAACACCGGTCTCCGCTTACCTGCACTCCGCGACCATGGTGAAGGCGGGGGTTTTTCTCCTGGCGCGCCTGTGGCCGGCGCTCTCGGGAACCGATGCGTGGTTCTACATTGTCGCCACCACGGGTTTGGTGACGATGGTGCTGGGAGCGCTCATTGCGCTGTTCAAGGACGATCTGAAGGCGTTGCTCGCCTTCGGCACGGTCAGCCAACTCGGGTTTCTGACCATGCTGCTCGGATTCGGATCCGAAAAGGCGGCCGCCGCTGCCGTGTTTCACATCATCAATCACCTCACGTTCAAAGCCGCGCTCTTCATGACGGCGGGGATCGTCGATCACGAGGCGCATACTCGCGACATCAAGCGGCTCGGAGGCCTGAGGCGCCTCATGCCGGTGACCTTTGTCATTGCAACGGTAGCCGCGCTGGCCATGGCGGGTGTCCCGCTGTTCAACGGATTCGTTTCAAAGGAAATGATGCTTGATGAGTCTTCGCGGATGGCCTGGTTCGGCAACGGTTTGGCGATCCCCGTGCTGGCGACGCTTGGGGCGCTCTTGTCTGCGGCTTACTCATTTCGGTTCGTGGCCCACGTCTTTCTGGGCCCTGAGCGCGATGACTACCCGCACACGCCTCACGACCCGCCGTTCGGCATGTGGGCCGCACCGGCGCTGCTGGCCGTGTTGGTCGTCATCATCGGCATCGCGCCATTTCTGGCCGAAGGCATCGTGAGCACGGCGGCCAGCGCCGTCACGGGCACGGACTTGCAACCGGAGCTGAAGATCTGGCACGGGGTCAACGCTGCACTCCTGATGTCGCTGGGCGCACTTGTTGGCGGGGCCGTTCTGCTCTCCATGCATCGGTCGCTCGACAAGGCCTGGATCGCGGCGCCGCGGCCCGAGGCCAAGGTCATCTTTGACCGCTTTGTCGCATCGGTTGTCGACCTGAGCCGCGCCATCACCGATTTGAGCCACAACGGCGCGATCAGCCGGTATCTCGCGATATTCACCGCGACCTCCGTCGGTCTCGGGTGGGTCGCATATTCATCCAGCGGCCTCTCCACCCCCACGCGCGAGTTGCTGCCCGTCGCACCGGTGATCGCAGTGGGCTGGGTGATGCTGATTGTTGCCACGATCTCGATCATGATCATGCATCATCGACGGTTTCGGGCGCTTGTTCTTGTCGGGATCATTGGATTGTCGATCTCGGCCGGATTTGCGTATCTGTCGGCGCCCGATCTCGCGCTGACGCAGATTTCCGTCGAGACGGTCACGATAATGCTCTTGCTGCTGGCGCTTCATTTCATGCCAAAGGAGACAGCCAAGGAGAGCCCGATCGGGCTCAAACTCCGGGATTTGGCGATTGCCTTGGGCGCGGGCGTTGGCGTTGCCGCGCTGGCCTATGCCTTCATGATGCGGGATATCGAAACCATCTCGGGGTACCACCTCGCCAACAGCTACGAAGGCGGTGGCGGAACCAACGTCGTCAACGTGATCCTCGTGGATTTCCGGGGATATGACACGTTTGGTGAGATAATTGTCCTCGGGATTGCGGGGTTTGTGATCTACGCGCTGATGCACGCCCTTCTCGACGGGCCCGCCGCGCGTCGGCTCAAGAACCTGGATCACAGTCAGGACCGGTCGCGAGACCGGCACCCGCTAATGATGGTCGTCGCGACGCGCCTCCTGATGCCGATCGCGCTGGTTGTGGGGCTCTATATCTTCCTGCGGGGACACAACGAACCCGGTGGCGGGTTTGTGGCAGGTCTCATCGTCGCGATCGCGCTTCTGATGCAGTACATGGCGTCGGGATTTGCCTGGGCCCAGGACCGGCAGAGGATCGAATACCACACGATGATCGGTCTCGGGGTGGTCATCGCGGGATTGACCGGCGTTGGCTCTTGGCTCGCGGGGGCACCGTTTCTGACCAGTTCCTACACATACGTGAACCTGCCGCCGATCGAAGAGTTCGAATTGGTCACCGCCACGCTATTCGATCTTGGGGTGTTCCTCACGGTTCTGGGGGCCGTCATGCTGATGCTCTACAGCCTCAGCCGTATCGCGCGGTTCGCGGGGGCGACAGTCAACGTGGAACCCATGGACTACGACCCGGGCGAGCAGGTCGAAGCAGAAGCGGAGCGCTGAGATGGAGATACTCGTGGCCAGCACGATCGGCGTTCTGACAACCGGCGGCGTGTACCTCATGATGCGTCTGAGGACATTTCCCGTGATCCTCGGTCTCGCGCTTCTGTCCTACGCGGTGAACGTTTTCCTGTTCGCAAGCGGAGGTTTGGCGCTGGACCAGCCTCCGATCCTGTCGAAATACGGTGATGCCACCTACACCGACCCGTTGCCCCAGGCCCTGGTTCTGACCGCAATCGTGATCTCCTTCGGGATGACGGCGGTTCTGGTGATGATCGGATTGGGGGCGTTTCTGGAATCCGAGGACGACCGGATAAACATTGATCCTGACGAGGACGGCGGGGTCTCTGATGATGGGGGACACGTGTGATGCACTGGATCATCGTGCCCGTTGTCCTGCCCGCGCTGTTGGCACCGATCATCGGCTTTGTCATGCGCCACGACATCACGCTTGCCCGGATCGCGTCGACCGCGGGCACCGTGCTTCTGTTCGCCACAGCGCTTGGCCTGTTGGCGATGGCGGCTGATGGCACGATCCATGTCTACCGGTTGGGAAACTGGCCTGCACCGTTCGGGATCGTCCTTGTTCTCGACCGGCTCTCGGCGCTGATGGTCCTGCTCACCTCGACCCTGGCCCTGATTGTTCTGATCCACGCCATGGCCACGGGTTGGGACAGCCGAGGGCGGCATTTTCACGCGCTCTTCCAGTTTCAGCTCATGGGGATTTGCGGGGCCTTTCTGACGGGAGACGTGTTCAACCTGTTCGTCTTCTTCGAGGTTCTTCTTATCGCCTCCTACGGTCTGATGATCCATTCGGGCGGCAAGGATCGTATTCGGGCCGGACTGCAATATGTCGTCATGAATCTTGCCGGATCGACGTTGTTCCTGTTCGCGCTTGGGACCCTCTACGCATCAACCGGCACGCTCAATATCGCTGACCTCGCCGCGCGTATTGCCGAAATCCCTGCCGAAGAAGCCGCGATCGTCCGTGTCGCGTCGATCCTTCTGATGGTGGTCTTTGCGGTCAAAGCCGCACTTTTCCCCGTTCAGTTCTGGCTGCCCGCGACCTACGCGAATGCACCCGCCCCGGTCGCCGCGCTCTTCGCGATCATGACCAAGGTCGGCGCCTACGCGATCCTGCGGGTGCATACGACAGTCTTTGGCCCCGGCCTTCCGGGGACCGAGGATCTCGCCGGGGCGTGGCTCTTTCCGGCGGCCATCGTGACAATTGCCGTCGGCGCCTTCGGCGTTCTCGGCGCGCGCCGCTTGATGCCGCTGATTGCCTTTTCGGTGGTGGGGTCAATGGGGACGCTGCTTGTGGCGGTGGCCGCATTTTCCGCATCCGCGACGACCGCCGCCTTGTACTACTTGATTCATTCTACATTCGCGGCGGCCAGCCTGTTCCTGATCGCGGACCTTGTGGTGACGCGCCGGTCCGCCGACCGATTGCGCGCAGAGGCGCCAACAGTGCAAAACGGCCTTTTCGCGGCGCTGTTCTTTGCGGCGGCAATCGCCATGGCGGGAATGCCGCCACTCAGCGGGTTCCTTGGCAAACTGCTGGTTCTCGATGCCGTCAGGGAGCCGGGCCTTATCGTCTGGGCCTGGCCGGCCATTCTGGTGGGGTCCCTTCTGACGATCGTTGGATTTGCCCGCGCCGGCAGCACGTTGTTCTGGAAATCGACATCGGTACCTGTCGGCGACGG
>CAYMMT010000033.1:11626-22275 GCA_964391555.1 uncultured Rhodobacterales bacterium
CCCGCGCCGGCAGCACGTTGTTCTGGAAATCGACATCGGTACCTGTCGGCGACGGGGACCCGGACACACGCGTGCCCCATGATCCCGCAACCGCACTGCAGGTCGCCCCGGTCATGTTGGCGCTCTTCATGCTGGGCGCCCTTGCGGTTTTTGCGGGACCAGTTTCGGCCTATCTCGAGAATACGTCGACCCAGCTATTTGACCGCGCCGGTTACATTTCGGCTGTTCTGGGCCCGGTCGAGGAGGGTTGAGCCATGCTTCGGAAACTGATCCCGCATCCGCTTCTGAGCCTGACCCTGGTCCTCGTCTGGATTGGCCTCGTGAACACCGTTTCTCTGGGCAACCTGATCCTCGGGGGCGTGTTTGGCCTGATCATTCCCGTCCTGACGGCCCCTTACTGGCCCAACCGCCCCACCATGGCACGCCCGCTCAAGATCGCCGAGTACATGCTGATTGTTCTTTGGGACATCATCGTGGCCAACGTGCAGGTCGCGATGATCATCCTGTTCAAGCCCGAGCGGGAGATCCACTCCCATTGGATACCCGTTCCTCTGGAACTGACATCCGCCGAAGCCATCACCGTGCTGGCGGGAACGATCACAATGACGCCCGGCACCGTCTCGACCATGCTGTCGGCAGATGGCAGCGCGATCCTGGTGCATTGCCTGCACACCGATGATCCCGATGGGGTTCGCGACGGGATCAAAAGCCGCTATGAGAGCCGCCTACTGGAGATATTTCCATGATAGAATACGCCCTAGTTTTCGCAGCGACATGCTACGGTGCGGCACTCTTGTTCGATTTGTGGCGCATTGCCGTGGGGCCTGATTTGGCGGACAGGATTCTGGCCCTCGACACGATGGTCATCAACGTGATCGCGCTGTTGGTGCTCTACGGTGTCTGGAGCGGCACGGCGATCTATTTTGAGGCCGCGATGCTGATTGCCATGGTCGGGTTCGTCTCTACTGTGGCCTATTGCCGCTTCCTGTTGCGCGGCGACATCATCGAATAGGGGGCCGGCATGAACGTCTTTGCAGAACTCATTGTATCGGCCGCCCTCGTCGTCAGTGGCATATTCGGGTTGGTCGGATCTTACGGCCTGGTCAAGTTGAAGGACAGCGTGCAGCGCTTACATGCCCCGACAAAGGCGACGACGCTCGGGGTCGGCGGCGTGCTTGTCGCATCAATGGTCTACTTCTTTGCGAAGCTAGGGCATGTCTCGTTCCACGAACTTCTGATCACCTTGTTCCTGTTTCTGACCGCGCCCATAACGGCCAACTTCATCGCCAAGACGTATTTGGCGCACAACGTTCGCGAGGAAGACCTGCCCGACAGCACAAGTGACTACGGTTGGTCCATCTACGACGATCCGCCTGTGCCTGACACTGAGTCCTAGCCAAATCACCGGACGTGCGGCGGCGGTTGGCTAGCCGTGCGACTTGCGCGGCGGGCCGAGCGACTGGCGAAGCCGGATGTCGGTGGGCAGCTCCATGCTCTTGCCCGAGCGGCCCTCGCGGAGGAATTGTAGCAGCATCCCCGCGGCGCGGCGCCCCATTTCGCGGTGTGGAACATGGACCGTTGTCAATGCGGGTTCCGCCAGCACGGCAATGTCGATGTCATCGAAGCCCGTAACCGAGACATCATCCGGCACACGTAGTCCAAGCTCTCGGGCCGCGCGCAAGGCACCTATGGCCAGCACATCATTCACGCACATCACGGCTGTCGTTTCGGGGGACGCTGCCATAACCCTGCGAAGCGCCGTCGCGCCGGCCTCAATGCCATAGGGGATTTCCACCAGATCAAGCTGTTCGGGGTTCTGTCCGGCTTCAGCCATCGCTTGCCTGATACCGGCGACACGGCCGCGTGCCCGGTCGTTGGTTGCGGTCGGCGCAGAGATGCAAGCAATCCGGTTGTGGCCCTGACCGATCACGAGGCGGGCGAGTTCCCGCATGGCGGCAAAATTGTCGAAACCCATCGCGGGGCGGGGGTTCGTCGCGTCAAAGGACCAGGAGATTAGTGTCGGAACCTCGCGCTTTTCGAGGAAAGTGTAGAGTTCGGGATTGCGGTCGTAACCAATCAGCAAGAGCCCGTCAGCGCCGCGGGCCACCAGGGCTCGAACCTGATCTTCCTCGAGCTGCGCGTCATAGGCAGAAGATGCGACGAGCAGGGTCTTGCCGTGCCGACCAAGCTCTTCCTGAAACGCCTGCAGCCCGCGGGCAAAAACCGCGTTCTCCATCGTCGGGATTACCGCGCCCACGGTATTGGTCTGCTTCGCGGCCAGGGCCCGTGCGCCGAAGTTTGGCGCATATCCAAGGTCCCGGACAGCTTTCAGGACCCGTTCGCGCGTCTCGCCCACCACCCTGTCAGGCGAGTTGAGGCACCTCGAAACCGTGGCGGTTGACACCTTGGCCCGCCGTGCGACGTCGGCGAGGGTCGGAACGGAGATTTGTCGCGTGTTCTGATCCATAGCATCCGTGCATGTGACGCCTTGCCAGCCGCGGTTTTGGGCAAAGCGGTGACGCGTCCCGTACCATAGCTCATGAATCGGAATGATGTAAGCGCTTGCATCGCAAAATGTAAGCGCTTACATTCAACGCGACTCATCCGCGGCCGGGTGTAAGGGAGAGACCATGCCGTATCTTATCGCACTTGTTCTGTTGCTTGCCTTTGTCGCCAATGTTGTCAGCGGCGCCGGAGGAAATACCCCGTTCGTCGGGATCGTGACCGAGATGCTGATTCTGGCCGGCGCTGCAATCGCGTTTTCCGTTGGCATCCTTCGGAGCGAAGCGCGTGAAAAATCCAACAATGAAACAAACCAATAAGTCCAATGGGAGGAACTGACATGGACAAGACCAAGAAGGAGCTGGCCTCGGCCGAGCGCCGTAACTTTCTGAAGCTCGCCGGATCCGGCGCGTTCACTGCGGCGGTGGTTGCCGGTGCGGCCGGTACCCTTTGGTCCAGCGAAGCCGTGGCCCAGACTGCCGCGGAAGAGCGCGACCGTGAGGCCGCCGCCGAATTCACCATGACGCTGGCCACGGCCTATGTCCTTGGCGCGTCGCGCAGCTACCCGATCATGCAGCTGGACCTCAAAGAGAACATCCAGAACATGACCAACGGCAAGGTCTATGTGAAGCTCGCACCCGGTGGGCAGCTCGGCGCCGGTGGCGCGCTGGCCCAGGCTGTGCAGGGCGGTACCATCCAGTGCGCGCAACACTCGCTGTCGAACTTTGCTCCGTTTGCGAGTGTCGTGGACCTCATCAACCTGCCGTACTTCTGCGGTTCCAACCAGCGCTTCACCAACCTGACCACGTCTGACGCGTGGAAGTCCGAAGTGGACCCCAAGATCGCGGCGTCGGGCTTCAAGGCCCTGATGTACATCGTGATCGACCCGCGCGTCGTGGCCGTGCGCCAAGGTGGTAACGCCATCATCACCCCCGCCGACATGGCTGGCGTGAAGTTCCGGGTGCCCGGCTCGGCCATGCTTCAGCAGTACTACAGCCTTGTCGGTGCCAACCCGACTCCGGTGGCCTGGGGCGAAACCCCGTCGGCCATTCGTCAGGGCGTGGCCGATGCGCTTGACCCCTCCGTGGGTGCGTTGCACGTCTTCGGCTTTGGCGAGATTCTGAGCCACGTGACCTTCACGCAGGCCGTTCCGGACAGCCAGGTCTACTCGATCAACGCCGAGTGGTTCGACAGCCTGCCGATGGACGTGAAGGAAGGCATCGATTTTGCCGGCGAAGTCACCCAGCAGCAAAACCTTGCCAAAGTGCCGTCCGCGCGCTCCTACGCGATGTCGCAGCTGATCGCTAACGGGGTGCAGTTCCACTCGCTCACCGATGATCAGCTGGGCGAATGGCAAGACGCCGGTGGCTTCCAGCGCAGCGAATGGGACCAGTTCAAGGTCGACCTCGCGGGCTCGATGGACACTTTCGCCAAACTCGAAGAAGCGGCCTCCACCCCGGCGCGCTACTACGTACACGACGCCTAAGGGCGCCCGAGCCGGCGCGGCGATCGCGCCGGCTCACCCCTATCCCGCAGCTGGAACAGCAGCGTATTCCGACCGCCCGTCGCGCGGCCGGCAGGAGGTCTTTTGATGTCTCAGATATATCGAGCGATAGATGCCAACGGGGAACGCTGGCTGCTTCTCGGGTTCTATGTGATGCTGGTCGGAACGATGTTCATCGAGGTGGTCAGGCGCGAGATATTTGCCTATTCCTCGATCTGGGGCGAAGAGATCGTCCGCTATTCCTTCATCTACCTGGCCTGGATTGGCGCGGCAGCGGCGGTCAAGGAACGCGGGCACATCCGAATTGACGTGCTGATGCACTATGTCCCGCGCAGCATAAAGGCACTCCTCTATATTCTCGGTGACCTCGTGATGTTCGTAGTGGCCGTGATCGCGATCTACTGGTCCTGGGAAGCGTTGCACGTATCCTGGACCTTCCAGTCGGTTACCGACGGTTTGCGGATCGGCCGGTATTACTTCCTCTTTGCCGTGCCCTTTGGCTTCACCCTGGTCCTTTTCCGGCTGGTGCAATCGCTGATGCGCGACATCTCTGACCTTCGTGCGGGCCGGCCCGTCTACGAAGGCGACAAATTGTTCGACTAAGGAGGGCATGCGCCATGATGTGGCAAACACTTGGGGCCCAGTCCCTCGAACTTGGTTGGGATTTCTACGCATCCGTCATTCTCTTTGTTGCGCTGATCGCGCTGGCTGTTCCGGTCTGGGCTGCCATCGGCTCTGCCACCATTCTCATGCTGGTCATGTCGGGCGCGCTGCCGCTCAGCCTTGTTGGCGAAAAGCTCTTCTCGGGCATCGACGCCTTCGCTCTGACCGCGGTGCCTCTCTTCATCCTGACGGGGGACGTGCTGGTCCGAACCGGGCTCAGTCGCAAATTCCTGGACGTGGCCGAGGCACTGACCTGTTGGGCCAAGGGCGGCTTTGGCTCTGCCACGGTTCTGGTTTGCGGGATGTTTGCCGCAATTTCGGGATCTGACGCGGCGGGTGCTGCCGCGGTGGGCCGGATGACCATCGACCGGCTGGTCGAGAGCGGCTACCCGCGCCCCTACGCCTGTGCACTGGTTGCGGCTGGCGCCTGTACCGGCATCCTGATCCCGCCGTCGATCGCCTATATCATCATCGGCCTTGTTCTGGGCATAGCCGTGTCGACGCTGTTCCTCGCCGCGCTGATTCCCGGCCTGCTGATCCTGGTGTCGATCCTCGTGGCCAACATCGTGATGAACCGGCTGAACCTCTGGGAAGGCGGGGGCATGATGACCGCAGCCGAGTGGCGCGCAAACCTGTGGCGGACCCTAAAGTCCGGCTGGTACGCCTTCCTCGTGCCCGGGATCATCTTCTACGGCATCTTCTCGGGCCGCCTGACGCCCACCGAGGCCGGAGCCGTGGCCGTGGTCGTGACCATCATCATGGGCTTCCTGCTCGGCACCCTCAAGCTGTCGGATTTTCCGGCAATGCTGGTGAGTTCGGCCAAGGTGAACGGGGTGATCCTGCCGATCATCGCCTTCTCGATCCCACTCGCCGAAGCGCTCGCCATTATCGGTGTCCCGCAAGGCTTCGTGGGCGCACTGACCTCGATGACCAGCAACGAATACGCGCTGATCGGCATCATGGTGCTGATCCTGGTGGCGGCAGGCTGCGTCATGGAAACCACGCCAAACATCGTGATCCTTGCGCCGATCCTCTACCCGCTCGCGCAAGAAATCGAGATGAACCAGATCCAGTTCTGCATCATGATGATCACGGCGCTGGGTGTGGGCTTCATCACGCCGCCGTTGGGGCTGAACCTCTTCGTGGTGTCGGGGATTACGGGGGAGTCGATTCTCAAGATCGCCTACCGCGCCATCCCCTTCGTCTTCTTCATGCTGATCGTGACGCTGATGATCGCTTACATCCCCGCGTTCTCCACGTCACTCTTGCCAGATGTCTACCGATAGGACCGCTGAATGACCCGTGAATACCTGAAAAAAGCCACGCTGACTGCGCGCAGTGGCGCGTCTGACGTCAACGAACTTGTCCAGGGCATCCTGGACGATATCGAGGCCGGTGGCGATGACAAGGCGCTCGAATACGCGACGAAGTTCGACAAGTACGAAGGCAGTGTCCTCTTGTCGGCTGCCGACATCGAGGCTGCCATCGCCGCGGTCCCGGAGAAGCTGAAGCGCGACATCGAGTTCAGCCATGCCAACGTGAAACGCTTTGCCGAGGCGCAGAAGGCATCGATGAGCGATATCGAGGTTGAAGTGGTTCCCGGCCTCACCGCCGGTCAGAAGATGATCCCGGTCGATGCCGCCGGCTGTTACGTCCCCGGTGGGCGGTACAGCCATATCGCGAGCGCGATCATGACCGTGACCACGGCCAAGGTGGCAGGGTGCAAACATATCGTTGCCTGTTCCCCCCCGCGTCCCGGCGTCGGGATCGCACCCGCCATCGTCTACGCGGCCCATGTTTGCGGCGCGGACAAGATCATGGCGATGGGTGGGGTGCAGGGCGTCGCTGCGATGACCTTTGGCCTGTTTGGTCTGCCCAAGGCCAACATCCTCGTCGGCCCCGGCAATCAGTTCGTGGCAGAGGCCAAACGTATCCTTTTCGGGCGCGTGGGTATCGACATGATCGCGGGTCCGACCGACAGCCTCATCCTTGCCGACAAGAGCGCCGATCCCATGGTCGTCGCGACCGACCTCGTCGGACAGGCAGAGCATGGATACAATTCGCCCGTTTGGCTTGTGACCGACGACCGGGATCTGGCCGAGGAAGTCATGCGCCTCGTTCCCGTTCTGATTGACGACCTGCCCGAGGTGAACAAGGAAAACGCCACCGCTGCATGGCGCGACTACGCGGAAGTGATCGTTTGTGCCGACCGCGAGGAAATGGCCGCGACGTCCGATGAGTATGCGCCCGAGCACCTGACCGTCATGGCTGCCGACCTCGACTGGTGGCTCGGCAGATTGACGTGCTACGGCTCTCTCTTCCTTGGCGAAGAGACAACGGTGGCGTTCGGTGACAAGGCGTCGGGCACGAACCACGTGCTGCCAACGTCCCGTGCTGCCACCTATACAGGCGGTCTCAGCGTCCACAAATACATGAAGATCGTGACGTGGCAGCGCTCCAATGCCGATGCGATGAAACCCATTGCGGAGGCAACGGCACGTATTTCGCGGTTGGAAGGAATGGAAGGCCATGCGCGCACGGCCGACATCCGGCTGGCCAAATATTTCCCTGGCGAGAATTTCGACCTCACAGCCGAAGACTGACACATGTCAATCAACCCCGACCTCGGCGGCCATGTCGCCCTTGTGACCGGCGCCAGTTCCGGCCTTGGGCGCCGCGCGGCCGAGGTTCTGGCAGCCGCCGGGGCCAAGGTCATCGGGGTGGCCCGGCGGGCGGAGAACCTGTCCCGGATCGAGGGCGTTGCTGCGCTGCCTTGGGACCTGTCCGATCGCGACGGGCTTGGAGCGCTGGCCGCGAAATCGGCCGAGCCCTATGGCCCGCCCGACATCGTCGTCCACGCAGCCGGGATCAACACCCGCGAAGTGGCTGATGAGGTCACGCCCGAGGGCTGGGACATTACCTTGGGCCTGAACCTTGGCGTGCCTTTTTTCCTGTCGCAGCACCTCGTCCCGGGCATGAAGGCCAAAGGGTGGGGGCGGATCGTGAACTTTGCCTCGCTGCAATCATCCCGGGCCTTTCCTGGGGGGCTCAGCTATGGGGCATCGAAGGGCGGGATCGCCCAGTTGACACGGGCCATGGCCGAGGCGTGGTCGCGCGACGGCATCTGCGTCAACGCCCTCGGTCCCGGCTTCTTCAAGACGGAGTTGACGGCCGCGGTCTTTGACGACCCCGATCGGGCCGCGCGCAACGCCGCCCAAACCTGTATCGGCCGCAACGGTACGGTGGAGGATATCGATGGGCCCTTGTTGTTCTTCTGCTCGGAGGCCTGCGGTTACGTGACCGGCCAGGTGCTCATGGTTGATGGAGGGTTCACCGCGAAATGAAGGCACTTGTCTATACCGGTGTGGAGACGCTCGACTACCGCGATGCCCTGGACCCGACGCCGGGTGAGGGCGAGGTTCGGGTGGATATCGACAGCGTGGGCATTTGCGGGTCGGACATGCATGCCTTTCTCGGCCATGACGACCGACGACCCGCACCGCTGATCCTCGGCCACGAAGGGGCCGGGGTCACCTCAGACGGTCGCCGCGTCACGATCAATCCGCTTGTGAGCGATCCCACCAGCAAGGCGAGCCTTTCCGGCCGTGAGAACCTTTGCCCCTCCCGGCAGATCATCTCCATGCCACCGCGCGAGGGTGCCTTTGCAGAGGCCGTGGCGATCCCCGAGCGCAACCTCGTGTCCGTGCCCGACCACGTCAGCCTTGAAAAGGCGGCGCTGGCGGAACCGATCGCCGTGAGCTGGCATGCCGCGCGGCTCGGGCTGGAGGTGCTGCACCCGGCCGATGAGCGCCGTGCGCATGTCATCGGAGGCGGGGCCATCGGATTGGCGGCGGCCTTGTCGCTGGACGCCATGGGGGTCGAGACCGTGACCCTGGCCGAGCCCAATGAGGCCCGTGCGACCTACCTGCGTGACACCTGCGGCATCGCCATCGACAATGCGCCAAAGGGCGACATCCCGCTTGTTGTCGATGCGGTTGGTTTTGCCGCCACCCGCGCCGCGGCCTCGGCGATCGTCAGCCCCGGTGGCGTGATCCTTCACATTGGCCTGGGCAGTTCTGACGGAGGTCTCGACATCCGCCGCATCACGCTGCAAGAGATCACCGTGATCGGCACCTACACCTACACCGCCCAGGATTTCCGAGATACCTGCGCCGCCATGTTCGACGGTCGCCTCGGCCCGCTTGATTGGGTCGAAACCCGCGCGCTGTCCGACGGCGCGCAGGCCTTTGCTGACATCCGCGCCGGCAGGACGCCTGCGCCGAAAATCATTCTCAAACCCTGAAAGTACCCGGAGACATCCATGTCCAATCCTGCCCCCAACGAGATCCCGCACCTGTTGGTGCATGAAGAGGCCGACAACGTCGGCGTCGTCGTGGTCGAGGGTCTGACTGCCGGCACCGATATGCTGTGCTGCATCACCCACGACAACTCGACATTCCGTCTGACCGCCGGCGCCGATGTCCCGATCGGCCACAAGATTGCGCTGTCGGACCTCAAGGACGGCGACACCGCGATCAAGTATGGCGAGGACATTGGCAAGATCATTGCCGATATCCCCCAAGGCGGACACGTCCACACACACAACTGCAAAACCAAACGCTGGTAAGGATCTGACAAATGTCGAAATACTCCAATATGACGTTCATGGGCTACCGGCGCGAAAATGGCCGCGTGGGGGTTCGCAATCACGTGCTGATCCTGCCCGTGGATGATATTTCCAACGCGGCTTGCGAGGCGGTTGCCAACAACGTCAAGGGCACGCTGGCAATCCCCCACGCCTATGGACGGCTCCAGTTCGGCGAAGATCTCGACCTGCATTTCCGCACCATGATCGGTACAGGGTCGAACCCGAACGTGCACTCCGTCGTCGTGATCGGCATCGAGCCCGGTTGGACCAACCGCATCGCCGAGGGCATCCGCAAGACCGGTAAGGAAGTCGCCGAGTTCTCAATCGAACAGAAGGGTGACTTCGAGACCATCCGCGCCGCCTCCTGGGCCGCCAAGGACTTCGTTCACAAGGCGACCGAGGCACAGAAAGAGGAATGCTCGATCAAGGAACTCTGGGTTTCCACCAAATGCGGCGAGAGCGACACCACCACGGGCCTCGGCTCCTGCCCGACGGTCGGCAACATGTTCGACAAGCTCCTGCCGGAAGGGATCACGGGTTTCTTTGGTGAAACGTCCGAGATTACAGGGGCAGAGCACATCTGCCAGAAACGCGCGATCAACGAAGAGGTTGGCGAGCGCTGGTACGCGATGTGGAAGGCGTATCAGGACGACGTGATCTTTGCGCACCAGACCGATGACCTCTCCGACAGCCAGCCGACGAAGGGCAACATCGAGGGTGGCCTGACCACGATCGAGGAAAAGGCGCTCGGAAACCTGGAAAAGATCGGCCGCACATCGCAATTCATCGATATCCTCGAGCCGGCAGAGATGCCGTCATCGGGCGATGGGCTCTACTTCATGGACTCGTCCTCGGCGGCTGCAGAATGCGTGACGCTGATGGCTGCCGGCGGCGCCGTGATCCACACCTTCCCCACGGGGCAGGGCAATGTGGTGGGCAACCCGATCGTGCCGGTGATCAAGATCACCGCGAACCCGCGCACCGTGCGCACCATGGGCGAGCATGTGGACGTCGACGTGTCGGGCATCCTGCGCCGTGAGCAAACAATCGATGAGGCCGGTGACGCCCTGATCGACATGATCCGCCGCACCGCCAATGGCCGGAACACGGCTGCAGAGGCACTGGGCCATCGGGAATTCTCGATGACCAAGCTCTACCGCAGCGCCTAAACGTTCTCGGGGCGGCCGGACCTTCTGGCCGTCCCGTTTCACGGGGGCCGGACCCATGGCTGACACAATCCACCTGACGCTTTCGGAGGCCACGGCCCTGCTGACGGTCGCCTTCGAAGCTGTTGGCGTGCCGACCGCCACGGCTGCTTCGGTTGCCCGCGCC